>JADCES010000115.1 GCA_020250005.1 Roseomonas sp.
CGACAGGTGCGGGCGTGCCACGCGGGGCGAAAATCGCGTTCCAGCCTTGGAAGATATAGTCAGGCACCCCGGCTTCGGGCGCAGATGGCACGCCCGGCGCATTGGGGTTGCGCGTCGTGGCCGCGGTCAACAGGCCGCGCATGGTGCCGGCCTGGATTTGCGGCACAGCGGCGGGGGCCAGCAGGCAGGCGCTATCCACCTGCTGCGCCACAATATCATTCAAAGCGGGGCCTTCGCCGCGATAGGGGATTTCATTCATCCGCGCGCCGGTCAGATGCGCAAATAGCGAACAGGCCAAATGATTGGTGGAACCAATCCCCGCATTGGCATTGGAAACCTGGCCCGGATTGGCGCGGACTCGCGCCAGGAATTCCTGCATGGTCTGCGCCGGGAAGCCATTGCGCACCACGAAAAACAAGGGCGTGCCGGCAATCAGCCCAATCGGCTGCAATTCGCGCGGATCATATTGGATGGACCGATAAATCGAAGGTGCGGCGGAATGGCTGCCAAGGCTGCCGACCGTCAGCGTATAGCCATCCGGTGCCGCTTGCGCGCCGCGCGCCCCGCCAATGGTACCGCCCGCGCCCGAGACATTTTCCACCGTGATGCGCTGGTTCAGCGTTCTTGCCATGTGATCGGCCACAATGCGCGCCAGCACATCGGTGGCACCGCCTGGCGCAAAGACCACAATCATATTGATGGGGCGATTGGGGAAATCCTGCGCGGCGGCAGGCTGGGCAAGACCCAGGAACAAGGCGACAAGGGCCGTAATGATGCGTTTCATGATGCTTCCTCCCGTCGGGCTTTGCTGCCGGATTGTCCCGTTCTGCCCTGATGGATGGAAGCTGTCCCGCCCCCCGCCGTCAAGCGCCACCCCTTGCGCCATTGGCCCTGGCGTTTCAGGGTCTGGCCCAGAAGCCTCAAGGAGAACCCCATGCTGCCGCCGCGCGAGAAAATGACCATCTGCTTCGCCCATGTCGCCTATCGCTTTGCCGATCGCTTTGCGCTGCGCGGTGCGGGGATTGATTTCTTCGAGGTGCGCAACCGGGATGATCTGGATGCGCGGATTGCGGGCGCCGATGTGCTGGTCTGTTCCGGGCTGTGGCGGAATGATTTGCCCAAGCTCTCCCCCCGCTTGCGCTTTGTGCAATCCGCCAGCGCCGGCACGGATCAATATGACCGTGATGTGATGCGCGCGGCGGGCATCAGGCTGGCGAGTGCTCAGGGTTGCAATGCCAATGCGGTCAGCGAACATGCGATTGCGCTGCTGCTGGGCATCCTTCGCCGTGTGCCGGAAGCGCGCGATAATCAGGCCAAGCGCTTTTGGCGCGGCATGATGGGCGATTTCGCGAAGCGCGAGGATGAGGCGGGCGGCAAGACGGTGATTGTGGTCGGTACCGGGCGGATTGGCGGGCGCATTGCGCGCATCTGCAAGGCCATGGATATGAAGGTGATCGGCGTGCGCCGCGATGCCTCGGCCGGCGCCAATGGCGCGGATGAGGTGCATGCCTTCACCAATCTACCCGCCCTGCTGCCACGCGCGGATTTTGTTGTGCTGGCCTGCCCGTTGACGGATGAAACGCGCGGGTTGATCGGCGCTGCCGCACTGGCCGCCATGAAGCCCACCGCGCATATCGTGAATGTCGCGCGCGGGCGCGTGGTGGATGAACCGGCTTTGATCGCGGCCTTGCAAGCCGGGCGCATTGCCGGCGCTGCCCTGGATGTCACGGTGGATGAACCGCTGCCGGAAGCAAGCCCCCTTTGGACCATGCCCAATGTGCTGATCACGCCGCATACGGGGGGTGAGACGCATAAATACGAAGACAATGTGCTGGACATGATGATGGAAAATCTCAACCGGCAATGGCGCGGTGAAACCGCCTTGTTCAACCAGATTGTGTGAGGTGCGTGATGCAGAGCCGTGAAGGCGCACTCGCCCGCGCTGCAACCTATTTCGATGATGGCAGCTACAAGAAATTGCTGACCGATCTTGTCGCCATCCCCTCTACCGCGCAGGAGCCGGGGCATGAGGCGGATTTGCGCCATTATTTGGAAGGCGCGATTGGGCCGTGGCTGGAACGGCTGGGCTTTGCTGTCTCCATCCATCCCAATCCCTTGGAAGGCTTCGGTCCCATCCTGACCGCCACCCGCATTGAGGATGCGGCAAAACCGACCGTGCTGCTTTATGGCCATGGTGACACGGTGCGCGGCCTGGATGAGCAATGGCGCCCAGGGCTGAAGCCTTGGGAATTATACGAAGAAGATGGCCGCTGGTATGGCCGGGGTTCGGCTGACAATAAGGGCCAGCACGCGTTGAATATCGCAGCCCTTGAAGCGGTGCTGGCCGAACGCGGCGGCAAGCTTGGCTTCAATGTGAAGATCGTTCTGGAAATGGCGGAAGAACGTGGTTCGCGTGGTTTGCGCGAATTCGTCGCGGCCAATCGAGAATTGCTGGCGGCCGATGTGCTGATCGCCTCAGACGGGCCGCGCGTGGAACCCGAAGTGCCCACCATCGCCACCGGCACGCGCGGGATTTTCCAGTTTGACCTGGTGCTGAAGCTTCGCCCCGGCGGCGTGCATTCCGGCCATTGGGGCGGGCTGACCACAGACCCCGCCATTCGGCTCAGCCACGCCATCGGCGCCATCATTGACGCGCGCGGCAAGATCCTGGTGCGCGATTGGCTGCCGCAAAATGGTGTGCCGGCCGAAGTGCGTGGTGTGCTGGATGGCTGCCCGGTGGGTGGCGGGGAAGGGGCCGCCACGATTGATGCCGATTGGGGCGAGCCCGGCCTGACGCCGGCTGAGAAAATCTATGGCTGGAACAGCTTCATTGTGCTCGCCATGCTCTCCGGCAAGCCAGATGCGCCGGTGAATGCAGTGGCACCCGATGCGCGCGCCACCTGCCATATCCGCTACACGGTGGATACTGATCCGAACACGTTTGAGGCATCGCTTCGTCGGCATCTCAATGAACAGGGTTTTGTCGATATCGTGATCGAGAACGCCGGTGTGCGCATGGCGGCTTCCCGCACGCCGCCCAATCACCCCTGGGTGCGCTGGGCGCAGGACAGTATGCAAAAAACGCTTGGCAAGCGCGTGCAGATCATCCCGAATTCATCGGGCGGGCTGCCGGGGGATGTATTTGTGGACCATATCGGCGTGCCGCTAGTTTGGGTGCCGCATTCCTATAATGGCTGCAAACAACATGGCCCGGATGAGCATTTCCTGATCGCGCCCGCGCGGGAGGGCATTCTGGCCTTTACCGGCCTATGGTGGGATTTGGGGCAGGGGGGTACGCCCTGACCCGCGTTACCTTTCTTCACCGGCGCTCTGCGCTGGCGCAATGCGCGTGTTACAAAAGGGGCGCATGGCTTTCGCACGGCATCTCGCCGTTTGCAGGAGTTTGATATGTCTTCCAGAACAACCCGGACCTTAATCTTGGCCTCTGTCTTTGCCCTTGGCACGGTGGGGCTCGCTCGCGCGCAGCCTGGCCCTCAGGGCATGCCTTCGCAGCACATGCACCAGATGCATCACGGCCAGCGCGGCGATGGCATGATGGGCTTCGCCGCGGGTGAGGCTTTTGCGCGTGCCGACACCAATAATGACGGCAAGGTGACGCGCGAAGAAGCCAATGCCTGGCTCGCGGCGCGTTTCGCGGAAATTGACGCCAATAAGGATGGCGGCCTGACGCTTGAGGAAATCCGCGCCTTCTATACCGCCCGCCGCGGTGAAGGCCGTGGCCCGCCTGAGGCCATGCGGGAGCGGATGGATGAACGCCAGGCGGCGCGCTTCCGCTTTGTTGATGCGGACCTCGATGGCAAGATTTCTCTGCCCGAACTTCGCGTCATGGCCGATGCCATGTTCCGTTCCATGGATGCGGATGGCGATGGCGCCCTGACGCGGGCCGAGGTGCAGCGCCGTGGTCGCCGTGGCGATGGGCCGCGCGCTCAACCGCCGGGCCAGCCCGCGCCGCGGTAAACAGCGCTTGGTGTGACGCGCAGCCGGGGCGCGTCATGCCTGTTTGGCGGCGATCCTTGCCGCAATTGCCAGAATACGTTCTGCCTTCTGCACAATCGGGTAATCCACAAAACGCCCATCCACCTGGATGGAAGCGAGCCCGCCCGCCTCTGCCGCCGCGAAGGCTTCAACAATGCGCTTGGCGCGAGTGATTTCCGCCTCGGGCGGTGAATAGGCGGCATTGGCAGGCGCGATCTGATCCGGGTGGATACATAGCCTGCCCTGAAAACCCAGCACTGCGCCGCGGGTACAAGATGCCTCAAACGCCGCCGTTTCGCGCAATTCGATGAAGACCGTATCAATCGGTGGTTCAAGCCCCGCCGCGCGGGAGGCGAGCACAAATTCACTCCGCGCCGGGGCCAATTCATCTTCATTCAAGGTCCAGGTAATGCCGAGATCAGTGGTGTAATCGCCCGCACCAAAAGCCAGGCGCCGCACGCGCCCCGAAGGCAGTGCAGCGGCGGCGCGCGCCAGATCACGCAAAGCGACCAGCCCGCGCGCTGTTTCAATAATCGGCATCAGGTCAATACCGCCGGCGGGCAGGCCGCGTTCGGCTTCCAGATTGCCGATCATCCAATCCACCGCCAGCAATTGCCCGGCATCTTCCAGCTTGGGCAGGACAATGCCATCCAAAGTGCCGCCAATAACAGCATGCAGATCGCCAAAGCAGAATGGCGTGTCAAAGGCATTGACGCGCACATAGGCGCGGCATTGGCGTGGGCGTTCCAAGGCCGCACGCACCGCACCACGCGCTCCCGGCTTGGCGGCGATGGCAACCGCGTCTTCCAAATCCAGAATGGCGGCATCAGCGCCGACTTGCAGCACCTTTTCCGCCCGGCGCGGATGATCGCCCGGGGCGAAAAGAAAACTGCGATTGGGGCCAGGTGCGTTCATCTGTTTCTGCCTTGCAAGGTTATGCGCGTGACAGTGATTCATAGGCGGCCATCGCCCCCAAGACCAGAGCTTTACAGCCCCGCCCCGGCATGCGGAGATACGGCAAACACGCAGGAGGAAACACCATGATGGATGCGCTGCCCGGCACCCTGACCGATGCGGGTACGAAAAACCAGGCGCCGATTTCCGCCCAATTGGCCGGTTTCGCCGCAAAGCTCCGCGCCGAAGACATCCCCGCCGATGTGGTCGAACAAGCCAAGCGCCATATGCTGGATTGCCTTGGCATCGCGCTCGCCTCCACCAGTTTTGATTTTGCGCATCGCACGGCCAATGCGTTGCAAAGCCTGGCCGGTGCCGGTGCCCATCCCGTGATTGGCTATGCCATGCGCCTGCCGCTGCGCGATGCCGTGATGCTGAATGGCACGCTGATGCATGGGCTTGATTTCGACGACACGCATTCGGACGCCGTGGTGCATGGTTCCGCCAGCGCTGTGCCAACCGCGCTTGGCATGGCGCGCGAACATGGCGCGAATGGCATGGAAGCCTTGCTCGCTTATATCATCGGCATTGAAGCATCATCGCGCATTGGTGCGGCGGCGCAGGGCGCCTTTCACCAGCTTGGCTTTCACCCAACCGGCATGGTTGGCGCCTTTGGCGCATCCCTCACTGCTGGGCGGCTAGCGGGCGCAACAGCCGCGCAAATGGCGGCAGCGCAGGGCGTTATTCTTTCCATGGCGGCGGGGTCGCTTGAGTTTCTGGAAGATGGTTCCTGGACCAAGCGCATTCATCCCGGCTGGGCGGGGGTTTGCGGCATTACCGCAACCGCGCTGGCGCGCGCTGGCTTCAAGGCGCCGCCGGCGGCTTATGAAGGCCGCTTTGGCCTGTTCCGCACCTATCTGGGTGGCAAGGCGCCGGCCGGCTTTGCCGCGCGCTGCACGGAAGCACTCGGCGATTTGTGGGAATTCCGCAATGTCGCGCTGAAGCCTTATCCCTGCTGCCATTTCAATCATGCGATTGCGGATGCCACACTCGCCCTTAGGCAGAAGCATGGCCTGACGCCGGAGATGATCCGCAGCATGACCGCGCTGCTTTCGCCTGGCCAATACAAGATTGTCTGCCAGCCGGAAGAAGCGAAGAAGGCGCCGGCCAATTCCTATGACGCGCAATTCAGCATCCATTACACCATGGCAGCGTCCATTGTGCATGGCCGCTTCACGCTGAATGAATTGGATGAACAGGCGATCCGCGATCCGCGCGTTTTGGAACTTTGCCAACGCGCGCATTATGGCGAAGACCCGGCCTCTCGCTTCCCGCGCTATTATTCGGGTGAGGTGGTGATCGAGACCACCGATGGCCGCACGCTGCGCCACCGCGAGGAATTCAATCGCGGCTCGGATGGTCAGCCTTTGGGTGCGGCGGATGTCGAACAGAAATTCCGCGATAATGCCGGGCGTGTGATGTCGCCCGCGCGCATCGAGCGCGTGATTGATCTGGCGATGTCACTCGACAAGGCAGAGAGCGTGGTGGCGCTGACGGAAGCGCTGACAGGCTAAAATCAGCGCGGTTTTGTGTTGAGGAAGGAAGCAAAAGCGTGACGATGATAGCCGGCAGGGAACGCGGTAATTTCCTGGAGGATTTTGCACCGAGCCAGGTGTTTGAACATTGGCCCGGCCGCACCATTACCGATGCGGATAACATCCAGTTCAGCCTGCTGACCATGAACCAGCATCCCATGCATTGCGATGCGGATTTCGCTTCCCGTTCTGAATTCGGCAAGCCCTTGGTCAATTCCGCCCTCACGCTCGCGATTGTGACCGGCATGACAGTGGCCGATATTTCCTTCAATGCCATTGCCAATCTGGGCTGGAAGGATATTGCGCTGACGGCGCCGGTCTTTCCGGGCGATACGATTTACGCGCGCACCACGGTCACCGATGTGCGCGCCAGCAAATCCCGCCCCAATCAGGGCATAGTGACCACCAGGACCGAAGGCTACAAGGCCGATGGCACGGTCTTTCTTTCCTTTGAACGGGTAAGCCTGGTGCCCAAGCGGGACGCCGGCGTGAAGGCAACAAAATGAGCGATTTGGACGAACAGGAAAAACTGGTGCTCGATTCCGTCGAGCGATTTCTGGAACGCCATGTGCGGCCCGTGGCATCCAAGCTTGAGCATGAAGACGCCTATCCGCATGAGATTGTGGCGCGCATGAAGGAAATGGGGCTGTTTGGCGCCATCATTCCGCAGGAATTTGGCGGCCTGGGTCTCAGACCTTCCACCTATGCGCGGATCATTGAATTGATCTCCGAGGAATGGATGTCGGTCTCCGGCATCCTTAATTCGCATCTGATCATGGCGCGGATTGTGGACAAAATGGGCACGCCGGCGCAACGCGCGCGCTTCCTGCCGCAATTCGCGACCGGAGAATGGCGCGGCGGGCTTGCGCTGACGGAACCGGATTGCGGGACGGATTTGCAGGCCATTCGCACCGTGGCGCGGCGCGATGGTGACGACTACATCATCAATGGCACGAAAACCTGGATCAGCAATGGCATTGAAGGAAGCTGCTTTGCCCTGCTGGTGAAAACCAACCCGGCGGCAGAGCCGCGCCATCACGGCATGGCGATGTTCATTGCCGAGAAAGGCCCGGGCTTCACGGTTTCCCGTAAGCTCGAAAAGCTTGGCTATAAGGGCATTGATAGTGCGGAACTGGTCTTTACCGATTACCGCATCCCCGCCGATCGGCTGATTGGCGGCGTGGAGGGCAAGGGCTTGGCTTGTGCCATTGCCGGGCTGGAACTTGGCCGCGTGAATGTCGCGGCGCGTGGCGTGGGGGTGGCGAAGCGCGCGCTGGATGAAGCCGTGCGTTATTCGCAGCAGCGCAAAACCTTCGGCAAATTTATCCATGAACACCAAGCCATTGCGCTCAAGTTGGCCGATATGGCGGTGCGTGTGGAAGCCGCGCGGCTGCTTACCGAAAAAGCCGCGCATGCCTTGGATCGCGGTGATCGTTCGGATTATGAGGCCGGGATGGCGAAGCTTTTCGCGACCGAAGCCGCCGTGGAAAACAGCCTGGAAGCCATGCGCATTCATGGTGGTTACGGCTATTCCAAGGAATTCGTCGTGGAACGGCTTTATCGCGATGCGCCGCTTTTGGTGATTGGCGAAGGCACCAATGAAATCCAGCGCCTGGTGATTGCGAAACGCCTGATCGAAAAGAACCCGATCTGATGGCTGATCGGCCCCTGCCGCTGGATGGCGTGACCATTCTGGCGGTTGAGCAATATGGCGCCGGGCCTTTTGGTTCCATGCTGCTTGCCGATATGGGCGCTGAGGTCATCAAGATCGAAAACCCGGCCGAAGGTGGCGATGTTGGGCGTTCTGTCGGGCCTTATTATTTCGGGCCGGGCGATAGCCATTTCCATCACGCCTTCAACCGCAACAAGCGGAGCCTCGCGCTCAATCTGAAACACCCCGAAGGCATGGCGATCCTGCGCCAATTGGTGGGCCATGCGGATGCCGTCTTGGATAATCTGCGCGGTGATCAGCCGGACAAGCTTGGGCTGACCTATGATGCGCTAAAGGACATCAACCCACGCATCGTCTGCGCGCATCTTTCCGCCTATGGCCGGCAAGGATCGCGCAAATCCTGGCCTGGCTATGATTATCTGATGCAGGCGGAGGCGGGCTATCTTTCCCTGACCGGCGAACCGGACGGCCCGCCCGCGCGCTTTGGCCTTTCGGTTGTGGATATGATGACCGGGCTGATGACATCCTTCGCCCTGGTCTCCGGCGTTGTCGGCGCGCGCGCGAAGGGACGCGGCATGGATGTGGATGTCAGCCTGTTTGACACGGCGCTGCATAATCTTTCCTACCTGGCCACCTGGTATTTGAATGGCGGGCATGTGCAGGGTCGGGAGCCGCGAGGTTCGCATCCATCGCTGACGCCATCGCAGCTTTATCGCACGCGCGATGGCTGGATTTTCCTGATGTGCAACAAGGAAAAATTCTGGCCGATCCTGGCGGATGCCTTGGGCCGTCCCGAATGGGCGGATGATCCGCGCTTTGCCAGCTTCAATGCGCGGCTCGCCAATCGCGCGCTGGTCACGCAAATCCTGGATGAGGCGCTGTCGCAAAAAACCACCGCCGACTGGTTGGCGCTGTTTGGCGGGCGCGTGCCGGCCGCGCCCGTTTTCGATGTGGCGCAGGCTTTGGAAAACCCGTTTGCACAGGAACAGCAGGCAGTGGCGGATTTCGCGCGCCGCGAAGGTGGCGATCCGGTACGCATGCTGACCGGGCCGGTGCGCGTAGCAGGTGCACGCCCCCCCACCAAGGCCGCACCGGCGCTTGGTGCTGATACCGCAGATATCCTTACAAAACGCCTTGGCCTTGATGCTGGGGCCATCAAGAAACTCAGGGAAAAGGGAACGATCACATGATGAAGCTGAAGCGGCGCGATCTGTTTGCAGCCTCAGCCTTGCTGGCCACACCCGCGATTGGTCGCGCGCAGGCGGCCTATCCCAATCGGCCAGTGCGCTTCGTGGTACCCTTCCCGCCCGGCAATATGTCCGATTTGATCAGCCGCCTGATGGTGGATGAAATGGCCAATCGCGGCGGCGTGCAGATTGTGGTTGATAACCGCGCGGGCGCTACCGGCGCCATCGGCATTCAGGCGGTCAGCCGCAGCACGCCCGATGGCTATACGCTGCTGATGAGTTCCAATTCGCCGCTGGTCGTGAACCCCGCCGTCACGCGCAACCTGCCCTTTGATGTCACGAAGGACCTGGTGCCGATTGGCCTTGTCGGATGGACAACCTTCCTGATTGTGGTACCGCCGGATTTCCCAGCGAATACGCTGGCCGAAGCCATCGCGCTGTTCCGCGCCAATCCCAATCGCTACATCGCCTGCAATCCGGGTGCGGGCACTTTCGGCAATCTGGTGACGGAACAAATCTTCCGTGCGGTCGGCATCAGGATGGAACAGGTGCCCTATCGCGGCAGCGCGCAGGCGCTCTTGGATATGCAGCAAGGCCGCGTGCATTTCATGGTGGATGCCATGACCAGCGCCTTGCCGCAGGTGCAGGGCAAGGCGGTGAAGGCGCTTGCTGTTTTGGCCAATCGCCGTTCGCCCTTGGCGCCGGAAATCCCCACACTCGCTGAATCCGGCATGCCGGAATTGGCGCCGCTTGAATCCATGGCCTGGAGCGGGCTGCTCGGCCCCGTCGGCACCCCGCTGGAGGTGATCAGCTTCTGGAATCGCGCCATCACCGCCATGCAGAATGATGTGGCGCTGGTGCGGCGCTTTGCTTCCATCAATGTGGAAATGGCGCCACCTTCTCCGCCGGAAAAGCTTGGTGAGATGGTGCGCACTGAACTCGCGCGCTGGACCCGCGTGGCGCAGGAAGCGAATATCACCGTGGGCGGGTGAACCCGCTTCTGCGGATCAATTCAGGAAGGGATTGCCCCCGCGCGGGCCGCGTGTGCGTGGCCCGTAATGGCGCGCCAGATAATCCACAATGGTGTCGCGGAATTCGCCTTCCAGCGGATTCATGCCGTGCTTTTCCGTCATCCAATCCATCAGCTCATCCCAGCGTTCGCGCGTGAAGGCGCTGCGCCGGATGAGCGCGGTATTGTGGCAGGCGGTGCAATAGCCAAACACTTCCGAACGGCCTTCGCCTTCCGCCAGCACGGTTTCCTCTTCCTGTTGCTCGGCCAGGGCGGCAGTGGTTTCCGCCTGGCGCTGCGCCAGATCAGGCGTTTGCGCGATGGTGGCCGATGCAAACAAAAGCACCGCCACCGCCGCATATTGCAGCAAGCGCATGGGCTGCTTCAGCCGATCAGAATGGCGACACGGCTGATCGGATTGGCCGCATAGCCTTGCGGATTCCAATTCGCCGCGACATGCGGCTGCATGCGGCCATT
This sequence comes from Roseomonas sp., assembly GCA_020250005.1. GTDB lineage: Bacteria > Pseudomonadota > Alphaproteobacteria > Acetobacterales > Acetobacteraceae > Neoroseomonas. The sequence goes on from JADCES010000115.1 coordinate 10,831, forward strand.
GTTATCCGTCGCGCGATACCAGATTTCAAAATAGCCATCGCTCGGCAGCGCGATGCGGCCCTGCCAACGCTGCCAGGCATGGCGATTGGGTGGGGGCGCCACCTGCATCGCCTGCCAGCTTTGCCCGAAATCGGTGGAGACATGCACATCCCGTACCGTCAAATCCCCCGCCCAGGCATGGCCACGAATATCCAGGCTGCGCGTACCCGCGGGCAGGCGTGTGCCATGGGCATGGCTGCTGAGGACGGAGCGCACGGGCATGCTCTCCATCTCCACGAAATCCGCGCCATTGTTGCGGCTGCCCGGCACAATCGGCGTCACGGGGATGCGATAGGATGTGCCGCCCATGCCGCGCCCGGTATGGGGCGCGTTCAGCACTTCAAGCCGGGTGAACCATTTCTGGCTGAGCGAACCCGGCCAGCCCGGCACAATCAGCCGCGCCGGCGCGCCATGAAGCTGCGGAATGGCCGCGCCATTCATGCGAAAGCAGATCAGCGTATCCTCATCCATCGCTTTTTCAATCCGCATGCCACGGCTGATCGCCGGGCCTTGTGCGGAAAGATGCGTATCAGCACCGTGCTGGCCGGTGAATTTGGCGCCATCCTTCACGCCGGCGGCGCGCAGCACATCGCGCAGCCGCACGCCAGTCCATTCCGCGTTTGAGACCGCACCATTACCCCATTGATTGCCCGCTGCTTGCGGGGAGAAGGCAGAACGCCCATTGCCGCCACATTCCATTTGCAGCCGGCGCGTCACAACCTCAAAGCGCTGTTCAAGCTCGGCAACGGTAAGCTCAAGCGGGGTGTTCACTTCCCCGTCAATGCGGATTTTCCAGGCGCGCGGATCGGACACCGGGTCTGGCGTATTGCCGTTGTTCCGGATGAAGAACTTGTCGGCGGGCGTGATCGGGTCATCCAGCAAATGCTCCGGCGTTTCGGCGCAAAGCGGGCGTTCGCCCTGCATGATCAGCGGCGCCTTGCCTTCCATTTGCAGGAATTGCGGCTGATTGCCGCCCTGCGCCAAGGCGGCCGGCACCAGCCCGCTTGGCATATGCCGCCCGAAGGGAATGGTGGTGCCAAGCGCAGCGCCCATGGCGGCAAGCGCGGCCCCTTGCAGCGCCCCGCGCCGGCCCCAAACCAGCGCATCGGCCCTTTCGGGGTCATCGCGATAGAGTTCCTGGAATGAACGTTCCGGCAGCTTCTTTTGGGCCATGGTGGCGCCTCCCTCATGTTTTGCTTGTGCGTAGTTTTGCCCCATCTGGCAGCGCGATGGCAAGCAAAAGCGCTGCCCCCCTTTTCCGCCCATGCCAAAGCCTGCAAGCTGGCGCAACGACAGGAGAAACCCCATGCAAAAAATCGAATTGGGCCGTTCCGGCATTTTCGTCCCGCCCGTGATTTTCGGCTGCAATGTCTTCGGCTGGACCTTGGACAAGGCGCAATCCTTCCGGATTTTGGATGAACTGGTGGAATGCGGGCTCAATGCGCTCGATACCGCGGATGTCTATGCCTATTGGGTGCCCGGCAATAAGGGCGGCGAATCCGAGACCATCATGGGCGAATGGCTGAAGGCCCGCGGGCGGCGGCATGATGTGCTGATCCTGTCCAAGGCGGGGATGGAAATGCCCGGCATCGGCAAGGGGCTCTCGCCCGCCTATCTTGCCAGTGCGATTGAAGCATCCTTGAAGCGGCTTGGGACGGATGTGATTGATCTCTATCAGTCCCACCGCGATGATGAATCAGTGCCGCAGGAAGAAACGCTCGCGGCCTTTGACAAGATGATCAAGGCAGGCAAGGTGCGCGCCATTGGCGCTTCCAATTTCTCCGCCGCGCGCTTCAAGGAAGCGCTGGAAATCAGCACCAAGCATGGCCTGCCGCGCTATCAGACCATGCAGCCGCATTACAATCTGCTGGAACGCGGTATTGAAGCGGATATGCTGCCGCTTTGTGCTGCGGAAGCTGTGGGCGTAATCCCGTATTATTCGCTCGCCTCGGGTTTCCTGTCTGGCAAATACCGGTCCGAGGCGGACCTCGGCAAAAGCCCGCGCGGGACACGGGGGGCAGGGAAATACCTGAATGACAAGGGGTTGAAGGTGCTGGCCGCTTTGGACAAGGTGGCAGCGCGTATGGGCGCCACGCCGGCGCAAGTTGCACTCGCCTGGTTCAAGGGCCGCCCAGGGCTGGCAGCACCGATTGCGAGTGCCACCAGCTCCGCGCAAGTCGCGGATCTCGTGAAGGCGGCGGCGCTTACGCTTGATGCGGCGGCGGTCGCGGAATTGGATGCGGCCAGCGCGTAAGGCGGCTCACCGCAAACAAGGCTCCACTGTCCCGGTCAGCTCCATGGTCAGCGGCTTGCCGCTACGATCCAGGCTGCTGTCGGAAACCGACAACAGCCACCGGACCATCGGGCCAGACCCCGTTCATATTCCCTCACCAGAAATGCTTTCGCGGTGAGGCCGCTTGTGGGCGATCTTTCAGACAGGATAACGCAAAATGGCGGCCAATGCGCCACCGCCTGGGATGTCAGCCGCCCGCGCCGCGATCACACGAGCGCCTGATTGCAGGGCGCGGCGCGTGATCTCATCGGTGATGCTGTAATTGGCGCCATCGGCCTTGCTCGCGAAGGCAACGCGGCCATCATCTTCGGCCACTGTACCGGGGATGTCGGCGTCCATGTCCACGACCAACCGGTCAATGGCGCCAAAAGTCGCGGCACGCGCTGCCATGGCGACATCGCCGGTCGCGCGGCCCTGATCCGCGCGGGTGGCGTAAAGCGCTGCGATGTCTGCGATCTCCTTCGCGTAGATACCATCAAGCACGGCGCGCGCGGCCCCTGCGAGGTGATGGTCGGGCGTGTGGTCGCCACTGCCCGGGATTACCTCGGCCGCGAGGTGCGGATAGCTGCAGACACTGCGGTAGATCGCTGCCAGCGGTTCCGCCGCCACCAGGATCAATGGGCGCTCATGGCCGGACAGGACCGGGCGCAGGGCCTGGTCCACAGTGCGGCAGTATCGCGCCATGGTGGCATGTTCGCTTGTGCTTTCCCCGCTCATCATATTGCCGCTGCGTTCGGTGTGGCTACGCCGGCCGAGCGCATGCGCCGCATCGCGCGGCAAACCGGGCACCTTGATTTCATGTGGCGGCAGGTCTGCCGAAACCTCCACCAGTCGCGCTGCCCCCATGCTGATGACCAGCAAATAGGCGTGCTGCGGAAAGGTTACAGATCTCAGCAAGGGCTTCAGATGGAAGCGGTCAGAAACCTCGAACAAGGAGACGAGCCGGTTTGGCAGGCGAAAGCTGCGAATATTCTCCGGCGTCGCAAAAAGGGCGAGGCTATTGGCCTGTTCCGTCCAGAAATCATCGTCGCCGATGATGGCCTCAATGGCTTCCTCAATGGCGCGGATGCTGCGCTTCGCGCCCCCCGTTCCTTCAACCTTGGCAATGGCGGCTTTCAGCAGGTTTTTCAGCTCGATCCGGTCGGCCTGCGCTTCCTGCGTCAGCGGGGTGGTCGGCAGATAGATCGAAATCGCCGGGCTGCCACGATAGGCGGCCAGTTGTTCTATCTCGTTGCGGGTCGGCAAATCGATGTGAAGCATTGCGTTCCTCTGAAGATATCGGGAAATGAAGGCCATACAATAATCTGAGCGCATTACAAAGGCAGCATCAGGGTGCGATGCCCCGTCAAGGCACCTGGCCGCCAGTGGTCCGATCGCCGCTGTCGGTTCCCGACCGCGGCGTGAATCGGCCGACCAAATATACGGCTGGTAGTGCGCGGGGGCTTTTGGGGCAGGGGATAGGTCAGCACGAATCGCACCACGAGTTGGGCCCGATCAAACCTTCCCCCGACCTCTTGGAATGACACCTCGACAGGAGCAAACGGCGAGAAGAACGATCCTCCTGGCCGTGCCGTGACTGAGATTGGCGGGTTCAAGCATTGGGCTTTTCCATGCAGTATTCATCCGATCCCGCCTGCCCCAATTACTCACCTGATTTCGTTGTCATGACTATGGTATTTCTGATACCAATCATGTGGTTGATGGCTGAGAGGGGCGTGCTTCTTGCACCACCCGGAGGATACGCGCCCGCAGCGGGCAGATTGGGTCAATTTTGACCGCCATGTGCGGGTGGCGTTGCAAGGTGCGCAGATCAGTTCGGACGGCGGTCTGCTGTTGATGCGCGATCTTGATGACGCGTTGGGCTGTCCGATCTCGCGAAAACAGCATTTCGCGACACCCGACGTGGCGAGAATAGGTGCCATCGTCTTGACGGGTTATTCCGGCAATCGGTGTTCAGGCGACTGGCCGGGCAAGAGGATGTGAACAACGGACAGTAACATGCGGCCAGCGCGTAAGCCGCTGGCTTGGCGCCCTACCGCAAATAAGGCTCCACTGTCCCGGTCAGCTTCATCGTCAGCGGCTTGCCGCGCCGATCCACGGCCTTACCGAGGCTGACCCGGACCCAACCTTCCGAGACGCAGTATTCCTCCACATTCGTCTTTTCCTGGCCCTTGAAGCGAATGCCAACGCCACGGCTCAGCAGCGCCTCATCATAAAAGGGGCTGCTTGGGTCATTGGAAAGCCGGTCCGGCAGGGTGGGGGTGTCTTCGGTCATGCTAAAGCTCCAGGCGCGGTGTTTGCCCGAGAGCCGCGGCGAAGGCAACGCCATGCGATTGACCGGGCCGCGGCAAGAACGCAATTTCCAAGCAAGACCAACCCAAGGATGGTTCCGTGCAGTATTCGCTCACCGAAGCGCAATCAGAACTCCGCGCGCAGATCCTGAAACTCTGCGCCGATTTTGGCGATGATTATTGGCTGAGGATTGATCAGGAAGCGCGTTTTCCAGAGGAATTCTACCGCGCGGTCGCCGCCGGCGGCTGGCTTGGCATCGCGATGCCCGAGGAATTTGGCGGTGCCGGCTTGGGGATTTCGGAAGCCACCGTCATGATGCAGGCGGTGGCGGAAAGCGGCGCCTGCATGTCCGGTGCTTCGGCCATTCATATGAACATCTTCGGGCTGAACCCGGTCGTGGTATTTGGCTCGCCCGCGCAAAAGCAGCGCTTTCTGCCGCCGCTGATCGAAGGGCGCGAAAAAGCCTGTTTCGGCGTGACCGAGCCCAATACCGGCCTCAACACCACGGAACTCAAGACGCGCGCCGAAAAGCGCGGTGATCGCTATGTCATCAACGGGCAAAAGATCTGGATTTCCACGGCGCAGGTGGCCGACCGCATCCTGCTGCTGGCGCGCACCACGCCGCTTGATCAGGTGAAGCGCAAGACCGATGGGCTGACGCTGTTCTACACCAAGCTGGATCGCGCGAAGGTTGAAGTGCGGCTGATCCACAAAATGGGCCGGCACGGCGTTGATTCGAACATGCTGTTTTTCGATGGGCTGGAAGTGCCGGAAGAAGACCGCATCGGCGCGGAAGGGGAGGGCTTTCGCCTGATCCTCCATGGCCTCAACCCCGAGCGTATCCTGATCGCGGGGGAAGCTGTCGGCATTGGCCAGGCAGCGCTGAGCAGGGCCACCAATTATGCCCGCACGCGGGAAGTGTTTGGCCGCCCCATTGGCCAGAATCAGGGCATCCAGCACCCGCTCGCGCGGGTTTGGGCGCAGTTGGAAGCCGCCGGCTTGCTGACCATGAAGGCGGCCGCGCTGTATGATGCCGGTCGGGATTGCGGGGCGGAAGCCAATGCGGCGAAATATCTGGCCGCCGAGGCCGGTTTTGCGGCGGCGGAAGCCGGCGTACTGACCCATGGCGGCATGGGCTATGCCCAGGAATACCAGGTGGAACGCTATTTCCGCGAAAGCATGATCCCGCGCATCGCCCCGGTCAGCCGAGAGCTGATCCTGAGCCATATCGCCGAAAAAGTGCTCGGCCTGCCGAAATCCTATTGAACGGTGGATGGTGGGCGCGACAGGGATTGAACCTGTGACCCTTCGCGTGTGAAGCGAATGCTCTACCGCTGAGCTACGCGCCCGACCTGAACTTGCCTTTAGGGGCGTAAGGGCGGGCCCGTCAAGCTTGAACGCCGTACTGGATATTTTGCCCGGGCCGGAAAGAAAGTATTTTAGTTTTCCCGGTATTTCTTTGGCCCATCGCCCGAGCCAAAGAAATGAACGCCATATTAAGACAAAATTTCTTAAAAAAACCGGTCAGCGGGCCGATTTTATGTTTTTTTCATTTGCCACGTACCGGCGGCACCACCCTTAACCGTGTGTTCAGCTTCGTATTGCGGGAACATGCTGTCTTCCATGCTGACCTTTGCGCCGCATGCGGAGGAGAGGCGGGGCTCGCCGCTGCGCTCATGAGGGATCACCTCATGTATGAGCGCATGACGCTGCTGACAGGCCATTACGGTTTGGCCCATCCGCTTATTGGACATGCGCCGCGCCCAATCGCCATTGCCGCTGTTTTGCGCCATCCGCTGGAACGCATTATCTCGCTCTTTGATTACATTCGCGGCAGACCTGACCATCCGGATCATGCAGCGCTCAGCCGGCTTTCGCTCAATCAGGCGCTGGATGCCGTGCCGGCATTCGCCGCGCATTGCCACAATGCCCAATTGCGTTCCCTGTTCAATGCCACAGACCCGAACGGGATTGTGGCGGCACTTCAGCGCTACCCCAATTTGCTCGGCCGCATGGATGCCTTGGATGCCTTTGCCCAAAAGCTACTTGGGCTTTTTGGCGTGACGCTTGAAGGGCCGCTGCCACGCGCCAATGAAAGGCCGGTCTTGCCTGGCGTGGCCCCGGCCTGCGCGCAGGCGGATTACGCCACGGCCCTGGCGCGGCTTGAACGCTACAACCGGGCAGAGCTTGACTTCTTCGCCCGCCTGCCGCCGATTTTTGCCAGCCGCCCCAAAGCGGCCTTGGCTGAACGAAGTGCCGGCTGACAGATTTTTCTTCCAGTGCCACTTCTGCTACCAAATGCCGATGCGTTTCTTTCTGAAGCCATGCCTTGGCCTTATCCTGGCTTGCGCACCGGCCGGAATCTCCCCGGCAAGGGCGGTGGAGGCGGTTTATCAGGTCACCCAAACCGGGATCGCCGTGGTCGAGATCACCGCCCAGTTTGAAGCTCGTCCGGATGGCTATTGGATGCGCTCGGTCAGCCGCGCCATTGGCATTGGCCGGCTTTTCGCCCCGCATGAAATCCGATCCGAGGTGGAAGGCGCTTGGCGTGCGGAAGGCGTGGCGCCGCAGCGCTTCCAGGCAGAGGGGAATTGGCGCGGCGATGCCAGGCGCACGGTCATGCTCTATCGGGAAGGCATGCCCCAGGCGCTTGAACTGCAACCGCCTGAGGGTGCCACCAATGAACCCGTCCCCCTGCCGGCGCGGCGGGGCGCGATTGATGGGCTTTCAGCCTTTGCGCTGATGTCGCGTACCGTGGCGCAAACCGGCCGCTGCGACCTGACGGGCCCGATTTTTGATGGCAGGCGGCGGCTGGATTGGTCATCGCGCACCATCGGGTCAGTGCGCGTCACCCATGCGGGGAAGGAGATCGAGTCCCTGCAATGCGGGCTGGAAAGCCGGCTGGTGGCGGGGGTGCGCCATGGCGATGATCCCGCCCGCGCGACCCAGCCGCGCCCGGCCACGGCTTGGCTTGCCACGGTGGATCACCGCCTGCCGCCCATCCCGATCCGGGTGGAATTCCCGAGCACGATTTTCGGCACCATGCGCATGGAATTGCAGCGCCTGAGGTAGCGGCTTCAGCCAAGCAGGGCGCTCAGCGCCGGCACATCCAGGGCAATCGGCGCACCGCCCGCCATGCTTTGCGGGCCATAGCCCCAGCCGGCAAAAATCGCACGCACGCCAGCCCCGCGCGCTGCCAGCATGTCATTGGCATGATCGCCAATCATCACCGCCTGATCGGGCGCCGCACCGGCAGCGGCAAGCGTTGCGCGCAAATGCCCCGGATCGGGCTTGCGCATGGGGAAGCTATCGCCCCCGCCAAGCGCGCTGAAATGGCGGTCCAGCCCAAGGCCCGAGAGCAAAACCCGCGCGGCCGCTTCCGGCTTGTTGGTGCAAACCGCCAGCCGCCAGCCGCTGGCCTGCAAGGCGCTCAGCAATTCGGGAATACCGGTGAAAGGCTGGGTCAGCACGGCGGCATTCGCCTCATAATCCGTCATGAATTGATCAAAACTGGCCTCATCCAACGTGATGCCACGCGCGGCATGGGCGCGTTCCAGCAGCACGCGCACGCCATCGCCGATCATCCCCACCACCTCGGCCCGCGCAAAGCCTGGCAGGCGGCGGCGCGCCATCAGCCGATCAAGCGCGGCATGGATATCGGGCGCGCTATCCACCAGCGTGCCATCCAGATCAAACACCGCGCAACGGCGCGCGAGATCAGGCATCGGAAGGCGGCACCCAGGGGATGCGCGCAATCTCAATCCCTTCTTCGCGCAAGGCCTCGGCCTCATCCTCACTGGCTTCGCCGAAAATGCCGCGCGCTTCGGCTTCACCGTGGTGGATCTTGCGCGCTTCCTCTGCGAAGTCGGCGCCGACATAATCGCAGTTCTTTTCGATTTCGGTGCGCATGTGGCGCAGCATGGCGCGGAGTTCCGCCGGCATGGCGGCGAGCGCCGCCGCAGGCAGGGCAGGGGGCGCGGGGGCCGGGGCCGGCGGTGGCGCGGCTGGTTCAGCCACGGGCGTGGGCGGCGCCTCGGCCTTCGCATTGCGGGCCGGGCGGCCCTTTTTCGGAATCGCGGGTGCCATCAGGCGCTTGGCCACCTTGGTCGGGCCGCAATGGGGGCATTCCACAAGCCCCGCAGCCGCCAGCTTGTCGAAAGCCGCGCTATCCTTGAACCAGCCATCGAATTCATGCGCCTGATCGCAGCGCAATTCGTAGCGGATCATGGCCTGATCACCCTGTCATTACCTGCATCTGTCATCACGCTGTAATTTGGCACTCCCGCGCGCCGAGTGCCAGGGGGCGGCGTCCTCAATATTCAATCTCAAACCCAATCCCAACCCGATCTCCCGCCAGGCTATTGCCGCCACTTTCCGCTTCCAGCCTGAGCCTTGGCGTCAGGTCAATCTGCACACCCACACGCGGCGGCCCGCCATCGGCGCTCTGCTTCACCCCAACAAAAACCCCATCCGCCACATAGCGCCCGGTTTCCAAGGTGGCACCTGGTTCCTGGCCTGCGCGTTGCTCGCCCTCCTTCTCCTGGCCGATGGAAAGCCGGTCCAGTGCCAAGGTGCGGCGAATGCGCTCCATCACCCCGCCAGGGCCGGGCAGGGGGCGGCCTGTCGCACCAGAAAGCGCTTCGGCCAATTGCAACATCTGGAAGGGCGAAAGCTCTCCGCCACGCCGGCCGAATAGTAGCCGCGCCAGCACCTCATCCGCCGGCAATTCAGGGTTGGAGGTGAAGCTGATTTTCGGATCACGCGCCGGGCCTTCCACTGCGACATTCACCTCCACCTCCGCCGCGCGAGAGGTCGCGAGCACATCAAGGTTGGGCATCACCCCGCCGGCATCGAAACTGATATTGGCGCGGCGCAGTTCAAGCCGCCGATCCAGCACCACAAGGGTTCCGCGCCGCAGCATGAAACCGCCTTCCAGCATCGGCGCCGCAAGCGTGCCACCCACGCGAATCTCACCGCCCAGCTCCGCATCCAAGCCACGGCCACGCAGAAAAATCGCGCGCGGCGCTTCGATGGTCAGATCAAGCGCGATGGGCGGCAGAGACGCACCTTTGCCATCATCGCGCGCTGAAGTGGCCAAAGGCGCAACACCGGGCGGGCGTTGGCCGCGTTCGCGCACGCCAGGCAGGGTTTGGATGGAGGGCGGCAGCCTGTCTGGAATGCGCAGCTCCGCACGCCGCACCAGAAGCTTGCCGTCAATGCGGCTTTGCCCCAAAGCCTCACCGGCGAAGCGCAAGGTGCCATCCAGGGTGGCATTGCCCAGATCGGAATTGATCGGCCGCGCGGCATCGGCCCTGAGGCTGAAGTCAAAAGGCAGGCGCGGCTTGCCAAGATCAATCATGCCGGAACCGCCCAGGCTGCCACCGCCCGCGGTGCGCGCGGCAAAGCGGGTCAGGTTGAAGCGCCGATCTTCTGCGGTGATGGCGGCGGAGATGTCATTCAACGTCACGCCCTGCTGCAAATCCCGAAAACTGCCATTGGCGATATTGGCCTCTCCGCCAAGGCGCGGCGCGGCCAGGCTGCCTTCCAGCCGCAGATTGAGATTAGCGGTGCCTGCGACGCGCTGTGCCCCGGCGGCAAGCAAAGGCTGCACCACGCTGCCGAGATCGAGCCGCCCGGTGATGCTGCCGGAAAGCGGAGCCTCGGTCTTAAGGCCCGCCACCCGCGCCGTCGCCGCCAGCCGCACGACATTGCCACCATTCAGCGTGGCGCGCGCTTCCGCCCCTTCCGCCGTGCCGTTGGCCGAGAGGGTCAGGCGCAAGGGCGGCACGCCGCGCGCGGCCGGCAGGGCGCTGGTGATGGCAGGGCTTTCCAATTTGAGGTCAATGCGCGGCGCTTCCGGCGTACCATTGATGCGTGCCTCCCCGGTCAGCGTGCCGGCCAGTTTCGCCTCCGGCGCCACCAGCGCGGCGAAGGGCGCGATGGGCAGCGCGGCCAGTCTTGCCGTCAGCGCCATTTCGGCCGCACTCCAAAAACCTTCCAGCCTAAGCCTGCCGCCGCGATTGCTGGTGATGATGCTCTCCGCCAGCGTGATGCGCCCATCCGGCGCGATTTCAATACGCGCGGGCGCGGTAAGCTTCACCTGATCCGCGGCGTAAATGAGTTCCAGGGCTTCGATGCTCAACACTCGTGCATCACCCTGGCGGGCAAGGGTCGCCGCACCCGAAAGCCGTGCTTCGCCCTGCCGTGCAGAGAATTGCGCGCGCGCCTCATTCAGCCCGCCATCAAGTTCCAACGCAACCGCCGCCGCGCGCCCGTCCCAAGTCACTTCCGGCGCCGTCAGCTTCAGCGTGACCTGCTGCGCGCCATCCGCATCGCGACCCTCGGCTTCCAGCGCAAGGCTGCCCGTGAGGCGATGGCCGAAGATATCGCCAAAGGGCGCCAGATCGGGAATGGCAAGCGATAGCGCGCCGACAAAAAGCGGCTTTTGCACATCAAGCAAACCGCTGGCGGCAAGCCGCGCCGCGCCGAAGGTGGCGTCAAGCTGAGTGAGGCGGAGCGCACGCCCTTCCGGCACGCCGGAAAGCGTGAGCGTGAGCGGCAACCCGGCATAGCGCGCTTCAAGCCGCGCTTCCGCGCGCGGGCGCGAGAGCGGCGTTTCGAGCTTGAGATCAAGGCTTGGCGCAGCAAGCACTTCAGTGCCGCGCGTAATGGCCTCGCCGCGCGCTCGCAGGGTGATGGAAGGATCATCCCGCGCGCCCTGCACATGGCCCTCAGCGGTCAAGGCGCCGGCAAGCTCGGGCACAATCCGCGCGAGATCGGCGATGCGCAAACCGAAGCGCAGATCAAGCCTTTCGCCGATATCGCCCGATGCGGTCAATTCATTGCCATCGCCCGTCAGCACCAGGCGTTCAATCTGCGTCGGCGCGCGCGCTTGCAGTTCAAGCCGTGGTTTCGTGCCCAGCGCCGCGCCAAGGGCGGCGATGCTGCTGGAAAAACCTGTCATCTCCGCATCCAGCGCGACATGTGGCGCCAGCACCTTGCCATCCAGCCGAAACCGCGCAGAGGCCGCTTCCCAGGCAATTTCCTCAGGCACATAGGCGGCGAGTATGGCGCTTGCACCAAGCGTGATTGTGCCTTGCAGCGCGGCTTCCTCTCGCTTGGGATCAAGCCTGCCTGCAAGAGCCACTTCGCCAAGCGGCGCCTTGGCTGTTGCGCTGCGCAGATGGACCACGCCCGCGCGATCACGCGCAGCATCCAAGGTAAAATCCAGGCGGGCCAGCGCTTCGGCCAATGGCGTCGGCAGCAAGGGCGTGCCGACGATATGGCCAGCAAGCCGCGCAAAACCAGTGCCCTTCGCATCGGCGCTGATGGTGCCGGAAAGAGCTGCCTCCGCCGCGCTGCCAAGCTGCGCTTCGGCGTTCAGCGCTGCACCGCTGGCGGGGCCTTCCAGGCGCAGCATCACGGCTGAGGCTTCGGCCGGCGCGCCGAGCACGCCAGCAATCACCCCACCCGGCGGTTCCGCCACATCCAGCCGCGCGAAAAGCCGATCCGCGGCGGGCGCAAGGTCAAGCACGAGCCGTGCCGTGCCCGGCGCATCAAGCCGCGTGATTGCCACATCCCCCGAAAGGCGCGCGGCCTTCAGCGCTGCCTTGCCTTGCAGCGCGGCACGGAAGCCCTGGCCGACAACACCCTCAGCAACAGCGATTTCTGCAATCGCCAAGCGATCAATCCGAACGCCCAAAGGCAAATGCGGCAGGGATCGCAGCAGCGGGCCATCGCGCGCTTCCCCACCTTCGGAAGCGGGCAAATGGTGCAGCGTGATGCGCTCCGCCGCCACTTCTTGCACATGCGCCTCGCGTTGCCATAGCGCGTGCAGGTCGAAGCCGATGCGTGGCGCCGTGACCTCAAGCCACACGCCGCCCTCATCCGCCAATGTGATGCGCGTGGCGCGGAGTTCACGCGGCAGCGTCACCGCAAGCCCTTCAATCACCAGCCCCGGCACAAACCGCCCCGCCAAGGCCCCGAGTGCCGCCGCGCCATTCCCCCATTGCACCCAGGCCAGCACGCCCCCCAAAAGTGCCAGGCCAATAAGCGGTATCGCCAAAACCAGGATCAGCAGGCGGCGCAAAAGGCGCATGTCAAAACGCCTGTCCAAAGCCGATATAAATCGCAAAGGATGGATCATCCTTTTGCCGATCCAAAGGCACACCGACATCAAAACGCAGTGGCCCAATCGCGGTCAGATACCTGATGCCAAGCCCGGTGCCGGCGCGCAGCCGGGTGAAATCGGGCTTGGCTTCTTCCCCCACACTGCCCGCATCCAGAAACGCGGCCATGCCCCAGCTTCGCGTCAGCCGCTGGCGCCATTCCGCGCTGGCTTCCACCAGGCTTGCACCACCCAAGGGCCGATTGGCGGCATCCCGCGGCCCGATGGATTGATAGGTATAGCCGCGCACGGACCCGCCCCCGCCAGCATAGAAGCGCTTGTCCAAGGTAATTTCATCCCGCCCCGCGCCGGGCGCACTGCCAAGTGCGGCGCGTAGCGCCAAAACACTGTCGCCATTGCCCAGAATGTCGAAATAGCTGGTGCCGATTGCCAGAATGCGCGTGAAGTTATTGGCATCCATCGCTGAATAGAAAGGTGTCGCGCTGAAGGTGAAGCGCTGGCCCTGGCGCGGGTCGAGCGGGCTGGTGGTGTTATCGTAACGAAATATGCCTGTCAGCCCGAAAAGCCGAAAGGCCTGCATATCCCCATCGCGGCCGATGCGCCCTTCCTCATAATTCGGCCCGCCCGCAATCGCCATGGTATCCGAAAGCCGATGTTCCAAAACAAAGGATGCCACGGCAGCATCCCGGTCATAGGCGCGCAGCCTTTCGCGCACGGCACCGATTTGTGAGGTGCTTTGCAGATCGCGCCCCAGAAATTCCGGCGTGCGCAGCGTGGCAAAGGCGCGGAAGGTGGCGTTTTCAATCCCGGTTTCGCCGATCCGCGCAATTTCACCTTCCAGGCGAAGCCGCTCGGCGCCGCCGAAGATATTGCGGTCTTCCCAATAGCCGCCTGCGGTCAGGCCGTAATTCGTTTCATAGCCAAAGCGCCCGCCCACCACATGGCGCGGGCGTTCCTGCACCTGGAAATGCACGGGCAGCCGCCCGGCAGGGTCCAAGGCCTTGCCTTCCTCGGCACGGACAAAGCCGAAAACGCCAAGCCCCATCATGGCGCGACGGGCACGTTCCAGGCGTTCGGGTGAATAGGGCTGGCCTTCCAGCCGCCGCGCTGCCAGCCGTTCCAGCAGCGCTGGATTGGTGCGCGTGGTGCCCGCCACGCTGGGGCGCGCGAAATCCGCGAGCGGCCCAGGCGCGATGCGCCAGGTGACATCCATCGTCTTGCTGTCGTGATCCACCACCGCCTCCCGCGCCACGACACTCGCCAAGGGATGGCCCGCGCGGCGGAGCTCGCGCAGCAGCGCTTCCTCAGCCGCCAGGATATCGGCCGGGCGGGCGGGGTCACCTTCGGCGAGGCGAAGCTCGGCCGCTGCCTGTTCCAGCAGCGCATCCTGCGCAGCCGGTTCGGCGCGCAGCAGGATTTGGCCGATCAGGTAGCGTGGGCCGGGGGTTAGAATCAGGGAAACCGGCAGGGGATTGGCCGGATCAGCCTCTGGCGGGGCGGCGCCGCGCTGGTTCACATCCTCCCCGGCGATCTCAATCCGTGCCGCACCGCCCCAGAAGCCTTCCGCCCTTAGCGCTTCGGCAAGGCGGGGCAGATCGGCCCGGGCGCGGGCGAGCAGCCCATAGCCATCGGTGGGCGCGGTTTCGGCCAGCCTTATCAATTGGGAAACAGCCTCTATGGCAGAAACCAGCGCCTGGTCGTCCCTGGGCGTGACCTCCACGCGATAGGCGATGCCGGGCGGTTCTTGCGCGCGGGCGTGACTGGCCAGGATCAGGCAGGTGCATAGCAGCCAGCAGAGCAACCACCTGTGGTTGGTGGCGGCCCTGGCCAGGGGAGGGTAGGAAGGACGAATCATGACAGACGAATTTCACGCTACCCTAACTTCCTGGCGTCGGCACCTGCACGCCCATCCCGGCCTGACCCTGCATGAAGGCCCAACCGCGGCCTTTGTCGTGCAAAAGCTGCGCGACATGGGTGTGAGCGAAATTGCCGAGAATGTCGGCGGCCATGGCGTGGTGGCGACCATCCGCCGCGGCGGGGGCAATCGCTCGGTCGGGCTGCGCGGCGATATGGATGCGCTGCCCATTCAGGAACAGGCGGATGACCTGCCCTGGAAATCCACCGTGCCCGGCGTGATGCATGCCTGCGGCCATGATGGCCACACCACGGCGCTTTTGGGCGCGGCGCGGCTGCTGCTGGAAGATAAAAGCTGGACGGGTGCGGTGCATCTGGTGTTTCAGCCGGCGGAAGAAGGCGGGGGAGGTGCGCTGGCGATGATTGCCGATGGCCTGTTCACGCGCTTTCCGATGGACCGGATTTTCGGCTGGCATAATTGGCCGGGGCTCGCCGCTGGCACCATTGCCATTCATGACCGCGCGGTGATGGCCGCAGGTGCGCGGATTGAATTGATTTTCGATGGCCATGCTGGCCATGCGGCGTTGCCGCATCTGACTCGCGACCCGCTGCTGGCGGCGGGCCATGCCATTGTGGCGGCGCAATCCATCGTGGCGCGCAATGTGGACCCGCTAATGGGCGGCGTGGTCAGCCTGACGGTGATTGAAGGCGGTGAGGCGCAAAACCAGGTGCCGCGCCGCGTTGCGATCCGGGGCACGATCCGCTGGCTGCATGAGGATGCGGGAGACGCCATCAAGGAAGGCTTGCAGCGCATCACCGATGGCGTGGCGGCAACCTGCGGCGTGAAGGGCACGCTGATCATCAGCCCGGGCCTAGGTGTCACGGCAAATTCCCCGGCGGAACGTGATTTGGCGGCGGCGGCGGCGGCGAGCGTTACCGCAACCCGGCGCGATATGCTCCCGGCCATGACGGGTGAGGATTTTGCATGGTTCCTCAAGGAAGTGCCGGGCGCTTTCGTGTGGATCGGCAATGGCCCGGCCGAGGAAGGGCGCGATCTGCACAATGCGCGTTATGATTTCAATGACGCGATTTTGCCGGTGGCGTCGCGTTACTTGACGGAAGTTGCCAAACGGGCGCTGGCCAGTGATCCGGCATAATGGATCACTGACCAAACCTTATCTGAGCGGCTGATTCACCGCGCGAAGCCCGGCTGCTTTTCCACAAAGCGATTGGGCTTCAGGAAGATCGAAAGAAACAAGGCGCCTTCCGGGGCGCGCGCCACATGCGTATTCCCCGCCGGGCGCCAGACGAATTCGCCTGGGCCGCAGCGTCCTTCATCATCTTCCAGATAGCCTTCCATGACATAGGTCTGTTC
>JADCES010000116.1 GCA_020250005.1 Roseomonas sp.
CGTGGATGTGGATAATCTGCTGATCAGCCAGCCCGATGCCGGCGAACAGGCGCTGGAGATCGCCGATACGCTGGTGCGATCCGGCGCGGTGGATGTGCTGGTGGTCGATTCCGTCGCAGCGCTCGTGCCGCGCGCGGAATTGGAAGGCGAAATGGGCGATAGCCATGTCGGGCTGCATGCGCGCCTCATGTCGCAGGCGCTCCGCAAGCTTACAGGCTCGGTTTCCAAATCCAATACGCTGCTGATTTTCCTGAACCAAATCCGCCTCAAGATCGGGGTGATGTTCGGCAATCCGGAAACCACCACGGGCGGCAATGCGCTGAAATTTTACGCCTCGGTCCGCATGGAAATCCGCCGCATCGGCGCCATCAAGGAACGTGATGAGGTGACGGGCAACCACACCCGCGTGAAGGTGGTGAAGAACAAGATGGCGCCGCCATTCCGCGAAGTGGAATTCGACATCATGTATGGTGAAGGCATCAGCAAACTTGGCGAACTCATTGACCTTGGCGTGAAGGCCAATATTGTCGAGAAATCAGGTGCCTGGTTCTCCTGCGATAGTCAGCGCATCGGCCAGGGGCGTGAAAACGCCAAGGGCTTCCTGCGCGACCATCCGGAAATGGCGGCTTCCATCGAACAGCGCATTCGCGGCCAGGCCGGCTTGTTGGCCGAGAAGATGCTCTCGGGCGATGTCACCGAAGAAGAGGAAAAGGCGGCCGCGGAATAACCGCGCCCTGCCCGCTCAATCCGCGTAAGCGCCGGCGGCTTCAATAATGGGCCGCCAGCGTTCCACTTCCTCAGCCACGAAGCGGCGATGGAAGGCAATCGAAGCGCGCTCATCCGAAGGCACATCGGTCAGCAGATCGGCAAAGCGCTGACGAAGCCTTTCTTCCTTCAAGGCCGCCCGTAGCGCGGCCGAGATATGTTCCTGGATCGGCTCCGGCGTGCCGGCGGGCGCGTAAAGCCCGTGCCAGGTGGACATGGCGATGCCGGGCGAACCGGCCTCAGTGGTGGTGGGCACGCTTGGCAAGCCGGCTAACCGCGCCGGGCTACTCACGGCAAAGACCTTCACGCGATTGTCGCGGATATAGGGCACGGTATTGGTGGCCTGATCGCACAATACGTCAATGCGCCCGGCCATCAATTCAGCAATCGCGGGGGCAGTGCCGCGAAACACCACCGTGGTGGCGCGTGCGCCCGCCGCCTGCTGCACCAATAGCCCGCAAAGATTGGCAGCCGAACCAAGCCCGGCAGTCGCCAGATTGATCACATCGCCCTTGCGGTTCATTTCCGCCATCAGCTCCCGCAAATTGGCAGCCGGGAAATCGGGCCTTGTGATCACCGTCATGGCGGCGTCGGAGACAATGCCAAGCGGCGCAAAGCTCCCCGGCACCTGATATGGCAGCCGGCGGAACAGGGTCGCACTCGCCGCCATGCCGATATTGTTGATCATCAGCGTATGGCCATCCGGGCGGGATTGGGCCAGGCGCTGCGGCCCCACCACGGAACCGCCAATCGCCTCCACCACCACGGATTGGCCGATATGCCGCGCGATGTTATCGGCGACGATCCGCGTGATGGTATCGGTCGGCCCACCCGCAGCCCCGGCAGCAATGATGGTGATGGGGCGCGCGGGATAGGCCTGGGCATGAGCGGCGGGGGCGGCAAGCATGGCGGCCCCGGCGGCAAGAAACTGGCGGCGCTTCATGGTTTCCTCCTGCTAATATGGAGCGGGCTGACCCTTCCGCCCTTGGCGATTTCCATCCTGGCAGGCATGGGCATGGTCGCGATAGGGGTGCGTTACCGAAATCTCACGTGTCGGCCTCTTTGAAGCTGTTTCCTTTTGCCCAAGGCTCCGGTAACAAGACAGCAACAAGTGAAGAATCCCGCCATCCGAGCGGGACGGCCTTTGAAACAGGGGGTATTCGCTTCATGGCGCCACTTTTGGCGTTCAGTCGGTTTGTCGACTGGATCAATCAGAATATCGGCAAGGTCTGCGATTGGCTTGTGCTGGTTGCCGTCCTCGTCAGCTCCGTCAATGCCATGATGCGCTACGGCTTCGACATAAGCTCCAACGCCTGGCTTGAGCTGCAATGGTATATGTTTGCCACCATCGTCATGCTTGGCGCCAGCTATACGCTGAAGAAGAACGAGCATGTGCGGGTGGATATCCTTTACATGATGCTGTCGCGGCGTGGGCAAATCCTGCTGGATATCGCGGGCATCATCGTCTTCCTGCTGCCGGCCTGCATCCTGATTGGCTGGCTTTCCTGGCCCTTCTTCATGCAGTCCTTCCATATGAATGAATGGTCCAGCAATGCCGGCGGCTTGCTGCGCTGGCCGGTGAAATTCCTAATCCCCCTCGGCTTTGGGCTGCTGACGCTGCAAGGCATTTCGGAACTCATTAAGCGCGTCGCTGCGTTGCGGGGCTATGACATCCCCGATCTTGAAGCCCATTACGAGAGGCCAGTGCAATGATACCTTTGGAGTGGATGCCGCCCCTGATGTTCGCGGGGCTGGTCGTATTCTTGATTATTGGCTTTCCGGTGGCCTTTTCGCTGGCGTCTGTGGGCCTGTTCTTCGGCATGATTTCCATGGCGCAGGGGTTTTTCACCATAGACTTCATGCAGGCCATACCGGGGCGCATTTTCGGCAGTATTCTGGCCAATGATTTGCTGCTCGCCATTCCCTTCTTCACGCTCATGGGCGCGATATTGGAGAAATGCGGGCTGGCGGAAGATATGCTGGAAAGCATGGGGCAGCTGTTCGGCCCGATGAAGGGCGGCCTTGGCTATTCGGTCATTATTGTTGGCTTCATCCTGGGCGCCATTACCGGCACCGTCGCCGCGCAGGTCATTGCCATGGCGCTGATCACCATGCCGGTGATGATGCGCTACAATTACAATATCCGCTACGCGACAGGGGTGCTGGCCGCATCCGGTACCATTACGCAGTTGGTGCCGCCATCCTTGGTGCTGGTGGTGCTGGCTGACCAGCTGGGCCGTTCCGTGGGTGACATGTATCTCGGCGCCTGGGGGCCTTCGCTGCTGCAAATCGCGCTTTTTGCGCTTTACACGTGGTTCCTGACCATCATTCGCCCGCAGGATCTGCCGCCTGTGCCGCGTACGCTGACGGGACGCCCACTGCTGATCAAGTGCATGTGGGGGATCATTCCTGCCGCAGTGCTGATCTTCCTGGTGCTGGGTACCATCATGCTGGGTCTGGCCACGCCCACGGAAGCCGGTGCGCTCGGCACGGTTGGCGCCATCATCCTCTCGGTCCTGCGCAATACAAAAATGACTCGCGCGGATCAGGTCGCCTATACAGTGGGGCTGGTGGCAACGGGGCTTTGCATCCTGTTCAGCTTCACCGCTGGGATGAAGACCCTGCCATTCCGGATCAGTTTCTCCGTGCTTTTTGCCTCCATCATCTGGCTGTGCTGGCGCGCCTGGCAGGACAAGCCGCTGCAAGATCTGATCGTGGAAGGCATGCGCGCCACGATGCGCATCACCTCCATGGTGGCTTTCATCGTGGTCGGGGCAACCTGCTTTTCCATCGTCTTCGCCGGCGTGGATGGCAATCTTTGGGTGGAACACGGGCTGACCAGCCTGCCGGGTGGCGTTTGGGGCTTCCTGATCGCGGTCAATCTGCTGGTCTTCTTCCTGGCCTTCTTCCTCGATTTCTTCGAAATCGCCTTCATCATTGTGCCCATGCTGGCCCCCGTGGCTCAGAAAATCCTGACCCCGGTCGTGGGTGCGGATGCGGCGCTGATCTGGTTTGGCGTGATGTTGTGTGTGAACATGCAAACCAGCTTCATGCACCCGCCCTTCGGCTTTGCGCTGTTCTATCTGCGTAGCGTCATTCCAAAGACCATCAGCAGCGCGGATATCTATTGGGGCGCCATTCCCTGGGTGGGCTTGCAGTTGATCATGGTCGCGATCGTGATTTTCATGCCGATCACGGTCACCTTCTTCCTCGATAAACCGCACGGTATTGACCCCAATACCGTCAGGATTGAGGTCGCGCCGCCACCCGAGGAGGATGATCTACCACCGCCAACCTTCGGGCCGCCCAGGTAAATCCTGGCCAGGCCCTCGACGCAAAACCCCATGGCGAACTGCCATGGGGTTTTTCTTTGGGCGTGATCGGGCAACAAAAAAACCGGTCAGGTGCTGCCACCTGACCGGCTCTAGAGCATGCTGCGTTCACGTGGGTTCACGCAGCAGGCTCTACCTCGTTGTTTTTCGAGCATCTTCACACGTTCAGATGATTCCATCTGAACGTGATCTGCTCTAAAAAACCAACTACGCGTCTGGATCAGATGCGGTTGGCAGCCGACATCCTGTGCATGAAGCTGTCGAAACTGCCTTCTGCCACACGGAACCACGCGACACTATCCGGACGGAAGGCCTTCAGGCTGTCCAGCATCCGCTTGAAAGGGGCGTTCTGGGCGGCAACTTCATCATAATACTTCCAGCACTCATCATAACAGGCCTGCAGAACCGCATTCGAGAAGGGCCGCAGCACTGTACCGCCGGCGATCAAGCGCTTCATGGCCTGCGGGTTCAGCGCGTCATATTTCGGTACCATGGAGGCAGTGACGAGCCCCGCGGCAGTTTCGATCATCCCCTGATAATGCTTCGGGATCGAATTCCACGCGCGTTCATTGATGAAAAGCGTGCCGCAGGATGCGCCTTCCCACCAACCAGGGAAGTGATAGAAGCGCGCGACCTTGGAGAAGCCGAGCTTTTCATCATCATGGGGTCCGACCCATTCGGCGCCATCAATCGTGCCGCGTTCCAGCGCGGGGTAGATGTCCCCGGCGCCGATCTGCTGCGGCACCACGCCAAGGCGGCGCAGGATATTGCCGGCGAAGCCACCAACGCGGAATTTCAGGCCACGCAAATCTTCAAGCGTATTGATTTCCTTGCGGAACCAGCCGCCCATCTGGCAGGCCGTGCCGCCAAAGGTGAAGGACCGAACGCCAAGCGGACGATAGAACTCCTGGATCAATTCATGCCCGCCGCCATTGCGAAGCCAGGAATAATATTGCCGCTGGTTCAGGCTGAAGGGCAGGCCCGTTTCGAAGACAAAACTCGGATCTTTACCGAAATGGTAATAGGCCGCGTCCTGCCCGATTTCGACCGTGCCATTCTGCACCGCGTCATAGACCTGCAAGGCGGGCACAATTTCACCGGCAGGGAAGATGCGGAGCTGGAACTTGCCATCCGACATCTCGTTCATGACCTTGGCGAATTGCTCGGTCCCGCCAAACAGCGTGTCGAGCGATCTCGGGAAGGCCGAGGTCATGCGCCAGCGCACTTCCGGCATGCTTTGGGCAATGGCGGGGCTCGCCAGTACAGTCGCGGCAACGGCGGTAGAGCCGAAGCCAGCCTTTTTAATGAAATTACGACGTTCCACTGCGGGAAGCTCCCCTGTTGTGTGGTTGATGAGGTCTACCAGCACCCTTATGCCGGGGCTTGGAAGTTACATTTGTAATACGCCGTGACGCGGCAGAAAAGCCGAATCCGGCCAAGAAAACGCCTTCAATGGCCAGATTTCACCCCGGTCGGCACGGTGGACAGCCGATCCACCAGGGCAATGCCAATCGCTGAGAGGATAAAGATCGTGTGGATAATGGTCTGCCACATGATCCCAGCCTCAGTGAAGGCCGCATTGGGGGAGCCGAGATTACCGGCCTCAATGAAGGTCCGCAGCAGATGGATCGAGGATATGCCCACAATAGCCATGGCCAATTTGATCTTGAGCACGCTGGCATTCACATGGCTCAGCCATTCCGGCTGATCCGGGTGGCCCCTCAGGTTCAAGCGCGATACGAAGGTCTCAAACCCCCCGACAATCACCATGACCAGCAGATTTGCGATCATCACCACATCAATCAGGCCAAGGACAATCAGCATGATTTGCTGTTCGGTGAAGCTTGTCGCTTCCAGCACCAACCGGGTCAGTTCCTTGAGGAACTTATAGACATAGACGCATTGCGCCAGAATAAGCCCGAGATAGAGCGGCAATTGCAGCCAACGAGACCCGAAGATCAGGGCGGCTAGGGGACGAAGCGGCTTGAATTCTTCGGGCTGGGCCATGGAGATCCTCGGCTGGGTAACGGCGCGGCGGACACATAGGGCGGCTTTGCCGAATTGTCAGCAGGGCAACCCCTGGTCCAGGTCGGATGAACCGGTCAAGATGAGAGCATGAAACTCTGGCTCTCCGCCCTTGGCGCGACAATGCTGATGCAATTGGTCGCCTCCTTCATGGGTCAGAGCCTGCCGGTGATCGCGCCCCTGATGATGGCAAGCACGGGGTTGGCGCCGGAACGCATCGGCAATCTTTCGTCGCTGACCGCACTCGCGACCGTGTTCTATCTGATGATCGGCGGCGTGTTCCTGGCGCGCATGGGGCCAGTGCGCATGCTGCAACTGGGCACGGCCATGGCGGTAACGGCGCTATTGGTGGCAAGCCTGGGTCAGCCTTGGGCGATCTTCCTGGCCGCCTTCATGCTCGGGCTTGGCTATGGGCCGACCCCACCGGCAGGCAGCCGTATGCTGGCCGCAACCGCCCCGCCCGCGCATCGTTCGCTGATCTTTTCCATCAAGCAGGCCGGGGCGCCGGCCGGCGGCGCCTTGGCAGGGCTGGTCGCGGCCCCCGTCGCCCTTGCCTATGGTTGGCCGTCAGCGCTGATGCTGGCCTTTGGCGTTGGTGTGCTGGCCATTCTTATCATCCAGCCGCTGCGCCCGGCCTTTGACGCGGAACGCAATCGCGCACAGCGCCTGCGGTTCACTGACATCTTCGCCCCGCGCGCCATCAGCGCGCCCTTGGCCAGCTTCAAACAAAACCCAGCGTTGAGGCGCGTGACAGCGCTATCGGTTTCCTTCGCCATTTGTCAGGGCTGCCTGTTTTCCTTCACCGTCACCTGGCTTGTTGAAAAACGCAGCTTTGATCTGGTGCTGGCGGGTAGCGTTTTTGCCGCCATGCAATTCGCCGGCGTGGTGGCGCGCATTCTGCTGGGCTGGGTGGCGGACCGCACCGGCAATGCGCTCGCCAATCTGGTGGCGCAGGGTTTTGTCGCGGGCGGGGCCATCCTTGCCTTGGCGCTGCTGCCCGCCGATGCCGGCTTCTGGCCACTCGCGCTGATCTGCGTGCTGACAGGGTTCTTTGGCGCGTCCTGGAATGGGATTTCCTTGGCTGAAGTCGCGCGCCTCGCCCCGCCGGGCAAGGTTGCAGATGCCACCGCGGGTTCGACGATTTTTGTTTTTCTCGGCTATGTCGCGGGGCCTTCGATTTTCGCCACGCTGGTCAGCCTGACCGGAAGCTGGACGCTGCCGCAAATCCTGACAGCAGCGCAGCTTTTGCTGGTCTCTTCGCTGGTGGGCTTGAGCCTCAGGAAGCCCAGGCAGGGGGACGCTTTTCCTTGAAAGCGGCAATCCCCTCTCGCGCTTCATCGCCCGAGGCACAGCGCGCGAAGGCGAGCGCGCCGGCTTCCGCATAGCCATCGGGCGAAAGCGGGCCAAGGGCTGCGATCAGCTTCTTGGTTTCCGCCAAGGCGCGCGGCGCGCCCTGCCGGCAATCCGCAATCACCGCAGCCACCGCCGCTTCCAAGGCGGGCGCATCGGCAACCATCTGATGCAC
The DNA here is from genome assembly GCA_020250005.1 of Roseomonas sp. Lineage (GTDB taxonomy): Bacteria > Pseudomonadota > Alphaproteobacteria > Acetobacterales > Acetobacteraceae > Neoroseomonas. Next base: position 7,648 of record JADCES010000116.1, read on the forward strand.
CAGGCCAATGCGCGCGGCTTCAGCGGCATCAATCACATTGCCTTGCAGCACCATGCGCGCGGCATTGCTGCGGCCCATGCGGCGCACCATCCAGGGCAGGATTTGCGCCGGGACCAGGCCGCGCTTGGCTTCTGGTGCAGCGAAGCGCGCATCGGCTGTGGCAATCGCGATATCAGCCGCGCAAAGCCAACCAAGCCCGCCCGCATGCGCCGAGCCCTGCACGGCGGCAATCACCACCTGCGGCAGGTTGCAAAGGCGGATGAAACGCTGCCCCGTCGCGCGGTTGCGTTCCTGCGCGGCGGCCAGACGTTCGGCCTCGGTCCCTTGCGAGCCAACCTCAGTCAAATCAAGCCCCGCGCAAAAATGCCCACAGGCGCCGGAGAAAATCACGATGCGCGCAGCGGTGTCTTTCTCCAGCGCATCCAGCGCGGCATCCAAGGCAACACCCATAGCGGCCGACATGGCATTGCGCCGATGCGGCCGATTGAGGGTAAGGCGCACCACCGGGCCTTCCCGTGTGATTAGAACGGGATTTTCAGCTTCAGACATGTGCTGCGCCTTCGTGCTATTACGAATTCGGCCCGCGTTCCATGGAATAGGGCTGCCAGCGTTTCAGGCTTGTGCCCGTCAGCACCGTTGGATTGACGCAAGAAAGCGGCCAACGGCCCGAAAGCACCAGCGCGATATTCTGCCCCACGCGGCGCTTGCGCGCCGGATCAAACCGCGCGGAGGCAGAGGCATTATGCGGGGACAGGATCACATTCTGCATCTTGTGCAGCGGATTATCGGGCTTGGTCGGCTCAATTTCAAACACATCAATGCCGGCACCCGCGATCCAGCCCTTTTGCAGCGCCTTGATCAGCCCGGCTTCTTCCACCGTGGGGCCGCGGCCTGTCGTGATAAACAGCGCATTCTTCTTCATCTGCTTGAAGTGCTTTTCCTTGAAGAAGCCGCGCGTTTCGGGGGTGTCCGGCAAATGCATGGACACGAAATCAGAACTCGCGAGCAAATCGGAAAGGCTAGCCGGTTCCACGCCAAGGGCGGACATGGTCAGTTCTTCCACGAAGGGGTCAAAGGCCTTCATATGCAGGCCAAAGGCGCGGGCGCGATGTGCGGTGGCGCGCGCCACACGGCCGAAGCCGATGAAGCCAAGCGTCTGGCCCATCAGGCGCGGGATTTGCAGCAATTGCGGCCGGCCTTCACCCCAGCGGCCTTCGCGCACCATGCGGTCCTGTTCGATGCAGCGCCGATGCGTGGCCAGCAGCAGCATCATGGCGTGATCGGCGACTTCTTCGATGAAGGTATCGGGGCAATTCGTCACGGGAATGCCCTGCGCGGTCGCGGCCGCCACATCCACATAGTCAACGCCAACAGACCCAAGTGCGATGATGCGGCACTTCTTCAGCGCCTTGATCATCTTGGCATTGAATTGCATGCCCTTCGCATAAACCGCATCGGCCTGCCCTGCCTTGGCGATGAAATCCTTTTCGGTCGGCTGGCATTCGATGATTTCAACACCCATGCCATCCAGCGCTTCAAGCTCATAATCATAGCCGCCGCCGGATGTGGTGAAGGACGCCGCCGCGGGCGTCAGGATGGTGAATTTAGCCATGTGATCGGTCCTTTTCAGATCATTCCTTGACCGCGCCGGTCAAAGAGGAAACGTAGTAATCCACGAAGAAGGAATAGAAGATCGCAACCGGAAGCGAGCCCAGCAAGGCGCCCGCCATCAACGCGCCCCATTGATAGACATCGCCGGTGACCAATTCGGTCAGGATCGCGACAGGGACGGTCTTGTTCTCGCTCGATTGAATGAAGGCGAGCGCATAGATGAATTCATTCCAGGAGAGCGTGAAGGAGAAAATGCCCGCACTGATCAGGCCGGGCACCGCCAAGGGCAGCGTGATCTGCCGCAGGATTTGCAGCCGTGTTGCGCCATCAATCAGCGCGCATTCTTCAAGCTCATAGGGAATGGATTTGAAGTAGCCGATCAGGAGCCAGGTGCAGAAGGGCACCAGGAAGGTCGGATAGACCAGGATCAGCGCAAAGGGCGTATCAAACAGCCCAAGCTGAAACACCATGGTCGCGAGCGGGATGAACAGGATGGAAGGCGGCACCAGATAGGCAAGGTAAATCCCAAGCCCGACATATTGGCTGCCCTTGAACCGCAAGCGCTGGATGGCATAGGCCGCAAGTGTGGAGCTGACGAGGGAGAGAACAGTGGCGCCAATCGCCACCATCATCGTTGTCATCAGCCACCTTGGGTAGGCCGTGTTGAACAGCAGCAACCTGATGTGATCCAGCGTGGGGGAGGTGATCCAGAAGGGATTATGCGTCTTGTAGTCGTAAAGCTCCGCATTCGGTTTGAAGGATGTGATGGTCATCCAATAAAACGGAAAAAGCAGAATGATCAGAAAGCAAGCAAGCGGCAGATAGATGGTGACCATCCGCCGTGCCTTGCTGTCCCAGGCCATGGCCTCTTGCGGGGCTGCGGCGCTGGATTGGGTTTCGGGCGTTTCGGCTGTCGCGCTCATTTTTTGTTGTTCCCGGCGTCAGTCATTGGATTCGCCCTGCTGCCATTTGCGCCGCGCCAGGGCGAAATAGCTGAACAGGGTCGCGAAAACGAGGAAGGGGATCATGGAAACCGCAATCGCCGCACCTTCCCCCAATTGCCCCGCGGGGATGCCGCGCTGGAAGGCAAGCGTTGCCAGCAAATGCGTTGAATTCACCGGCCCGCCGCGCGTGATGGCATAGACAAGCTGGAAATCCGTGAAGGTGAAGATGATGCTGAAGGTCATCACAATCGCCAGGATCGGCAGCAGCATCGGGAAGGTGATGTAGCGGAAGCGCTGCCAGGCGGTTGAGCCATCCAAAAGCGCCGCTTCATAAAGCGAAGGCGAAATGGTCTGCAAACCCGCCAGCAGCGAAATCGCGACAAAGGGAATGCCGCGCCAGATATTGGCGGCAATCAGGGACCAGCGCGCGGGCCAGGCGGTATTGATGAAATCCACATTGGTATCGCGCAGACCAAGTTCGATCAGCATCCAGGAAATGACAGAAAATTGCGGATTGTAGATCCACCAAAAGGCGACCGCCGTCAGGACCGTTGGCACAATCCAGGGCAGCAGAATGATGGCACGCAGCAGCGATTTGAAGGGCAAATGATTATTCAGCAGCAGCGCCAGCCAAAGCCCGAGCGCGAATTTCCCGATAGTGGCGATGCCCGTATAGAAAACACTGAAGAACACCGCATTCCAGAAAATGGGGTCTTCCATCATGAATTCGAAATTCTCCAGCCCAACCCAACGCCCGCTCCGTCCGATGGTGGTATCGGTAAAAGCCAGCCAAATGCCGAGCCCGAGCGGATAGGTCAGAAATACCGCGAGCAGCCCCATAGCGGGCAGCAGGCAGATGATGATCAGGAAGGGCTTCCAATCGAGCAGCCTGGTCAGCCAGTTCTGCTCGATCTTCGGCCTGACCCATCCGGTGGTATTGCTTGACATCAGCAGGGCTCCGGCAAGGGGGCGGCCTTTACGTTGAAGGCCGCCCTTGTTTGGTTCACGCGCGACGGAAAATGCGGCGTGACCGCCGATCGGCCTCACGCATTGCCGCTTCCGGCGTTGCCTGACCGGCCGCGACAGAAGCAAACATCTGCACCAGCACATATTCAGCATTGGCCTGGCCAGAGGCTTCCGAGATCGGGCCCTTATAGCCATTCCAGAACTGGTTGTTCATGGCATCGCGGAAGATCGTGACCTTCGGATCGCTGGTCCAAACGGCAGAAGCGCGATAGGCATTCAGCGGATGCGCCCAATAGCCAAGATTGGCATTGAGCCAGGGTTCGTATTGTTCCGTTTCCATCATGAAGGTCAGGAAGGCCTTGGCCGCATTGGGGAAGCGGCTATGGCGGAACACCATAGCGTTCAGCGTGAGTGGCGCATTGGGCCAGCTATTCGCCTGACCCAGCGGCATGACGCTATGTTCCGAATCATCGGCAATCGCGCGTGTCGCGGGGTCATTCTTCAGCGCGAAGTAAAGCGACACGCCATTCTGCGTCAGCCAGCAGGTATTCGCCGCATAGGCCTGGTTGTTGCTGATATCGCCCCAGGCAATCGTGCCGCCATCAACAAAGGTCGGGTAGAGTTCCCTAAGGTAGTTCAGCGCCGCGAGCGTCTGCGGGCTATTGACGGAAACCGCGCCGCTTTCATCGGTGATGGAAGCGCCATGGCTCCACATCAGCCAATTGGCGAAGCCATTGCCATCACCCATTGCATTACCAAGCGCGAAGCCGGCCGGCTTATTGGCGCGGCGCAAACGCCGGCAGAGTTCAAGAACGCCCGGCAGATCATTCGGCGGCGCCTGGAAGCCAACTTCATTCACCGCCGATTTGCGCCAGATCAGCGGGCCAGACGTGCCGCCCATGGGCAGGCCGATCCAGTTATTCGTGCCGTGACGCTTGCCGAGCTTTTCGCCGCCAAACATCCAGCCGCCATATTTCCGGCCAAGATATTCAGCGATATCCGAAACCTCAACCAGCTTGTCCACATAGATATGCGGCGCATCACCAAAGCCGATGATGCAATCCGGCCCCGCGCCGGTATTGGCGGTGACGGCGGTTTGCTGGTTGATGTCTTCCCAGCCCACGAAATCCACGCGCACCTGCACACCAGTTTGCTGGGTGAAGCGCGCGGCATTGGCGCGGAACACCTCCTCATCCGGTGCGACGAAGCGCACCGGGCGCAGGATGCGCAGCGTGGCGCCGTTTTCGATCGGCAGCCGTGGCGCGGCAACGCTGGCATCGCCACGCACCAGATTTTGCGCCACGGCGCCGCCGCCAGCGGCCAGTGCCGCCATGCCGACACCGGCACCCAGGATACTGCGTCTTGTGATGATATTGGCCATGTTTTCACTCCCTGATGTTTGGTTGGACCGAAACTAAATCCTTTGCCCGCTTGCCTTGTCGAAGATATGCACAAGGGAAAGCTCGGGCGATATCGCAAGCGCCTCACCGTGATGAGCGGCGATTCTTTCACGGAAAGCCCCCATGACGGTAATGTCACCAACCCGCAGGATCACCTGCGTTTCTGAACCGGTGGGCTCTACCACCTGAATGGTAGACTTGATGCCATCGGGATCAAGGCGAAGATGCTCCGGCCGGATGCCGTAAATCACTTCCGCCCCGTCGCGGCCGGCATAGGCGGGTGGCAAGGGCCAGCTTGTGCCGCCACCATCAATGAAGCTGCCATCCTTGATGCGCCCGGCAAGCAGATTCATCGCGGGTGACCCAATAAAGCCTGCCACGAAAAGATTGGCCGGCCGGTCATAAAGCTCAAGCGGGGCGCCGGCCTGTTCAATGCGCCCATGATTCATGACCACGATCTTATCCGCCATGGTCATGGCTTCAATCTGATCATGCGTCACGTAAACCGTGGTGACCTTCAGGCGCTGGTGCAATTCCTTGATTTCGGCGCGCATCTGCACGCGCAGCTTGGCATCAAGATTGGATAGCGGTTCATCAAACAAAAACACTTGCGGGTTGCGCACAATGGCGCGCCCCATGGCTACGCGCTGGCGCTGACCACCGGAAAGCTGGCGCGGATAGCGATGCAGAAGCTGTTCCAGCCCCAAAATCCGCGCGGCCTTCTGCACTTCCTGATCCATGACTTCCTTGGGCGCGCCCGCCAGCTTCATGGAAAACGCCATGTTTTCATAGACGGTCATATGCGGATAAAGCGCGTAATTCTGGAAGACCATCGCAATGTCACGGTCCTTGGGCGGCACCTTATTCACCACCCGCCCGCCAATCGCGATCTCACCACCCGTGATATTCTCAAGACCCGCCAACATGCGGAGCAGCGTGGATTTGCCGCAACCGGAAGGGCCGACCAGCACAACAAATTGGCCGTCTTCGATATCCACGCTCACGCCGTGCAATATCTGCGTGGAACCGAAGGCCTTTTTGACTTCACGAATTTCTACTGTCGCCATACCCTGTTCCTTCCCGGCCTGCGGTTCACCCCTTTTATTGGCGTGAGACTTCCGTTTCCTTCGACGTGATGAATTCCAGCAGCGCCGGCGTGCCATTCTTGGTCTGTTCAATGCCGCGCTTGATGGCCGGGATGATATCCGCGACCTGTTCTACCCTTTCGCCATAGCCACCAAAGGCGCGCGCCATGGCCGCGTAATCGCCGGAAATATCGGTCGAGCGATATTTCTTCGTGCTGATCGGCATGACCTTCAATTCAATCGCCATCGAGAAATTATTGAGCAGGATGGACAAGATCGGGATAC
>JADCES010000117.1 GCA_020250005.1 Roseomonas sp.
CCCATGCTGGATCGCCCGCACCCCACCCCGGCCGCCCCTTCGGCAGACCCCTTTGCGCTGGCCAAGGCGTTGTCGGGCCTGCATTTCATCGGCGGCGCCTATGTGCCTGCGCGCAGCGGCAAAAGCTTCGCGGTGGTGAACCCGGCCACCGGCATTGAAGTGGCCCGCGCGGCGGAAGGCGATGCGGCGGATGTGGATGCGGCAGTGACCAATGCCGCCAAGGCGCAGAAGGAATGGGCCAAGATGCCGGCGAGGAAGCGCGGCGCCCTGGTGCATCAATGCGCTGCGTTGCTGAAGGAACATGTGGATGAATTGGGCCGGCTGATTGCGCTTGAAACCGGCAAGGCTTTGCGCACGGAAAGCCGCGTGGAAGCCAATGTTGTCGCCGATGTTTTCGAATTCTTCGGCGGGCTTGGCGGCGAATTGAAGGGCGAAAGCGTGCCCTTCGCCCCCAATGTGCTGTCGGTCACGGTGCGTGAGCCGCTTGGCGTGGTGGGCGCCATCATCCCGTGGAATGTGCCCATGCTGCTGATGGCGCTGAAGGTCGCGCCTGCGCTGGTGGCAGGCAATGCCGTTGTGGTGAAAAGCGCGGAAGAAGCGCCGCTGGCGGTGCTGCGCATTTGCGAAATTATGAACCGCGTGCTGCCGCCTGGCGTGTTTAATATGGTGAGCGGCTTCGGCCCGGAATGCGGCGCGCCGCTGGTGACACACCCGCTGGTGAAGAAAGTGACCTTCACCGGGTCGGTCGAGACCGGCAAGATTGTATATCGCGCCGCGGCTGAGAAGTTAATCCCCGTTACGCTGGAATTGGGCGGCAAAAGCCCGATGATCGTCTTTGCCGATTGCGATTTCGACAAGACGGTGTCTGGCGCGCTGACCTCCATGCGCTTCACGCGCCAGGGGCAAAGCTGCACCGCGGCTTCGCGCATTTATGTCGAACGCCCGATCTTTGATCGCTTCGTCGCCGCCATGAAGGATGCGGTGAATGGCATGGTGATGGGCGATCCGCTGGATGAGAAGACCGATATCGGCACCATCATCAGCCAGGGCCAATTCGACAAGGTGAAGGGCTTCATCGCGGAAGGCACAGCCACCGCCGGCGCCACCGCGCATGTCTGCAGCCGCATGCCGGAAGACCCCGCGCTGAAGAAGGGCCTGTTCCTGCAGCCGGTAATTTTCACGGGCCTGACGCGCGAAAGCCGGCTGGTGCAGGAAGAAATCTTTGGCCCGGTGACGGTGATCCAGCCCTTTGATGACCCGGAAGCGGTGCTGGCCGAGGCGAATGATTCCGATTACGGCCTGGCCGCCAGCCTTTGGACGAATAATCTGAAGGTCGGGCTTGATCTGGCGCATCGTCTGGAAGCGGGCCTGGTCCAGATCAACCAGAATCTGGTGGTGCAGGCCAATCTTTCCTATGGTGGCGTGAAGCAATCCGGCCTGGGCAAGGAAGCATCCTTGGAAGCCATGCTGGAACATTTCACGCATAAGAAGACCATTATGGTGAATATGGGTTAAAGGAGCAGGCGTTATGGGGCGGTGGTTGGCGGCGACGGTTGTTTTGGTTGGACTGGCGGGCTGTGCCCAGCAGGCGCCAGAGCCCCCGCCCATTCCGGAACCGCCCGGCCCCGGCCTGGTTGGCTGGCGTTCCATTGGTTTCAATAATGAAATGTTTGAAAGCGGCTATGTGCAGGAACGTGAATTGAATATCTCAGGCCCCGTGCGGCGGGCCTGGATCATGCTGAATTTGCGCGAATCCATCCCCATTCCGGAAACGGGCGGCCGGGCCCTTTCTGTGCGGTTCATTGGGGAGTATCGTTGTGCGGAACGGCAATGGCGCCCACTGGAAGGGGCCTGGTTCGCGCGGCGCAATGCGCAGCAGCCGGTCCATGCGGAACGCCCGCGGCGGAGCGGGTTCCGTGAAGCAACGCCGGGTACCTTGGGCGGGGCGTTTTTGGATGCGGCGTGTGGGTTGTGATGGGACTTTGTGCCGGTAGAGATAAACTTGAAAATGCGAAGAGTCCGCGAAACTGCATTCGTCGCCCTGTCTGGACAGGGAAGACACTAATGCGTATGTCTCCAATCAATGGATAAGTTCAGCGCGCCACGCAAATGGTCCATTGGCAGAGCTCTAGCTGACGCTTCAAAGCGTTTATCAAAATTCTGGGTGCCATCAGCTTCTATCGGAGCTCGTTTGCGTCGCTTGGAGCTCTCCCAAACAATTTATCTGGGTGACCATGAGGCATTGACACGCCTGCACACAGGACATCGCATTTATGTTGATACGCGCGATGTGAGCATTGCTTCACATCTGATGCTTGAAGGTCATTGGGAGCCCTGGGTGGAGCGGATACTGATTCCCGCCATCAAGCCTGGAATGCGCTTTGTCGATGTCGGTGCCCATTTTGGATACTATACCCTGCTTGGGGCTGAAATGGTTGGCGCTCGTGGTCATGTCTATTCATTTGAAGCCAATCCGCTTATCTTTCAGAAGCTGGTCAAATCTGTCGCTGTCAACGGCTTCGATGGTCGTGTCAGCCTTTTCAATGTGGCCGCGCATGACGCATCGAGCCCAATGGAAATTCTCTTTCGCCATGATGCCTCTGGCGGTGGTTGGACCAAAGTCGCGACTGGCGCGCGGCCAGCGGTGCATGAGGTGCTTCCGGTACAAGGCGAGGCTTTGGATACGCTGCTCGCCGATGTTCCTCAGGTAGACGTCATCAAGATTGATGTTGAGGGGGCTGAACCAAAGGTACTTGCGGGCGCCAAGAACCTAATCGCGAGATCAAGAAATTTGACGATGATCCTGGAGTTTGACACGCGAAGAATTTCGCAGGAATCTCCGGAGGAATACCTTCAAAATTTTATGACACAAGGCTTTTCCATGGCGATTGTTGAACCTGATGGCTTGACCGAAAAGCTATCCCCCGCTGAATGTTTGGCGCGCTTGAATGGAAGCGTGAATTACCTGATGCTCACGCGCTGAGTTTGGTATCAGCCCGAAGCTTAATCCGTGCCTCAATCGTATTCGCCAAACAGCTTGTAACGCGTCTCCTTCAAGATTTTTTGGCTGGCACCCAAGGCTTCCATGCGGCGATAAGCAACCAAGGATTCCTTTATCCGTTTCTGAAGTCGTAGTGTATCGCATAAGCCCTGCCATGCCGGAATGAAATCCGGATTAGTGGCAAGAACCGCTTCGAGCAATTCTCCTGATTTCGCGAGCTCTCCTGTTCCTGCCAAGGCCTGCGCATATTTGACCGCAATCGCCGGCTCCCTGGGCGTCTGCGCGATCAGACTCTCAAGCATGCCTAATGCTTCAGACCAGCGATTCAACCGCATCAATGCTCCAATGATGGCGTCCTGTATTTGGCCAGCCGAACTGTGCAAGCCGAACATCTCTGCCAAGGATGAGGAGGCGCTTTCCTGATCGGCCCCTTGTCTTAACATCACCTCCACCAAAAGAGAGGGCATCTCTTTGATATCCGGCCGACCAAGCGCACCCTTTTTCGCATACTCAAAAGCCTCGGCAAGATAATCAAGTTCAATCAGCGTCTGCACCAATCCGGTCCAAGCAATTTCTGGCGCATCCGGTCTGCTAACGGCCAACTCATATCCGCGTACCGCAAGTTCGTGCAGGGAAAGGATGCGCGCCGTTCGCCCCAATTGCATAAGAAGAAAGGCGTCGCCGGGCAGGCGCTCACAAGCTTTCACTAACTCCCTCAGCGCTTCGTTCTGGCGCTCATCAGCCCAGAGCGCGCTTACCAACGTCCAGTAAGAAGAGCTCAAAGATGGGTCTTTTTCGAGGGCCGAACGCGCAGCCGCAGTCGCTTCGCGGTTGCGCCCCTCCGCCAACAGAAAACTCGCCTGCTGCTGCTGTAGCGGCGCCGATTCCGGAAATTGCCCCACCGCACGTGCAGCCGCCGCACTCCCAAGGGCGTAACGCTTGGCCATCCAAAGCCCGTTGAGCAAGCCCCGATGCAGCACCTCACGCTCCGGCGCCAGGTCACGGGCTGCCTGGTAGGCGTCAATGACCTCAGGATAATCCGCTGCCTGGGCTGCCTGATGCCCACGCCTTGCTTGCAGCGCCACGCTCCCCGGCATGGCAAAGCAGGCCTCACGCAGCGCTTCGCGCGCATCGGCGGCGCGTTCCTGGCGGATCAGCGCATCGGCCAGATTGATCCAGGCTGCTTCCTTCTGAGCGTCGCTTGCCTCGGCCTGTAGAACCTCGCGAGCCGCGGTCTCGGCCTCCAGCAGCGCGCCGGCGGCGAGCAGGTGTTTCGCGCGCGCCGCACGAAAATCAGCATCATCGGGCCAGAGCGCCACGGCCTTGGCGGCGAGGCTCGCGGCTTCCGCGAATTGGCGCGCGCCTTCAAGCTGCGTCAGGGCTGCCTTGGCTTGCGCCGGGTCTTCAAGCTCAGGAAGTGCGGTTGCCACGATGCGCCTCAGCCCTTGGGGATTTTCCCAGACCCTAGTTAATAACACGGATTGCTTGCCACAAGCTAAAAGGGGCCAGGCTGTTTCCAGCCCGGCCTGGATGCGCCGCCCCCGCAACCGGGCTGGGCGCTATGCCAGTTTGGCCGCCATGCCCCGCATAAACGTCTCCCGGAAGCGGATCGGGTCGCGGTCCGTTTGTGTTTTGCCCGGTTCGTTATCAATCCGCGCGCCGATCACATGCGGACCATCGGTGGCAAGGGCGCGGTCAATCAGCGCGTCGAATTCCGCCTCATCCGCCGCCCAATGGGCGGAAGCAATGCCGGAAGCGCGCGCAATCGCCACCAGATCGGTGCCAGCTTTTGCGGCCGGCGTGCCTTGGCCGCCGGTGATCTGATAAATGCCATTGTCCCAAATGATCACAATCAGATTCTTCGGCGCCTGCGCGGCAATGGTGGAAAGGCAGCCAAGCTGCATCAGCAGCGACCCATCGCCTTCCAAGGCGAAAACGCGCCGATTGGGCTGCGCGATCGCAACCCCCATGGCAATCGGCGCGGCCAATCCCATGCTGCCCAGCATGTAGAAATTCTCGGCGCGGTGGCCGGCGGCCCATAAATCCCAGTTGGAATTGCCGATGCCGCCAATCACGGCTTCCTGCTTGGTCAGCTTGCCCACCACGCGCCTGGTCAGCGCCGCGCGGTTCATCACCTGCGTATTGCGACGGTCTTCCATTATTTGCGCCCCCCGGTCAGCAGCGGTGAGAGGATCAGGCAGGCCGGCCAACGTGTGGCAAAGGCCTGGCGCATGGTGCGGTCCGCGATGAAGGCGGCCTCATCCATGCGCGATAACGTGTGGTGTTCAATGCCCATGCTGTCCAGGATCGGGCGCATGGTGCGGCAGACAATCGCCTGACCGGGATTGAATTCGCCAAGCGTGCCGCGTTCGCTCACCATCATCAGCACCGGGATTTGGCTGGCGACAACAAGAGAAGCGAGAACATTTGGCAGGGTCGCGAAGCCTGATGTCTGCATCAGCACAATGCCGCGCATGCCGGCCATGGTGGCGCCGGCGACAATGCCAATCGCCTCCTCCTCTCGCGCGGTGGCGAAGGTGGTGAAGAAGGGATCGGCATGGCAGCCATCAATCAGGGGGCGGAGCACATTGTCCGGCACATAGGTGACCAGCCGGACATCATGGTCCTTCAAGGCCTGGCGAATAATGCCATGCCAGCTTGGCGCGCTTTCGGCGGCACTCGACATGATGGGCGTTTACTCCGTTGCTGTAAGAAGCGGTGAGTCTATGGCGAGAGCATTTTCAAGCCAAGTGGACACACTTGGCGGCTCGGAAAATGCGACCCAACAAAAGCCGGGCAACCGCCAAGCGTGACCCAGGTTAAGGCACCGGCACGTCCAATAACCAAGCCGTCGCCGGGAAGGCGATAGCCGCGATGATGGTGGTGAACAGCACGGCGGCTGAGGCTTCGTCCGCTCCCACGCCCTGGCGTTGCGCGAGCAGATAGGCATTGGTCGCGGTTGGCATCGCGGCCAGCAGCACGCCGCAAATCACCCAAAACGGGTCAAGCGCCAGCCAGCTTCCCAGCACGAACCACACCAGCGCGGGGTAGATGAACAGCTTCGCCGCCGTAATGCCGAAAGCCACCGCAAAAAGCTGCCCGCCAATTTTTAACCGCGCGAGGGTGCCGCCCAGGGCGAATAGTGCCGTCGGCCCGGCGGCATTGCCCAGGAAGGAAAGGAAACGCTCGATCGGCGCGGGGATGGTCAGTTCCACCCCCGCCGCCAAGGCGCCGAGTGCGATGGAAAGGATCACCGGGTTACGCAGCAAACCGCGCAAACCAGCCAATACGGCTTTCAACCCCGCCCCTTTCGCGGCGGGCGCCATCAACATGGACCCAAGCGCGATGATCACCGCCACTTCCGCGACAATGGCCATGGCAACCGGTCCCGCAATACGCGGCCCCAGCATGGGCAGCATGAGTGGCGGTGCCAGATAGCCGACATTGCCCATGGCCGCAGCCGCGCCAAAGGCGGAACCGATGCGGATATTGCCGCGTGCGATGCGCCCGATCAGCATGACAGAGGCGAAGATCGTCATGCAGGCGCCCAGATAGCCAGCGAAATAGATAGCATCAAAACTTTCGCGCAAAGGCTGTGCTGCCATCAGCTTGAACAACATCGCGGGCAAGGCGACGTTGAAGCTAAACAGCCCAATCGCCTCCATCGCTGCCGGCGGCATCCATTTGCGCTTCGCCGCGGTGAAGCCAAAGGCCACCACCGCGAAAATCGGCAGGCAAAGGGCAAGAAAGGCAAGCACGGGCTGGTCTTAGGCCAGAATGACCGCGCCGCGAAACATGCGGCTATTGCGCCTTGGCGCTGGCTTCGCTGCGCGTTGCGCCGACGCGCGATGCAAGCGACGCCGCCAGGAAATCATCCAACTCCCCATCCAGCACGGCGGCGGGATTGCCCTTTTCAACACCGGTGCGCAGATCCTTCACCATCTGATAGGGCTGCAACACATAACTCCGGATCTGGTGGCCCCAGCCGATATCGGTCTTGCCGGCTTCGGTCGCGGCATTCACCGCTTCGCGCTTGGACAATTCCAATTCATACAGCCGCGCCTTCAGCATATTCATGGCAATCGCGCGGTTGCGATGCTGGCTGCGATCCTGGGTGGAAGCCACCACAATCCCGGTCGGGATATGGGTGAAGCGTACGCCCGATTCGGTCTTGTTCACATGCTGCCCGCCGGCGCCAGACGCGCGGAAGGTATCGGTCTTCAAATCGGCTGGATTGACCTCGATCTCGATCTTATCATCCACCACCGGATAGACATAAACGGACGCAAAACTGGTGTGCCGGCGTGCGGCCGAATCAAAGGGGCTGATCCGCACCAGCCGATGCACGCCGCTTTCGGTCTTGAGCCAGCCATAGGCATTGGGGCCGCTGATCTGAATGGTCGCGGATTTCAGCCCTGCCTGTTCGCCCGCGCTTTCTTCCGTCAGCACCACCTTATAGCCATGCTGTTCTGCCCAACGCGAATACATGCGCAGCAGCATTTCCGCCCAATCCTGCGCCTCGGTCCCGCCGCTGCCGGAATTCACTTCCAGAAACGCGTCATTGGCATCCGCTTCGCCCGAGAGCAGGCTTTCAATCTCCCGCTTCTTCGCCTCTGCCGCCAGGCGTTCAAGATCGGCGGTGGCGGCATTGGCGGTATCGGCATCGCCCTCAGCCTCGGCCAATTCAATCAGGCCGAGCGCATCCTCCACATCGCGTTCCAGGCGCTTCACGCCATCAATCTGTTCAGCCAGCCGCCCGCGTTCGCGCATCACGCGCCCCGCCTCATCGGCATTGTTCCACAGCGACGGGTCTTCAACCCGCGCGTTCAGTTCTTCGAGACGACGGACAGAGGCATCCCAGTCAAAGATGCCTCCTCAGCAGGGCCACCGAAGCGGTGATCTGCTCGTGCAGGGATTGGGCGTCAGCGCGCATGATGCGGGGCTAATAGAGCCCGCCGAGGTCCCTGTCGAGGCGGTTGGCCCCGGGCGCGCCTGGGGCGCCGGAGCCATCGGCGCGTTCGGTGATGAATTCATCGCGCCAACGCTGCGCGCTGTTTTCCGTGCCGGGGCGGAAGGGTTCCATGATGCTGCCATTGCCCACCGCCACGCGCATCAGCGTCACGCCGGAAGGGCGGCGGAAGGGCACGGGCGGGCTGCCGGTGAGCGCGGCACCGACCACTTCGCGGAAAATCGGCGCAGCATTGCTGCCGCCGGTTTCGTTATTGCCCAGGCTGCGCGGATCATCAAAGCCGATCCAAACCGCAACAACGATATCGGGCGTGAAGCCCACGAACCAATTATCCTTGAAATCATCCGTGGTGCCCGTCTTGCCCGCCACCGGGCGGCCAAGACGTGATCCGATGGTGCCCGCCGCCGTGCCGCGCTGCACCACGCCTTCCAGAATGCTCACCATCTGATAGGCCGAAATCGGATCGGTAGCGCGTTGCCTTTCGCCCGCTTCCAGCCGCGGCGGCCCGGCTTCGGCACTGGCGGCGCAGCCTGTGCACACACGTTGATCGGCGCGCCAGATCACGCGCCCGCGCCTGTCCTGCACGGAATCAATCAGGCTTGGCGTTATGCGGAACCCGCCATTGGCAAAGGCGCCGTAGGCTGTGGCCATGCGCAGCACCGTGGTTTCACCCGCGCCAAGCGACATCGCCAAATAGCGCGGCATATTGTCAATCACGCCAAAGCGCCGCGCGGCATCGGAAACCGCGGCCATGCCGACATGATCCGCCAGCCGTATCGTCACCAGATTGAGGCTGCGTTCCATCGCACTTCGCATTGTGACCCAGCCATTATAGGTGCCCGCATTGTAGTTTTGCGGCTTCCAGAGCCCTTGCGGGGTCATGATTTCCACCGGCTCATCAGGGATTTCCTGGTTGGGCGGAATGCCTTTCTCCAGCGCGGCGATGTAGACGAAGGGCTTGAAGGACGACCCCGGCTGGCGCTGCGCCTGGGTTGCGCGATTGAACCATGATTTTTCCAGCGCCCAGCCGCCGACCATGGCCATGACGCGCCCGCTTTGCGGATCAAGCGCCACCACAGCGCCCTCGGCCAGCGGAATTTGCCTGAGGGCGAGGCGTTCTGGCCGCGCCGGGCGATTGCGCTGCGCGGCTTCGGCGGGCAGGGTTTCCACCATCACCACATCGCCAGGGTTCAGCACATCCTGCACGCGGCGCGGTTCAGCGCCCAAACGCCCATCCGGCAGAACGGGCCGCGCCCAGGGGCGCAAATCTTCCAGGAACAGCGTGCCCTGTTGCGGTTCCGCTGGGCGACGCGGGTCGCGCCGTTCCAGCCAGCCAAGCCGCGCTTCCTGCGGCCTCACTTCCAGCACTACGGCCAGGCGCCATTCGGGCAAGGCACCCGGCGGGCGCGGCGTATCGGCAAGGGCCGGCATCCATTCCGTGGTGCTGGCCGAAATGCGCGCCACCGGCCCGCGCCAGCCGCCACGCCGGCGATCATAACTCATCAGCCCTTCGCGCAAGGAACGTTCGGCAGCGGCCTGGATGGTGGGGTCCAGGCTGGTGCGCACCACCAATCCCCCCATGGTGGTTTGTTCCACGCCAAAGCGCTGGATCAATTCGCGCCGCACTTCTTCAGTGAAATGCTGGCCCACCTGCAACAAATCCGGCCGACGCGTGGGTCGCGCCAGCAGTGGTTCGGCACGCGCCGCGCGGGCTTCTTCCGCGGTGATTGCGCGGTCTTCCAACATGCGTTCAATCACCCAATCGCGCCTGGCCTTGGCGGCATCGGCGCGGCGGATGGGGTGATAATTATTCGGCGCCTTGGGCAGGGCGGCCAGATAGGCAACCTCCGCAATGCTCAGCTCATCCAGGCTTTTGTTGAAATAGACCTGCGCGGCGGCGGCCACGCCATAGGCCTGCTGGCCGAGGAAAATTTCGTTCAAATACAATTCCAGGATGCGATCCTTGCTCAGCGCCTTTTCCATGCGCAGCGCCAGAATCGCCTCCCGCGCCTTGCGGGTGAAGGACCGATCCGCACCCACCAGCATATTCTTCGCGACCTGCTGGGTGATGGTGGAAGCGCCACTCATGCGGCGCCCGCTGCCATATTGCTCGGCGGCCTGGATCACCGCGCGCAGAATGCCCAAGGGGTCAATGCCGGTATGTTCGCGGAAGCGCTGATCCTCGGCCGAGATGAAGGCCTGCTGCACGCGCTGTGGAATCGCCTCGATCGGAACAAAGATGCGCCGTTCCTGCGCCAATTCGGCCATCAGCCGGCTATCGGCGGCGTAGACGCGGCTCATTTGCGGGGGTTCATATTCCGCAAGCCAGCCGTAATCCGGCAAATCCTGTGCGAAGTGCTGATAGGCGCCATAGGTCGCGATGCCACCCGCCAGGATTACCGCGGCGCCAAGGCTGAGGAACCAACGAAACAGGCCAAAGCGCCGCCGGCGCTTGGGGCGCTGTTCGCGTTTTTTCTTGGGCGGTGGTTCGGCGCGCGGCGCCTCCGCGCCAGAGGCAGCACGCTCTGGATCAAGCGGTGAATCGGCGCGCAATTCGGGGGAAGACATGATGACGCCACTTACACCTTCTTGCGCCAAAGCGCGACAGGATCACAGGCGCATTTTTACCGAGCCGCCACGCTTCGGGCGGAGGGCAGCCATGCTTCCACCGCGCGCGCCAGGCTGGTCGCGATCAACGCGCGGTGTTCGGGCCTGCGCAAGGCGGCTTCATCCCCTGGATCGGAAAGAAAGCCCATTTCCACAAGCACCGAGGGCACTTCCGGCGCCTTCAGCACGATGAAGCCGGCTTCCCGCCGCGGTTTTGGCAGCACCGGCACGCTGCGGGTCAATTCGCGCACCACCACCCGGGCGAAGCGGTTGGAATCGCCGCGGGTTTCCTGGCGCATCAGGCTGAGCAGGATCGCCTGCACCTCTGGCGGGACAGAGGGCAGGCTCAGCCCGCCCGCCAGATCGGCATTGTTTTCGCGCTGCGCGAGGGCTTCGGCCAGCGGGTCGCTCGCGGTCTCGGCCAGGGTATAGACACTCGCCCCCCTGGCCCCGGGGGCGGAATCGGCATGCAGCGAAATCAACAGCGCGGCATCGCGTGTGCGGGCAAAGGCCACACGATCCGCGAGTGAGATGAATTCATCGCGTTCGCGCGTCATGGCAACGCGGCATTTGCCGCCTTCCTGCAGCCGGCGCCGAAGTGCCTGCGCGGCGGCCAGCGTGACACGCTTTTCTTCCGTGCCGCGCCGGCCAATGGCGCCGGGGTCATAGCCGCCATGGCCAGGGTCTATCACCACCAAAGGCAAGGCGGGGGCGCTGCCTTGGGCAAGCGGCATGTCCCGGCGCGCGGCATTGGCAAAGGCCTCGGTCGAGGCGGGGGAGATTTCCACCAGAAGCCGCCCTGGCGGCCCCGCTAACCGGCGCGGCAGGGCAGGGCGCGCAAGGCTGAGGCGCAATTCCTTGGCTTCTTCATCAAACTGCGCAGTGGCGACGGGCCCCGCCGAGCCAAGCCGCGCCGGACCCCGCCAGGTTAGGCCGGGCAGGGAGAGCACAAGGCGTGGGGGCTCGGCCAGGGCACGCCATGCCCAGGACATCGGGCCTTCGAGTGTGAGTGAAAGCCGCGCCGCGCGGCCTTCGGTGGTCAGGCTTGCGGCATTCACGGAGGCGGCCATGGCCGGTTGGGCGCCGCCCAAGACCACCCCGCCCAATCCCAGGAAATGTCGGCGCCCTATGACCATGCCGTCATGCTTCCCCCGTTGCTCCCGCGATTCCCTTCATCGGTTCGTGCCGGTCATATCATCCGAAACACGACCCGGCCAATGACACGCATGATTTCCCGCTTGATCAATGGTGCAAAACCAAGGCTAGATGTCGCTGTCACGACTGCCAAAGCATCACAAACCCGAAGGCGGCGTGCGGGGAGGAGCGATGGCCATCACTTGCCATCCGGCGTGGGCTTTGACTTCAAGCGATGGGGCCATGTGCCATGCCGCTGCTTGAAGTGCGCGATATTGTCGTGCGTTTTGGTGGCGTAACGGCCGTGGCCGGCGTTTCCTTCGATGTGGAAGAAGGCCAGATCTGCGGCCTGATCGGCCCCAATGGTGCGGGCAAGACCACGCTCTTCAACGTCATCAGCGGCATTTATCGCCCGAATGAGGGCAGTGTGCGCTTTGATGGCAAGATTACCACCCAAGAACCGCGCCACCGCATGGCCCCACTTGGGCTTGGGCGCACCTTCCAGAACCTGGCCTTGTTCAAATCCATGACGGTGCGCGAAAACATCCTGGCCGGCGCGCATTCCGCCGGCCGTGCCGGTTTTCTGGCCAATGCGCTCCGCCTGCCGCGTGCACGGGCGGAAGACAAGGCAGCGCGGGAAAGTGCTGCGGAATTGCTGGCACTGCTGCAATTGGAAACAGTCGCTGATCTGCCCGTGGTTGATCTGCCCTTCGGCACACAAAAGCGCGTTGAGATGGCGCGCGCGCTGATCAGCCGGCCAAAGCTGCTATTGCTTGATGAACCCGCGGGCGGGCTCAATCACGGGGAGGTGGATGAATTGGCGGCTCTGTTCCGCGAAGTGCGCGAGAGCTTCAAGCTCGCCATCCTGCTGGTTGAACATCACATGTCGCTGGTGATGCGCGTCTCAGATAAGGTGGTGGCGCTCGATTTCGGCAAGAAGATCGCTGATGGCACGCCGGATGAGGTGCGGAGCAGCCCTGAAGTGATCCGCGCCTATCTGGGTGATGGCC
>JADCES010000118.1 GCA_020250005.1 Roseomonas sp.
GCCAGTCACACGGCAGAGGAAGAAACCAATCTCCCTCTCGTTTTTGTAGAATGGCGGACCAGCTTCGAAGGCTCAACGAAAAAAGGCCAAGAGCGCGGTCGAAAAAGCGGCTACCAGACTGACATTGCCCGGATATAAGGCAAAACCGACCTCAGGGTCGGTTTTTCGCTTAATTGGTGGGCATGGAAAGAATGCCGCTCCGGAAAGAGAGCCATTCGCTTTCAATCAGCCACCATAGAATGAGCCAAATCACCCCTGCCAGCGCCGTGGTGCCAAGCAGCTTCCAGCCCATCAGGTGCTTTTGCGGCGCACCGCGCCAGCCGCCTTCTTCCAGCTTGCCCTGGGAATCGGGGCGCGTACCCACCGGCAGCACACAAAACAGCGCGAGCCACCATAGCAGCAGATAAAGAATGACGCCGGTGAAGACCGACATGGCTTAAACCCTGATCACGTGGATTTCGACATTGGGCCGCTTCTTGAAGCGCCGCCCCAAAGCCTTGCGCAAGGCAGCACGGAGCGATTCGCGTAAGCTTTCATCATCATCGCGCAAGCCCGCCGGCAGATCGGCAATGCTGCGGCGAAGCTCGGCGGCAACCAGCCCAGGCTCAGGGTCCTGTTCGGCAAAAAGCCCGGGCGCGGTGATCATGGGATCGCCCAGCACCCTGCCCTGCCGGTCCAAAGCAACGGAAGCCAGCACCACGCCATTGAACATCATGCGCCGGCGCGCGGCGATGACATCGCCATCCAGGGGCAGAAGGCGTTCACCATCCACGGCAAGGCGCCCGGTGGGAACGGTTTCAATCACCTCAGCCCGATTGCCGGAAAGGCGCAGCACATCGCCATCATTCAATAATACGGGCTTGGCACCGGCAGCGCGCGCCAGATCCGCATGTTCCTGCATATGGCGCCATTCGCCATGCACCGGCACAGCGATGCGCGGCTTCACCAGCGCGTAAAGTCTGCGCAATTCGTCGCGCGCCGGATGGCCAGAGACATGCACCAGCGCCTGTTCATCCGTGATCACGCGGCAACCGCGGCGCGCCAGCCCATCCTGCACGCGCTGAATCGCAATCTCATTCCCCGGTATCTGGCGGGAGGAGAAGATCACCGTATCGCCTTCACCCAGCGCAATCGCCGGGTGCTTGTCTTCCGCAATCTTTGCCACGGCAGAACGTGGTTCGCCCTGGCTGCCAGTGCAGATCAGCAAAATCTCATCATCCGGCAGGAAGCCCGCTTCTTCCTCATCCAAAAAGGGTGGGAGGGATTTAAGATAGCCGCATTCCCGCGCCGAGGCTTCCATATTGCGCAAAGACCGCCCCAGCAGCGCCACTTGCCGCCCCGCCGCGCGGCCCGCGACCGCGATGCTTTCCATGCGCGCAACATTGGACGCAAAGCAGGTAACGGCAATGCGCCCCTTGATGCTCTTGATCAATTCGGTCAGCGAGGCACGCACCTCCGCCTCACTCCCCGAATGACCTTCAACCAGCGCATTGGTCGAATCACAGACCATGGCGAGCACGCCTTCCTCGCCCAGCCTGGCGAAGGCGTCCTCATCCGTTGGCGCACCGATCATGGGCGTGGGATCAAGCTTCCAATCGCCCGTGTGCAAAACAAGGCCATAGGGCGTGCGCAGCACCAGGGCCTGGGCTTCCGGGATGGAATGCGTAACGGGGATAAAGCTGCAATCAAAGGGGCCAAGCTTCATGCGCCCGCCCGGCGGCAATTCCATAAGGCGCACTTCATGGATCATGCCCGCTTCACCAAGCTTGCGGCGCAGCACGGAAAGCACGAAGGCCGTGCCATAGATCGGGCAGCGCAATTGCCGCCACAAATGCACCACCGCGCCGATATGGTCTTCATGCGCATGGGTGATGATCAGGCCAAGTAGGGTGCTGCGATGTTCCGCAAGCCAGGCTGCATCAGGCACCATGACATCGGCTTCCGGCTGATCCGGCCCGGCAAAGCCAAGCCCGCAATCCACCGCAAGCAAGGCGCCATCGCAACGATAGACATTAAGGTTCATTCCGATCTCACCCGTCCCGCCCAGCGGGATGAAGGCAAGATCGCCAGTCATGACATTCATGGTGCTAGTCAGAATCCGATCTGAGGGGATCGCGGAGCGCGCTTTGGTGGAAGACAGATGAAGGATTGCGCTCGGCCAGCAGGCGCAACCCTTCCAGCGTTATGTCGGGATCGGTTCTTTCAATGACAAGGGTGCCCTCGGCGAATAGCGGTGCCAAGCCACCCGTACCAATCACCTTCATGGGCCCGCCGAATTCCGCCTTGATGCGGGAGACAATGCCCTCCACCAGGCCGACATAGCCCCAATAAATGCCCGATTGCATGGCGGGCACGGTGGCGCGGCCAATCACCGATTGCGGGCGGCCAATGCCGATGCGCGGCAGGCGCGCGGCGGCCTTATGCAGCGCTTCGATGGAAAGATTGATACCGGGCGAAATGGCGCCGCCCAGATAGGACCCATCACCATCCACCACGTCGAAGGTTGTGGCGGTGCCGAAATCAATCACGATCAGCGGCCCGCCGTAATGGGTATGCGCGGCAAGCGCATTCAACAGACGGTCAGCGCCGACTTCCTCCGGCCGGTCCACGCGAATGGCGAAACCCCAATCGAGCGGCGCGCGCGCAATCAGCGGTTCGCAATCCATCCATTCCCGGCAAAGCCGGCGCAGATTGTACAGCGCGGCCGGCACCACCGTGCCGATGACGCAGCGCAGGATATCATTGGGCTTGAGGCCAGCATGCTGGAACAGCGTCAGCAGCCAGACGGCATATTCATCCGAAGTGCGGTCCGCGCGCGTGGCAATACGCCAGCGCCCGCGCCATTCCGTGCCGTCATGGACCGCGAAAACGACATTGGTATTGCCGGCATCAATGGCGAGTAGCATGGGTCAAATGATCTCCCCGGCCAGAATAAGCTGAACTTCGCGGCCTTTGGCAAGCTTGAGCCCGCCTTCAGGCGATAGCCCGGCAAAGGCGCCTTCCAGCAGCGCGCCATCGCGTTTCACCGATACAGGCGCACCCATGGCGGGACCATGGCGGAGCCAGGCATCGCGGATGGGCGTGAAGCCTTGGGCAAGGCGGGTTTCGTGCCAATGGGCGAAGTTTCGCAGCAGTGCCGTAGCCAAGATTTCAGGCGCGGGGGGCTCGGGCAGGAATTCCGCAAGGCAGGAAGTGGCGCGGTCCGGTAGGCTTGGCTTGCTTGCGATATTCACGCCGATACCGATGCAGAGCCAATCCAGTGTATTGCTGGCGGCCACACCGGTTTCCACCAGAATGCCCGCGGCCTTGGCGCCATGCAGCAGCAGATCATTGGGCCATTTCAGGGTGAGCCTGGCTTCATGAGGCAGGAGCGGCTTCAGCGTTTCCGCCAGGGCCACCGCCGCAACGAAGGACCATTGCGGAGCGTCCCGCAGCGGCACGGCGGGGCGCAGCAGTAGGGAAAAATAGAGATTGCCCGCAGGGCTTTCCCACCCCCTGCCCTGCCTTCCCCGGCCCGCGCTTTGGCGCAGCGCCAGAATGGCGAGCCCTTCTGCCACGCCGGCTTCGGCGCGCTGCTTCAGCGTGGTTGAGGTGCTTTCCAGCACCTCATGGCATTCAAGGCGAAAGGCGGTGGTGGGGGGCGGCGGCATGGCAAGCTATATGCCCTACACGCCAGTCATGAGCAGCCAGAACCGCACATCCGACAGAGGAGACCTGTAAAAGCGCAAATCAATTGAGCTGCCTGCCGAGTTCGGTCGCCTCTTGCACGCCAAAGCTGGGATCAAGGAGCAGGACCTGGAAGCGGCTTGCATCGGCAGAAAGATAGCGCGCCAGCATCATGCCGTCAGTTTTTCGGAAGACTGTGGTGAAGGTTTCTTCCGGGGTGGTGCTATTCCAGCTCATCCTGCAATCTCGGCGGATTACAATCTGCAGGTCACCCCTGCCAATGCTACGCTCGGTGTGGGAAGGGCTACAGGCTTGGCTCGCGACCCCTGGATAGGCATGTGTGGTTCCGTTCTGATGCATCACCGTGATGGTCTGGGGCGAGAGGCTCGTCACGGTCCAGGCGAATTCAGGAAGTGCGGATGTGCGCTGATTCCGGTTGATGACACGAACAGATGCTGGCGGCGTGAGCATGCGTTCGGCGGTGGGCTGAGCCGAGCTTCCTGCCGGCGACGGCGAATCCTGTGCGCAGGCCGCGAGGGTTAACGCCCCGAGGATAACCATGAAACGGAGCTGCCCCGACATTTGTGTCATTCTTATTCTCCTTTTTCGTGCGCCTTATCAGAAAGGATCATGGGCTGGCTAGGCAAACGGTACTGCGACGCTTGCGCGCGCCAGGGCTTTACCCCAGCAGTGCGGAAACCGCTTCCTGCGCCGCACGCACCAAGGGCGCCGGCATCAGGAAGAACAGCGTGGTGAAAATACCGGAAATGGCCATCACCATCGTCAGCGTCTGCGGGCGCGCATCCAAAGGTGACTGCACGTCATCGAAATACATCACTTTGACGACGCGCAGATAATAGAAGGCCGAGATCACGGAGGTCAGCACGCCCACCACCGCCAAAGTCCAGAACCCGCCCTGCACCGCCGCCAGGAAGACATAAAGCTTGCCGAAGAAGCCCGCGAGCGGCGGAATACCCGCCATGGAGAACATGAAAATCGTCATCCACATCGCCATCGCGGGATCGGTCTTGCCAAGCCCTGCCAAGTCTTCAATGCGCGATACTGCCTTGCCCTGCCGACGCATGGCGATCAGCACCGCAAAGGCGCCGAGATTCATGGCAAGGTAGATCGCCATATAAACCATCAGGCCATGCAGGCCCTCATCACTCGCGACCGCAAGGCCCATCAGCGCGTAACCGATATGCCCGATCGAAGAATAGGCCATCAGGCGCTTGATATCGCGCTGCCCAACAGCGGCAAGCGCGCCGAGCACCATGGAAGCAAGCGAGATCAGGATGATCACCTGCTGCCATTGCGCGGCAAGATCAGCGAAAGGCCCGGCGAGGACGCGCGTGAGCAAGGCAATCGCCGCCACTTTCGGCGCGGCAGCGAAGAATGCGGTGACAGGTGTGGGCGCGCCTTCATAAACATCGGGCGTCCACATGTGAAACGGCACGGCGGAAACCTTGAAGGCAAGGCCGGCCAGGATGAAGATCAGCCCCACCGTCAGCCCCTGGCTGCGGCTTGCGGGATCAAGCAGCGCAAGCGCGATACGCTCAAAATTCGTCGTACCGGCAAAGCCATAGACCAGCGACGCCCCATACAGAAACAGGCCCGACGCCAGGGCACCGAGTACGAAATATTTCAAGCCGGCTTCGGCCGATTGCTCATTATCCCGATGAAAGGCGGCGACCACGTAGAGGCTGAGCGAGAGCAATTCCAAGCCGATATAGACGGTCATGAAATCATTGGCGCTCAACATGATCAGCATGCCGAGCGTGGCAAACAGCAGCAGCACCGGGTATTCGAAGCGATCCAAGCCTTCGCGCGTGTTGAAATCCAGCGCCATCAGCATGCCAATAGCTGCCCCCAGCAGCACCAGCAGCTTCATGAAACGCGCAAAGCCATCGGAAATCACCTGACCGGCGAAGCCCGTGCCATCCGGCACGGTCAGCACCAGCGCGGCGGTGATGACCAAAGCGCCGATGGAAGCCATGGTGCAGCCGAAGAACATATTCTGCCGCGGCAGCACGCCGATCATCAGAATGGCAAGGCCTGCGCAGGCCAGCACAATCTCGGGCAGGGCGAGCATCCAATTCATGATCTTACAACCCCACGAGCCGTGCCGCACCAAGCGCGGCGTGATGCCGTTCCACCAGCGCCGCGACTGAGGCTTCAAAGAAGGACAGGAAGCTTTGCGGATAAATGCCCATCCAGATCGTCAGCACGATCAGCGGCGCGAATACGGCATATTCGCGCGGCGACAGATCAAGCAGGCCACGCAAATCATCGCGCGTGATGCGCCCGAAGACGACGCGGCGATACAGATAGAGCATATAGGCCGCCCCCAGAATCATGCCGAGCGCCGCTCCAAAGGCGACCCAGGGGTTCACCTTCCAGGCGCCCAGGATCACCAGCAATTCACCCGGGAAGCCGGCAAGGCCAGGCAACGCGACGGATGCCATGGTAAACAGCATAAACACCAAGGCATAGGCCGGCATGATTTTCGCCACACCGCCATAGCGCGCGATTTCGCGCGAATGCACCCGGTCATACAAAACGCCCACGCAAAGAAAGAGCGCGCTGGAAATGACGCCATGCGAGAGCATGGTGAACAAGGCGCCCGAAATTCCCTGCTGCGTAAAGGTGAAGATGCCAAGTGTGACAATGCCCATATGCGCGACCGATGAATAAGCGATCAGCTTCTTCATATCCTCCTGCGCGAGTGCAACCAGCGAGGTATAGACAATGGCGACGATGGAAAGCGCAAAAATCCAGGGCGCGAATTCAGCACTGGCTACCGGCAACAAGGGCAGGCTGAAGCGCAGGAACCCGTAGGCGCCCATCTTCAACAATACGCCCGCCAGAATGACCGAGCCTGCCGTTGGCGCTTCCACATGTGCATCCGGCAGCCAGGTATGCACTGGCCACATCGGCACCTTCACGGCGAAGGAGGCAAAGAAGGCCAGGAAAATCCAGGTTTGCAGCGATGGCGGAATGGTGAGCGTAAAGAGCTCCAGAATATCCGTCGTGCCGGCCTTGTACCACAGCAGCAGAATGGCGAGCAGCATGAGCACGGAGCCGAGCAAGGTGTACAAGAACAGCTTGAACGCCGCATAGACACGCCGCTGCCCACCCCAGACGCCGATGATCAGGAACATCGGGATCAGAACGCCTTCGAAGAAGATGTAGAAGACCACGAAATCAAGCGCGCAGAACATGCCGACCATCATGGTCTCAAGGATCAGGAAGGCGATCATGTATTCGCGCACCCGGGTCTGAACGGATTCCCAGGAAGCCAGGATGCAAATGGGCGTCAGCAGCGTGGCCAGCAGCACAAACAGCACAGAAATGCCATCCACACCCATGTGGTAGCTGACACCGAAATCTGAGAGCCAATCGAGCCTTTCGACGAATTGGAACTCAGCTTCGTTCTTGTCGAAGCGGAACCATAGCACGAGCGACAGCATGAAGGTGATCAGGCTGGTCCAAAGCGCGGTCCAACGCGCATTGCTGGCGACTGTCTGCTCATCACCGCGCACGGCAAGAATGATCGCCACCCCCGCCAAGGGCAGGAAGGTCAGCAGGCTGAGCAAGGGGAAACCGACACCCATCATCTTCAGCCCCCGAACAGCAGCAGAGAAACAAGCACGACAAGCCCCACAATCATGGTGAAGGCGTAACTCGCGACACGTCCGGTTTGCAGCGATACCGCCTGACGGGCTGCCCCCGCCACAGATGCGGCAAGCCCGTTCGGCACACCATCAATGATGCGCACATCGCCGATTTTCCAAAAGCCGCGCGCAAGCGCACGCGCGGGGCGCACAAAGATCGCGTCATAAAGCTCATCAAAATACCATTTGTTGAGCAGGAAGCGGTGCACGCCTGGCAGCGCATTCGCGAGCGCCGCCGGCAGGCCGGGCACGAACATATACATCACATAAGCCAGCGCGATGCCACCAAGCCCGACAATGGTTGGCGCCAGCGGCACCCAGCCTGGCACTTCATGCACGTGATGCATGATCTGATTATGGGCCGCATTGACGATGGCGCCGTTCCAGAATTCTTCCCAATGATGGCCGATGAAGGAAGGTGCAAAGACCGCGCCGGCAAACACCGCGCCCACCGCCAGCAACACCAGCGGCACCAACATCACCGCCGGGCTTTCATGCACATGTTCCATGGTGTGATGATCCGCCCGCGGCGCGCCATGGAAGGTCAGGATCAGCAGGCGCCAGGAATAAAAGGCGGTCAGGAAGGCAGCCAGCAGGCCGCAGATGAAGGCGTACATCCCAACCCCGGAATGCGCCGCATAAGCCGCTTCCAGCACGAAATCCTTGGAATAATAGCCTGCAAAATAGGGCACGCCAGCAAGTGCCAAGGAACCAATCCACATCACCGCATAGGTCACCGGAATCTTCTTCCAGATACCGCCCATCTTGCGGATATCCTGTTCTTCCGACATGGCATGGATCACCGCACCGGCAGAAAGGAACAGCAGCGCCTTGAAGAAGGCATGGGTAAACAGGTGGAACACCGCGCCCTGATAAGCACCAACGCCAGCAGCGAAGAACATGTACCCAAGCTGCGAACAGGTGGAATAGGCGATGATGCGTTTGATGTCGTTCTGAACGCAGCCAATGGTCGCGGCGAATAGCGCGGTAGAAGCACCCACCACGGTCACGATGGCAAGCGCTGTCGGCGCATATTCAAAGACCGGCGACATGCGCGCCACCAAAAACACGCCAGCCGTCACCATGGTCGCGGCATGGATCAGCGCGGAAACCGGCGTCGGCCCTTCCATCGCATCCGGCAGCCAGGTGTGCAGGCCAAGCTGCGCCGATTTCCCGCAGGCGCCAAGGAAGAGCAGAATGCAAATCACCTCATAGGCTGGCAGGCCGGCAAATCGCGCATCCTTGTGCTGATCAATGGCACCAAAGATTTCGCTGAATTCGATGGACCCAAAGACCCAGAAGGTCAGGCACAGCCCCAGCATGAAAAACAGATCGCCCACGCGATTGACGATGAAGGCCTTCATCGCCGCCGCACAGGCGCTTTCCTTTTCATACCAATAGCCAATCAGCAGATAGGAAGCGAGGCCAACGCCTTCCCAGCCGAAGAACAACTGAACCAGATTATCCGCTGTCACCAGCATCAACATCATGAAGGTGAACAGCGACAGATAGGCGAAGAAACGCGGCGTGGTCGGGTCATGCGACATATAGCCGACGCTATAAAGATGGATCAGCGTGGATATGCAGGTGACCATCGCCACCATCACCACACTTAGCGTGTCATAACGGAGCGCCCAATCCAGCCCGAAGGACCCAACATCCAGGAAGCGCAGCAGCACCACAGTCTGCGGCGCATGGCCCAAGGCAACCTCAGCAAACGCCGAAACCCCGCAAATCGCGGCCAGCGCCATGCAGAGCACCGTGACCCATTGCGAAGCCTTGTCGCCAATCCAGCGACCAAAGAAACCCGCAATGGTCGCACCCAGCAGCGGGAAGAAAACGGCGCCGACAAACATCGCGCTAACCCTTCAGGGTCGAGATATCCTCGACCTCGATCGAACCGCGGTTGCGGAAGTAGACAACAAGAATGGCAAGGCCAATCGCGGCTTCAGCCGCCGCCACGGTCAGGATGAACATGGTGAAGACCTGGCCGGCCAGATCATTCAAATGGGCGGAAAACGCCACCAGGTTCAGATTGACCGACAGCAGGATCAATTCCACCGACATCAGAATGACGATGACATTCTTGCGGTTCAGGAAGATCCCGAAAATGCCAATGACGAAAAGCATCGCCGCCACGGTCAGGAAATGGGAGAGGCCGATGGTCATGCTAATGATGCCCCCCATGGCCGCTCTGATGCTCAATGGGCTTGGGCGCAGCTTCTTCAGGCAGTGGTGGGCGACGAATGCCAAGCTGCTTGAGCCCCGCACCGGTCGGTACCGCCACATTAGTGACCGACCCGGCACGCGCGATCTGTTCCGCGATATTCTGCCGCTTGGAATTCGGCTTGTCGCGCAGCGTCAGCACAATGGCGCCAATCATCGCCACCAGCAGGATCAGGCCGCTGCCCTGAAACAGATAGATGTAATCGGTATAGAGAATGCGCCCCAGCGCTTCCGCATTCGCGATATCTGCCGGCGTTTCATTGAGCCGGAGCGCCATGGCGCCAGGCGCCACACGCCAGGTCACCATCACCATGACCAATTGCACGAGCAGCACGAGCCCAATCAGCGCGCCCACGGGCGCATAACGCTGAAAGCCTTCCCGCAGTCGTGAGAAATCAATATCCAGCATCATGACAACGAACAGGAACAGCACCGCAACCGCACCGACATAGACAATCACCAAAATCATGGCGAGGAATTCGGCCCCGGCCATCAGGAAAAGACCGGCCGCATTGAAGAAGGCCAGGATCAGGAACAACACGCTATGCACTGGGTTCCGGCTGGTCACCACCATCACGGCGGAGCCAATCAGCACTGCGGCGAAGGCGTAAAAGGCAAGAGCGGCAATCATCAAACGCCCCTTCCCTTACCGATATGGCGCATCGAGGCGTAGCCTCTCAGCCAGCATGGGTTCCCAACGATCGCCATTATCGAGCAGCTTTTCCTTGGTGTAGATCAGTTCTTCCCGCCGCTCGACCGCGAATTCCATATTCGGGCCTTCGACAATGGCATCCACCGGGCAGGCTTCTTCGCAAAGCCCGCAATAGATGCATTTCGTCATGTCAATGTCGTAGCGCGTGGTGCGGCGGCTGCCATCTTCCCGCGGTTCGGCTTCAATGGTGATCGCCTGGGCTGGGCAGACAGCCTCACACAATTTGCAGGCAATGCAGCGTTCTTCGCCATTCGGGTACCGGCGCAGCGCATGTTCGCCCTTGAAGCGCGGCCCGAGCGGCCCGCGTTCATAGGGGTAGTTCAGCGTCACCTTTTTCTTGAAGAAATATTTTAACGTCAGCGCCATGCCGGAGACGATTTCCGTAAGCAGCAGGCTACGTGCGACGCGATCGAGAGAAGCCATGTTCAGCGCCCCATCAAGCCGGCAGCCAGCCGGTGAGTTTCAGAACGGCCGCGGTAATCACCAGCCAGATCAGGCTGAAGGGCAGAAACACCTTCCAGCCGAGTCGCATCAATTGGTCATAGCGGTAGCGCGGGAAGGTCGCGCGCACCCAGATAAAGACAAACAGCAGGAAGCAGACCTTCAACACGAACCACACAGGCCCGGGGATCCAGGTAAAGGGCTCAATGCCGAATGGCGGGTACCAGCCCCCGAGGAACAGGATCGTCGTCAGCGACGCCATCAGGATCATATTCGCGTATTCGCCTAGGAAGAATAGCGCGAAGGACATGCTGCTATATTCAACGAAGAAGCCCGCCACCAATTCGCTTTCGCCTTCCGGCAGGTCGAACGGCGCGCGATTGGTCTCGGCCAATGTCGAGATGAAAAAGATCACGAACATCGGGAAAAGCGGGATGAAGAACCAGAGATTCTCCTGCGCCTTCACAATGTCATTCAGATTGAGCGAACCCACGCAAAGCAACACGGTCACGATCACAAAGCCCATGCTGACTTCGTAGGACACCATCTGCGCGGCGGAACGGAGCGCGCCGAGGAAGGCGTATTTCGAATTGGAAGCCCAGCCCGCGATGATGATGCCGTAAACGCCAAGCGATGAAATGGCGAAAAGATAGAGAATGCCAACATTGATATCGGCAATCGCCCAGCCATCATTCACCGGGATTACCGCCCAGGCGAGCATGGCCAGCATGAAGGTCAGCATCGGCGCGAACAGGAACAGGACCTTATTTGCCCCTGTCGGCACAATGGTTTCCTTAAGCAGCATCTTGAGTGCATCGGCGAAGGGCTGCAGCAAACCAAAAGGCCCAACGACATTGGGGCCGCGACGCATTTGCATCGCCGCCAGCACCTTGCGTTCAGCCAGCGTCAGGAACGCCACCATAACCAGCAGGGGCACGAGCAGTGCCATGGCCTTGGCAACCGTCAGCGCCAAAACACCAATGGGTGAAGCCAGGAATTCGCTCATCACCCTACTCCGCCGCCAAAGCCTGCTGCGGCCCATAGACCGCGGCGCATTCCGCCATGACATCCGATGCGCGGCTGATCACATCGGCGCGGTGATAATCCGTAATCGGCAGGCGGAACGGCGTGGCTTCCATCGCCATCGCAGCCTTTGGGGCGGCGATATCGGTGCAGCCTGATGCCGCCACTTCGCCAATGCGCGCAAAGACAGGGCTGACACTCGCCATCCGTGCGCGCAGCGCATCCAGATCATTATAGGGCAGCGTCTTGCCGACACCTTCGCTGAAGGCGCGGATGATGCGCCAATCCTCTCGCGCTTCGCCTGGCGGGTGAATGGCACGATAACTGCGCTGCGCGCGGCCTTCGGTATTCACCCAAGTCGCATCCTTTTCCGTATAGGCCGCACCTGGCAGCAGCACATCGGCGCGCGCTGCCATGGCATCACCGTGATGGCCCTGATAGATCACGAAGGTACTGGCCGGGATGCGCGCCGGATCGAACCCATCCGCATTCAGCAGCCAAAGCGCATCCACGCCA
>JADCES010000119.1 GCA_020250005.1 Roseomonas sp.
CCCACCACCAGCGTATGGCCGGCATTATGCCCGCCCTGAAACCGCACCACGATATCCGCGCGGGAGGCAAGCCAATCAACGACCTTGCCCTTGCCTTCATCGCCCCATTGGGCACCGATCACGGCGACATTGGCCATGGTTTCAACCTTTCCGAGGCAGCGCCACAGCGCGCCCGTCTTGAAGTGAATGGGTGCAGCGAAGCGATTCGGGCGTATCCGTTGCCGATAACGCCGCGACAGTGACAAAGCCCTGCGCGCGGAAGGCAGCGCCATCCGCACCGAGCGGGATAAACAGCCGCGCCGGTTCCGCGCTGCGGGGTGCGGCGCGCAATACCGCATCCGGGTAAAGCGTCATGCCCGTGGCCGGTTCGCCATTGTGGGAAACATAACGCCCGCCACGCGCCAATTCCCCGCCAAGGCCCGGACCATAAAGCGTGAAGGCCACGCCCGTGTGATAGCGAAGGCCACGAAACTCCACGGGATCGAGTGTGATGCTGAGCCCCGGCGCGCGGCGCGCAATGGCGGCGATCACGGCGGCCGCATCCTGCGCCAAGGCGCGCGCGGCGGCGGGTAGTGCTGCCTGTTGCAAGGCGGCCAGCGCAGCGGCTGCCGGGCCCGAAGCCGCCATCAGCGCGGGCAGGGCTTGCAATACGGCGGCGCCTGAATCGCGCACCGAAGCCGCCACCGCTGCGCTATCCTTGCGATCCAAAGCGCGGGCCAAGCTGGCGCGCAAAGCCGGCGCAAGCCCCGCGGCGTCCAGCAAGGCGGGTGTCAGGCTGGGCAGCATGACATCCAGGCTGACGGGGGCAACGCCAATCGCGGCAAGGGCCTCCACCGCCACAATCGCCACCTCGGCATCGGCTTCAATCGCATCGCTGCCGATCACTTCAATCCCGGCCTGGGGAAGCTGGCGTTCGGGCGCCAATTGCGTGCCGCGCACGCGCAGCACCTGCCCCGCATAGCAAAGCCGCAAGGGCCGCGCCTCAGCAGCCAGCCTTGTGGCCGCAATGCGCGCCACTTGCGGCGTGGTATCGGCACGCAGCCCCATCATGCGTTGGCTGACCGGGTCCATCAGGCGAAAGGTCTGATCCGCGACCGCGGCGCCAGAACCCGTCAGCAGACTGTCTTCAAATTCCAGCAGCGGCGGCTTGACGCGTTCATAGCCATGCTGCGCGAAGGCGGCCATCATGGCTTCCACCAAGGCGGCTTCCCGCGCCGCATCGGGCGGCAGCAGATCGGCGAAGCCGGCAGGCAGCAGGGCAGGATTGGGCAAATCTTCGGTCATGAACAGGGGCAGGGTTTGGCAGGGGCCGCGCGGCTCGGCAAGCCCCATACGCTGCCCTAACCCGTTCGGGTGAAATCGCCCGCTCGACCGGGGCTCAGCATTTCCGCATGGCCATGGCCCGAGCCGGTCAAATAGCCGTAAAGCTGATGCGCGCCTTCATAGGTCATTTCAATGCCGATCCAGGCAATCAGCGCGACGCCCGCATAGGCAATCCAGCGAAACCGCGCGAGCAGCCGGGCGATGATGGAAGCCGCGACACCCATCAAAATGATGGAAACCCCAAGCCCCAGGATCAGCATGGGCAGATTGCCGCGCGCGATTCCGGCAATCGCCAGCACGTTATCGAGCGACATGGACACATCCGCGATCACAATCTGCTTCAGCGCCGCCGCCATGGTCTTGCCGCCGGCACCATCCTCATGGCCCTCAGGGTCTTCTTCCTCGGCTTTTTCCTCACGCAATTCCTTGAAAAAGCCATAGGCGATCCAGAGCAGCAAAAGACCGCCGATCAGCATTAGCCCCGGCACTTCCAGCAAATAGACGGCAAAGATGGAGAAAATCACCCTAAGCACGGTGGCGAAGATCATGCCAAACAGGATGGCGCGGGAACGTTGCGCGGCGGGCAGGCCGGCTGCCGCCAGGCCAATCAACACCGCATTATCGCCTGACAGAACGATATTGGCGAACATGATCTGGCCAAAAGTGGCCAGGTTGAAGTTTCCCAGGATAGTCGAAAAATCCATAATGCAGCTCCGGACACACAGGCCCGCTGCCACGCATAAAAAACTATGCGTAGCGGTTACCTGCCCCGGCGGCGCAAACAGTACCCAGAATGCGGCGGGGCGTGAAGCCCCGCAGCTCAGCCATGGGCCCTAGAAGACCCGCGCCGCGCCTGCCGAACCACATCGGACACAAAGGCGGCGATACCGGTATAGACAACCAATTGCAGGAAGGTGACGCCCACCCAAAGCCAGACCGGGAAAACCCCCGGCAGGGCGAGAAAGCCCAAAGGCAGGAACAGATAGGCATAAGCCTCGGCCACCTGCTGCGTGACCTGTTGGGTGCCCTCGTAAATCATCTGGCCAGCCACATACAGGATGATGAACAGCCCGACCCAGGCAATCCAGCGATGCTTATCGAGCAAGCGGGCAATGAAGGTCGCCGCAACGCCCATCAGCACCACGGAAACCGCAAGGCCAATGATCAGAACATAGGGGTGATCCTTGGCCGCCCCGGCCACCGCCAGCACGTTATCAAGCGACATGGAAACATCGGCCACCAGGATCTGGGTGATGGCCTGACGCAATGTCTTCTTCGGTGCCCCTGGGACAGCGCCGTTTTCCAGCGCCTCCACCCCTTCATGCTGTTCTGTAATAGAGGGGTCGCCATGGCTGCCGCCATCGCGCAATTCGCGATACATTTTCCAACAAACCCAGAGCAGCAAGACGCCCCCGGCGAGCACAATCCCCACGATTTGCAGCAATTGCACGGTGATGGAAGCGAAGCCAATACGCATCAGCGTCGCGGCAATAATGCCCCAGAAAATCGCCTTCTTCCGTTGATCTGCCGGCAATCCTGCCGCCGCCATGCCGACCACGATGGCGTTATCGCCCGCAAGCACCACGTCAATGAACAGGACCAGAAGAAGTGGCTGAAGCCATTCAGGAAACATTTCCAACATTTTGATTTTTATCCGGCAGGGGGTTGCATTCTGTTACAAAACCAATAGCGAGGCCTTGCCGAGGCCGCAAGCCCGGGCCCACTGCTTGCCTTCCAAGCTTTATGGGGCCACAGGAACAAGGCCTTTCCGGAGTCTCCGCCATGGTCCCGCGCTATTCCCGCCCGCAAATGGAAGCCATCTGGGCCCCCGCCAATCGCTACCGCATTTGGTTCGAGATTGAGGCCCTGGCCGCCGAGGAAATGGGCCGCATTGGCACCATCCCGGCGGAAGCCGCGCGCATCATCCGCGAAAAAGGCGCGCCGCGGGCTGCTGGCATCACTAATGCCGATATCGCCCGAATTGATGAGATTGAACGCGTCACGCGCCATGACGTGATCGCCTTTCTCACCTGGATGGGGGAAGGCATCGGCCCGGAAGCGCGCTTCATGCATCAGGGCATGACATCATCCGATGTGCTGGATACCTGCCTGGCCGTGCAAATGACCCAGGCGGCGGATTTACTGATCGCGGATGTTGATGCGCTGCTGGCCGCGCTCAAGGCGCGGGCGATGGAACATAAATTCACCCCCACCATTGGCCGCAGCCATGGCATCCATGCCGAACCCACCACCTTCGGCCTCAAGCTTGCCGGGCATCACGCCGAATTCGCCCGCAATCGTGAGCGTTTGGTGGCGGCGCGGGCCGAGGTCGCGACCTGCGCCATTTCCGGCCCTGTCGGCACCTTCGCCAGTGTTGACCCGCGCGTTGAGGCCTTTGTCGCGGCCAAGCTCGGCCTTTCGGTGGAACCGGTTTCCACGCAAGTGATCCCGCGTGACCGCCACGCAGCGTTTTTCGCGGCGCTGGCGGTGGTGGCAAGCGGCATTGAAAGGCTGGCGACCGAAGTGCGCCATTTGCAAAGAAGCGAAGTGCGCGAAGCCGAGGAGTTTTTCCATGCCGGGCAGAAGGGTTCTTCCGCCATGCCGCATAAGCGCAACCCGGTGCTCAGTGAAAATCTGACCGGGCTCGCGCGGTTGGTACGCGGCTATGTAATGCCGGCGCTGGAGAATGTCGCGCTTTGGCATGAACGCGACATCAGCCATTCATCGGTGGAACGCGTGATCGGCCCGGATGCGACGATTGCGCTTGATTTCGCGCTGATGCGCCTGACGGGGATGATGGAAAAGCTCACCATCTATCCGGCGCGCATGCAGGCGAATCTGGAGAGCCTGGGCGGCGTGGTGCATAGCCAGAAGGTGCTGCTGGCGCTGACCCAGGCGGGCATGAGCCGCGAGGATGCCTATGCCACCGTGCAGCGCTGCGCCATGGCAACCTGGCAGGCTTTGGGCAGCGCGGGGGCCAAGGATTTCCGCAGCAATCTTTTGGAAGATGCCGGCGTGGCCGCGCTGATGGAGGGCGCGGCACTGGATCGCGCCATGGATCCCGCACGCGATTTTGGCCATGTGGAGACCATTTTCGCGCGCGTCTTTGGCAGTTAAACCTTAGAACTTCAGCGGCGTCGCGCGCACCACCAAGGGCAGGCGCCGCACTTCCGCCAGCACCGCTTCGGGCATGGGCGCATCCAGCCCAACAAGGCAGATCGCGTCGCCCCCCGGTGCCGCGCGGCCCAGATGCAGCGTGCCGATATTGATGCCCGCTTCCGCCAGCGCCGTGCCAAAGCGCCCGATGAAGCCGGGCTTATCCTGATTGGTCACATAAAGCATATGCGGCGCGAAATCAGCCTCCACCGCAATGCCCTTGATCGCGACCAGGCGCGGCTTGTTTTCGGCAAGCAAAGTGCCCGCGATGGAACGCTGCCCCTGATGGGTGGTGACAGTGATGGTGAGCAGCGTCTGATATTCGCCCCGCCGTTCCATGATGGTTTCCGCCACGTCAATGCCGCGTTCCTTCGCCAGCACCGGCGCATTCACCATATTCACCGCGCCCATTTGCGGCGTCAGCACGCCGGCCAAAGCGGCTGCCGTCAGCGGGCGGCGGTTAAGCTCCGCCGCATGGCCTTCATATTCAATGCGGATCGCCTTGATCGCATCATCCTGCCCGGCGCTAAGCTGCCCCGCCATGGAACCGAGCAAGCGCGCCAGTTCCATATATGGCTTTAGGCGCGGCGCTTCTTCCGCGGTCACGCTCGGCATATTGATCGCGTTGGAAACCGCGCCCGTCAGTAGGAAATCCGACATTTGTTCGGCGACTTGCAGCGCCACATTCTCCTGCGCTTCATTCGTCGCCGCGCCAAGATGCGGGGTGCAGACAACATTTTCCAAGGCGAAAAGCGGGCTGTCGGTGGCGGGCTCAACCTCAAACACATCCAAGGCAGCGCCAGCCAAATGGCCGGATTGCAGCGCCTCTGCCAGCGCAACCTCATCCACCAGGCCGCCGCGCGCGCAATTGATCAACCGCGCGCCCTTTTTCATGCGCGCGATGTTCTCGCGTGAGAGGATATTGCGCGTCTGTTCTGTCATGGGCGCATGCAGCGTGATGAAATC
>JADCES010000012.1 GCA_020250005.1 Roseomonas sp.
GCGCTGCCATCAATCCCGATGGCAGCCTAACCAAGGCAGAGACCCACTTAGGAAACGCACCAGAACTGTTCAAACAAACCGAGCCACCTCTATCTGCTCGAAATTTGCGATGCGGGCTTCTGTCTCTTGGAGTAGAACTTGCGAACTTTCAAACGGAGCAAAATCGTCCATGGCTGAAGGGTCCGATGACGAGCGCCGCGACACCGTGCTGCGGCGAATGCTGGCGACACCGAAGCGAGCAAAATCTTGGTCACAAGATGTGCAGCCGGGCGACCCTAACGATCCTGAGTGCCCGGCTGCGAAATCAGATCAGCCGTTACAGGGCGGCGCCCAATTCCGGACAAGATCTGTTTCTTCGTCTATGCGAGCTTGAT
Organism: Roseomonas sp.; assembly: GCA_020250005.1. Lineage (GTDB taxonomy): Bacteria > Pseudomonadota > Alphaproteobacteria > Acetobacterales > Acetobacteraceae > Neoroseomonas. The sequence goes on from JADCES010000012.1 coordinate 375, forward strand.
CGCCTCTGTCGTTTAGGTGTGCATGTATGTGCGTTGCGCCCGCTCGACGGGCGCAGGCCATTTTGTGATGAGCGTCAAACCGTTCGCTTAGGTCCGATGTTTGCCCAAAATACACAGGCACCCATTGTCCCGCCGCGTTTGTCTTTGCAAAACAATAGTTTCCGGGCTTGGCGGCCAAGTTATGGCCTAGTGGATAAATGTAGTATTTGTAGGTGCGCCCTGATTGGCCAGGCCACGCGATGGTTGGGGTAGTGTTGCTCATAGCGTTGAACTCCATGTTCGGAGCCCATTGACGCGACTTCGGAGCATGGCGTAACCATACGTTATAAGCCGAAACGTGCCTATCTGGGCTCTGAGGTTTGCGCCTACAGCTTCGGGACTGGGTCTCGAACATCCGGTTCCACCCATAATCGGATTTTGCAGCTACAATTACGGTTCCGATTCGGGCAAGTGTTTTTGCGGCGTAGCATTTGGATGCGCCTGACGTGCTGGCCAAGCGTTCTAGGCTTCACCAATCCGCGGAATATTCCTATTACCTACCGCCGCCCAAACATCCGCTCCAAAGCCACCGCATCCAACTTCAGCACCGTGGGCCTTCCATGGCTGCAAGTCGCGGCGCGCGGTGTCGCTTCCATCTGGCGCAGCAGCGCATCCATCTCGGCTGCATTCATCCGCCGCCCGGCGCGAATGCTGCCATGGCAGGCAAGCCGTGCAATCGCCGCATCCAACTTGCGTTCCAGGGCAATACTCTCCGCATCCACCGCCAATTCCTCCGCCATGTCGCGGAGCAACGGCGCGGGATCGGCGCCCCCGAGCAAGGCTGGCAGGCTTCGCACCAGCACAGCACCAGCGCCGAAGCCTTCAATTTCCAGCCCCAGCCGCGCCAAGGCTTCCGCCTCCCCCAGCAAACGCGCCGCATCGGCTTGCGGCATATCCACCACCGCCGGCACCAATAAGGGCTGAGCGCGCACGCCGCCTTCAAGCAGTTGCGCACTCAGCGCCTCATGCGTCAGGCGTTCATGCGCGGCGTGCTGATCCACCAGCACCAGCGACCCATCCGCCGCTTCCGCGATGATGAAGGTATCGAGTATCTGCGCCACGGCACGGCCCAAGGGATGCGCGGCATCCATCGGCGCGGCGGCGGGCGGCGGCGGCAGGCTCGGCGGGCGGAAACCGAGCGGCAGGCGCGGCTGCGGCAACCCCGGCGGGCGTGGCATGGATTGGGGCAAAACAGGCAAGGCTTCACTGAAACCACCCACGGGCGCCGCACCGGTAAGGGAGGGCACCGCCACCACCGTCCCCGCACCAATCGCCAGCGCCTTGCGCAGGGCGGAAATCATGGCACCGCGCACAGCCTCCCCATCACGGAAGCGAAGCTCGGTCTTCATCGGATGCACATTCACATCCACGCTATCCGGCGGCACTTGCAAGAATAGCGCGGCGACGGGGTGGCGGCCCTGCGGGATCACATCACGGTAAGCAACGCGCAAGGCCACGCGCAGCAGCGGGTCGCGCACCGGGCGGCGGTTCACCACCAGATGCTGGCCAAGCGTGGTCGGGCGGTGGTGCGAAGGCAGCGCCGCCAGCCCGCTGATATCAAGCCTCTCGGAAACCGCTTCCACCGGCACCGCCGCTGCGGCGAATTCCGCGCCGAGCACCTGCCTGATGCGCCCTTCCTGATCCGTGGCGGGCAGGGACAGCACTTCCCGCCCATCGCTTTGCACGCGAAAGGCCACTTCCGGCCAAGCCAGCGCCAGGCGGCGCACCGCTTCCACCGCGTGTTCGGCTTCCGTGCGGGGATGCTTTAGGAATTTCCGCCGCGCCGGCGTGGCGAAGAATAAATCCCGCACCTCAACACGCGTGCCGGGCGCGCCGGAAGCTGGCGCGACATCGCCCTTCAGCCCGCCTTCCACGCTGATCCGATGCGCGGCACCACCCTGCGGGCAGGAGGTGATGGCAAGCCGCGCCACCGCGCCGATGGAAGGCAAGGCCTCCCCCCGGAAGCCGAGCGTGGCGATACGGAACAGGGTCGCCTCTTCCGGCAATTTGGAGGTGGCGTGGCGTTCCACGGCCAGTGCCAGATCATCCGGCCCCATGCCGAAGCCGTCATCTTCCACCAGAATACGGTCCATCCCGCCGCCTTCCAGCGTCACGGCGATGCGCCGCGCCCCGGCATCCAGCGCGTTTTCGACGATTTCCTTGAGCGCGGCAGCAGGGCGTTCCACCACCTCACCGGCGGCGATGCGGTTCGCGGTGGTCTCCGGCAGCAGGCGAATGGCCGGGCGCGGGGCGGTGATGGGGGCAGCGGACATGCGATCTTATAGCACGCCCCACGATTCGCCACGCCAGCCCTTCCCGCAACGCAAAACACTGGCTAGACACCCCCCAGAACGGCAAGCATTGGGGGCAAGGCCCATGAAGAAAATCTATCCGGATGCCAAGGCAGCGCTTTCGGGCCTGCTCCGCGATGGCATGGTGATCCATTCCGGCGGCTTCGGGCTTTCCGGCATTCCGACCCTGTTGATTGAAGCCATTCGCGAATCCGGCGTGAAGGATTTGACGGTGGTGTCCAATAATGCAGGGGTGGATGATGCCGGGCTTGGCCTGCTGCTCAAGACCCGCCAGATCCGCAAAATGATTTCAAGCTATGTCGGCGAAAACGCTGAATTCGCCCGGCAATACCTGGCCGGGGAGCTTGAGATTGAATTCAACCCGCAAGGCACTTTGGCCGAGCGTATTCGCGCCGGCGGCGCTGGCATCCCGGCCTTTTTCACCAAAACCGGCGTCGGCACGGAAGTCGCCAAGGGCAAGGAAACGCGGGAATTTGATGGCGAGACCTATGTGATGGAACGCGGCATTGTCGCGGACCTCGCCATCATCCACGCCTATATGGGCGATCACGAAGGCAATCTGGTCTATCGCAAGACGGCGCGGAACTTCAACCCGATGATGGCAACGGCGGCGCGCGTCACCGTCGCGCAGGTGGAACATCTGGTCCGCCCTGGCGAGATTGATGCGGACCACATCCACACGCCTGGCATTTTCGTCAAACGCATGATCACCTGCCCGCCCGGCTACGAAAAGCGCATTGAACAGCGCACCGTCCGCAAGCACGCGCCCGCTGCCGCGGCCGGCGCCGAGTCCCAGGGATAAGGAGAAAAATCATGGCCTGGAACCGCGATGAAATGGCCGCCCGTGCGGCGCGCGAATTGCAAGATGGCTTTTATGTGAACCTTGGCATCGGCATCCCAACGCTGGTCGCCAATCACGTCCCTGCCGGCTTCAATGTGCAGCTGCAAAGCGAAAACGGCATGCTGGGCCTTGGCCCCTTCCCTTATGAAGGCGAAGAAGACGCCGATCTGATCAATGCCGGCAAGCAGACGATTACTCAGTTGCCCACCAGTTCCTTCTTTGATTCCGCGCAATCCTTTGGCATGATCCGCGGCGGGCATATTGACCTTTCCATCCTGGGCGCCCTGCAGGTGGCGGAAAATGGCGACCTCGCCAATTGGATGATCCCGGGCAAGATGGTGAAAGGCATGGGCGGCGCCATGGATTTGGTTGCCGGCGTCAAGCGCGTGATTGTGCTGATGGAACATACCGCCGGCGGCAAGCCCAAGCTGCTCAAGCAATGTGCCCTGCCGCTCACGGGCAGCCGCGTCGTGGATATGGTGATCACCGATCTTGGCGTCTTCGAAATCGCCCGGCGCGGCCCGGCCGCGATGAAGCTGGTGGAACTCGCCCCCGGCGTGACCGAGGCCGAGATGCGCGAAAAGACCGAAGCGGATTACACGGTAGCGCTCTCAAAATAGCGCTTTCGCGCCGTTTTGCTGCCAAAATCATGCCCGCGCCGGGATCGCGCTTGACCCGGCGGGGGCATAGGATCATTTTGCGCCGCAATCCTGTAACCCCGGCGCGCCTTGCGCCCTACCATTGAGGCCCGATGCCCAAAGAAGATATGATGGAGTTCAGCGGAGAGGTGGTGGAGCTTCTGCCCAACGCCATGTTCCGCGTGAAACTCGATAATGACCACATGGTCCTGGCGCATACCAGCGGGAAGATGCGCAAGAACCGCATTCGCGTGCTGGCCGGCGATCGCGTCAATGTTGAAATGACGCCCTATGATCTGACCAAGGGCCGCATCACCTTCCGCTTCAAGTAACGCACCAAGCATGGATGCCGCGCGCTTGCCGCTGGTATTGGCGAGCGCCAGCCCCCGCCGCCTGGATTTGCTGGCGCGGCTTGGCATTACGCCCGCGCGCGTGATCGCGACCGATATTGATGCAACGCCCTTGAAGGCCGAGGTCCCGCGCGCCTTGGCGGCCAGGCTCTCGCGCGCCAAGGCAGAAGCGGCGGTGCTCTTGGCCGAGGGTGCCATGATTATGGCCGCCGATACGGTGGTGGGTGTTGGCCGGCGCATCCTGCCCAAGGGCGAAACCGAAGCCGATGCTCGGCACTGCCTGGCGCTGCTGTCGGGCCGGCGGCATTGCGTGACCACAGGCGTGGTACTTGCGCTTCCCGATGGTCGGCGGCTCCAGCGCCTGGTCGAAACCAACGTCACCTTCCAGCGCCTGACCGATGCGCAGATGGAAGACTACATCGCTTCCGGCGAATGGCAGGGCAAGGCCGGCGCCTATGGCATTCAGGGCCGGGCCGAGGCTTTCACACGCTTCATCTCGGGCAGCCATTCCAATGTGGTCGGCCTGCCTTTGTTTGAAACCGCGCAAATGCTGCGAGGGATCGGGTGGCTGAAGCCCTGATCCTGGCGGAAGCCTCCCCTGGCGAGGTGCGGACCGCGCTGCTGCTGGGTGGCCTGCTGACCGAAGCCTGGGTGGAACGCCCGGCACGGCCTGATGGCGTTGGTGATTTGCAGCGCGGGCGGGTGGTGGCGATCTCGGCCGCCATGTCGGGCGCCTTTGTGGCGCTGGCGGGCAATGAAACCGGCTTCCTGCCGGAAAGCGCAGCCAGCGCTCCGCGTCAGTCGATCAAACAGGCGGTGCAGGAAGGGCAAATCCTGGGCTTGCGCGTGACGCGCGCCGCGCAGGGGGGCAAGGGGCCAAGGCTTTCCGCGTTGCTGACGGATGCCGAAGCCGCGCTGGTTGCCGCCGCACCGCAAGGCGCACCGCGGCTGGTGGCGCGCGGGCCATGTGCCGCCGAACGCCTAGCCGCGCGTTATCCGCAGGCGGTGATACGCTTCTCCGGCGCGGCGCTGGTGGCGCGGTTGCGTGCGTCGCTCGGGGATCGCGTGCAGGCGCAGCATGGCGCGGTATTCGATGAGTCGATGGAGGGTGAATTCGCCTCACTTTCCGAAAGCGCAGTGGCTTTGCCGGGCGGCGGCGTGCTGCATATTCAAACCACGCGCGCGCTGACCGCGCTTGATGTGGATAGCGGCGGCGCTGGCGATGGCCTGGCGCGCTTCAATGAAGCCGCTTTGCCGGAAATTGCGCGGCAGATCAGGCTGCGCAATCTTTCGGGCGCCATTTTGCTTGATGTCGCAGGGCTTTCCGCCAAGCGTCGGCAGGCATTGCTGGAACCGCTGCGCGCGGCGCTGGCGCCGGATAAGCTTGTGCGCCTGGTCGGGCTGACCGGGCTTGGCTTGATCGAGATGGTGCGTGACCGCATCCACCCGCCCCTGGGGGAAATCCTGCACACGCCGCTTGCGGAAGGCTTAGCCGCTTTGCGCCAAGCCGCGCGTGATGCGGCGGCACGCCCTGCGGAACGCCTTATGCTGGAAGCGCGGCCCGAGGTGATTGCGGCGTTGCGCAACCTGCCCGGCGCCCTTGATGACTATACAGCGCTCACTGGGCATGGGCTGGAATTGCGGAGCGCTGCTGCCGGACCGGCGCAGATCACGACTACCGTCCGTATTGACTAGTAAACTCCACGTTCATCTTCGTCCGAACGGCATACGCCCAACCATGTATGTTTATCTTCTGAGGCGCGAGGCACCGCGTGATGGTTTGCATAAAGCCCAAGACATTCACAAAGATTAACCGAGCTCATCATCATTAGGTTGGGGTGATAATAGCCTGCCAATCATGGCCTGCCGAAAACGATTTTTTAATTTCAAGCTGCCATTCTCTCCACATTCTGCGGACCGAACGTACAACCTCAAATAAATGAGAAAACGAGATGTCCCACGCATTAAAGGCCTTGGCCTTCAGCCTGATCTTTGGCGTGTCGGTCGCGACCGCCAATGACGCACCAAATACGCTTCGCGAAATTAACCTTACTGCCTCGGCTGCGACGGCGGTGATCGCGGGCTTGCAAGAAAAGATCAATGCTGGGGCAGCGCGCCCAGAAGACATTGACCTGAACAGGCTAAAGGGCGCCTATCGCGCCGCTTATGCCCGCATGGCGAATAAGGATATGGCAGGCGTTGAAGATGCAGAATTGCGTCGCGTGCATGACGCCATGGACCGTGCTTTGGGACAGGTAATGGAACAGTTTCGCGCCGATATCCTGAAGGGCGGCCAGGATGCCTTTGTGCCGGCCTTCTTCCGCGCTCAGCTTTTCACGCGCTTCAATGATCTGATGGGCGACCGTTACCGCGCCGTTGTGACCAATCGCCGGCAAGAATTGATCAATAGAGATTCAGCGCCTGAGCGCGTTATTGAAAACGCCGAAATCCTCAAACAAATCAATGAATGGCTCGAACGCGGCCATATGCAGGCGGAAACCCGCAGCATCGGCGGGAATAGTTTCGGCTTCTGGCCCATGACGATCACCGAGCCCTGCATGGTGTGCCATCAGCGCAATGGCCTGCAGCAGCGCATAGGCCAATTCGGTGGCGCGACCGTCATCATGAGCAATCGCTGACACCCGAACCATCATCCAGAAGGCGCGGATCCCCCCATGTCGCTTGCCCATCGTACCCGTCTACTCGGATTTGTTGCGGCCCTTGTACTGCTGCTTTCTGCCGCTGCGGTCATCGCCATGACGTTTGAGAGCGATCGTCGCATGCAAGCCGCGACCACAGCACAATCACGCGAACAGACCTTAAGTGCCCTGCTTCAGGAAGTGAAGGAATTTCGTGCCATCTCCCTGGCTTATGCCGTAACGCGCCGCCGGTCCCAGGAAGAATTGATGCAGGCCAAGCGCACAGGGCTTGAGGCACGGTTGACCTCGGATGGCCAATTCACGGAAGAACTGCGCAGTGCCATTGCCCCCATGCTGGCGGATTACGCCAAATCCATGGTGCAAGTAACCGAGGAATTGGGCAGCGCCAACCGCAACCGCGGTATCGCGACATATCAGAACATTGCGCTACCGCTTGAGGGCCGGATCGAAGGCATCATCCAGGCTGCACTTTCCGAGGCACGCAGCGCGAGTGAGACCATGACACGGGAAGCGGATAGGGCAAGGGAAATTCTGCTTGGCGTACTTGGTGTCTCAGCGCTTTCCATTACGGCTTGCGTCTTGGCGCTTTGCCTATCCTTCCTCCGCACCCTTCGGCTTTTTGCCGCCATGGGCGGGTCCATGACCAAGCTCGCAGCTGGTGATTTGGCCATCCAGATTCCAGACATGGCGCGCCGCGATGAGGTCGGCAGCATGGCGCGTTCCGTCCATTTCTTTCGTGAGCAATCCTTGGCCAAGATAGAAATGGAGGCGAACCGCGCCACCGAACAGGCCGCCCGTGAGCAGCGCCAGGCGGAAACAGATGAGATTACCCGGAGCTTTACCGGTACGATTGGTGCCTCTCTAGAATCGCTCGTCGCCGCATCCAAGGCAATGCGCACAACCGCAGAAACCATGAGCCATGTCGCCAAACGGACGGAGCAGAATTCAGATCAGGTTGCCAAAGCCACCGACGAGGCCGCGAAGACCTTGGTTGCCGTTGCGAGCGCCGCTGAGGAGATCGCCCAGACCGCGACAGAAGTGACCAGCCAGGTGCAACAGGCGAATGCCACCATTGCGCAAGCAACCGACATCGCCCAAGGTACCGCGGAACGCGTGACAGAACTTCGCACTGCAACGGATTCCATTCGAAGCGTTATGGATTCCATGCGTCAAATCGCCGATCAGACAAATCTTCTTGCATTAAACGCCACCATTGAAGCCGCAAGGTCAGGGGAAGCCGGCAAGGGCTTCGCGGTGGTGGCGAGTGAGGTTAAAACGCTTGCGCTGCAGGCCGCAACGGCGAGTGAGGATGTCAGCGCGCGGATCGAGGCCTTGCGCCGTTCCAGCGACAGCGCATGCCAGGAAATATCCCTGATCTGCCGTTCCATCTCCTCTTTGGGCGAGGCGGTGGAGCACATCACCCGTGTTATCGAACAACAGGGGGATGCGACCAATTCCATTGTGCAAAAGGTACAATTCCTGGCGCAGGCAACCAATGACACGGCCGAGAAGATGCGCAATGTCAGCGATGATGCCTCATCGAGCGGTCAAGCCGCTGACCAAGTGCTTGAGGCTTCGGGATCAGTTGCGCTGGAAGCGAAGCAGCTTGAGGCCAAGATCACCCATTTTGTGGAAGAAAAGCAACGCCTGGAAGCAGCCTGATCAGTCTGGTCCTGACGCTTGATTTCGCCGCGCCAAGCCCCCTAAAGTAATCAGCATTGCTTTTTGGGGGTGCCTTGTGACCGGTGCCGAGAAAAAACCGCGCCGCCCGCGCTGCCCGATTTGTGGCCGCGCCCCAGCACCGGAACAGCGCCCCTTTTGTTCCGATCGCTGCCGGCAGGTGGATTTGGGCCGCTGGATGACCGAGGCTTACGCGATCCCGGCCGCCGTCACGCCGGAAGAAACCGAGGATTAGCCCTTCCCGCTAGCGCCAACCCGTCCTAGCCTTCCCCAAAAGGTTGAGGGGAAAGGTCCATGGAAGAATTCGACTATGTGATTGTGGGCGCCGGTGCCGCCGGCTGCGTGCTGGCCAATCGGCTGACCGCTTCGGGCAAGAATAGCGTTGCCATTCTGGAAGCCGGCGGCAAGGACAATAACATCTTCATCAAAATCCCAGCTGGATTCAACAAGACCGTCTATAATCCAAAGCTGAATTGGGGCTATGAAACCGCGCCCGGTCCCTACATTGACAATCGCAAAATCCCTTTCCCGCGCGGCAAGGTTTTGGGCGGTTCGGGTTCCATCAATGGCCATCTTTATGTGCGCGGCCAATCCGCCGATTACGATATGTGGGCGCAGCTTGGCTGCCGCGGCTGGGCCTGGGATGATGTGCTGCCCTATTTCAAGCGCGCGGAAACCCGCGGCAATGGCGGCGGCGATCCCGCGGTGCGCGGCAATAATGGGCCGCTTTCCATCGAAGATCAGCGCGACCCGCATGAACTCTCGGAAGCCTATATCGCGGCCAATGAAGCACTCGGCCTGCCGCGCACGCCGGATTACAATTCCGGCAATCAGGAAGGCACATTTCTCTATCAGCAAATGATGCGCGGTGGCCGGCGCTGGAGTCCGGCCGATGCTTACCTCCGCCCTGCCTTGTCGCGGCCAAATCTGAAGCTGATCCAGCGCGCGCTGGCTGAGGCGATTGTCTTCGAAGGCAAGCGCGCGGTTGGCATTCGCTATACCCAGGAAGGGGGCGCACCCATCACCATTCGCGCGCGGCGCGATGTGATCCTCTCGGGCGGCTCGATCAATACGCCGCAGCTTTTGCAGATCTCGGGCGTTGGTGATCCGGAATGGCTATCCGGCATTGGCGTTGATGTTGTCCATGCGCTGCCAGGTGTGGGGAAGAATCTGCGTGACCATTACGCGGTGCGTGTTTCCGCGTTGGTGAGGGGTGCCGGTTCGCTCAATGAACGATCGCGCGGTGTGCGTTTGGCAATCGAGGTTTTGCGCTATGCCTTCACGCGTAAGGGGCTGCTGACGGCAAGCCCAAGCCACGCGGGTGGCTATTTCAAGACGCGCGAGGGCCTCGCGACGCCTGACATGCAGCTTTACTTCGCACCCGCCAGCTACCCGACCGGGCGCTATGGCGTGACGGATTTGGACACCAAGCCCGGTATGACGCTTGGCTGTTCGCAGCTTCGCCCGGAAAGCAAGGGCTGGCTGAAGGCGCTTTCGGCGGACCCGCGCGCCAAACCAGAAATCCAGCCGAATTACTTGCAGGATCAGATGGACCGTGACGCGCTGCTGGCGGCGATGAAATACATGCGGCAATTGCTGCACACGCGCCCCTTGGCCGATTACGTGGTTGCCGAGAATTTTCCCGGCCCTGCCGTGCAAACCGATGATCAATGGATGGCCCATGCGCGGGCCACAGGTTCCACCACCTATCACCCGATCGGTTCCTGCAAAATGGGCATTGATCCCATGGCGGTGGTGGACCCTGCTTCCATGAAGGTGATCGGGCTTGAAGGGCTGCGTGTGGCGGATGCTTCCTGCATGCCCACCATGGTTTCCGGCAATACCTATGCCGCGACCAATATGATTGCCGAAAAAGCCGCTGATCTGATCGCAGCATAATGTTTGGGGAGAACACTAATGAGGTTTCGTGATCAAGGCGTTTTGATAACCGGTGCCGCGAGCGGCATTGGCCGCCAATTGGCGATTGCCTTTGCCGAGGAAGGCGCGCGGTTGGCAATAGCCGATATTGACAAGTCCGCAGTGGAAGCAACTGCGGCCGATATCCGCAAGCGCGATGGCGAAGCCCATCCCTTTGTGCTGGATGTGGTAAACCCTGATGCCGTGCGCGATTTCATTGCCGGCGCTGAGGCCGTGCTTGGGCGGTTGGATGTACTCGCGAATTGTGCCGGCGTGCGTGAAATCAGCCCGCTGCTCGATCTTTCCTTTGACGATTGGCAGCGTACCATGAGCATCAATGTGACCGGCAGCTTCCTGCCATCACAAGCCTTTGCAAGGCGGCTGATTGCGCAAGGCAAGCCCGGGCGGATAGTGAATATCGCCTCAACGCTCGGCCTGGTCGCAACGCCGGAACGGGTTGCTTACGTGACATCGAAGCATGCGGTGGTGGGGCTCACCAAGGCGCTGGCGATGGAATTGGCGCCGCGTGGCATTCGCGTGAATGCGGTGGCGCCCGGCGTAATCCGCACACCAATGACGGAACGCTATTTCCAGGATGCGGATGTGGCGCGAAAGATTCAGGAACTGCACGCCATGGGGCGTTCCGGCGAAACCCATGAAGTCGCCAATGCGATGATGTTTCTCGCGAGCGAGGAATCCTCTTTCACCACCGGCGCGGTACTAACGGTGGATGGCGGCTGGACACTCGGCAAGAAAATGACGTGAGGCGCGCGTTCTAGGCTTCATCGCCACCCGGCATCAGCCGGATAGGATGCGTGGCGCGGAATACGTCACAAACTTGCTTTTGCAAGGCCAGATCAGGCTTCAATAGGCCAAGCGCTGCCGGCACACGCAACAGCGACACCGGATGCAGCAAGTTCGCCCCGCCGCGCCGAAAGGCCCAGCTTGCCGCACGCTGCACCGCGCGTTGCAGCGCGAAGCGGCGGAGCTTCGCTGGCAATTCCGGATGCCGGCGCAAGAAACGCAGCAGCGCCAGATTGATGTCGTGCAGGATCTGGCCCTCATTATCGGAAAGCCGACCGGGGGCAGAGGCGGGTATGAGCAGCAATGGCCCCCGCGCAATAGCGACCTTGCTGGCCAGGGCGACTTCCAATTCCAGAGAATAATCCTGGATGAATACAGCAGGATCACAGCCCTTGATCTGCGGCAGTAGAGTTGCTTCGAACATCCAATGGGATGGAGAAGCCTGAGCGCGGCGCAGACTTTTTTCCAGAAGTGAACTGGCTGCCGCGGGTATTTCATCGGGCGCTGGTAATGCCGCGATATCGTCGGCGCGGGTTTCAGCCGGCGCATAGGTTGATTGCTCATCCCCCTGCGCCAAGGCCGCGCTTGCCTTGGTGCCAAGCATGGCCCTCAGCATGCGCCCTGACGCCCAGGGCAGCAGGATATCATCGCCATCCATCGGCTTGATATAGCGCCCGCGCGCCAGCGCCATGCCGCGATTGAGCGCCGGCGCCGGGCCGGTATTCCGTTGGCGAATGATCAATACTTCAGGCCAAGACGCGATGCGTTCGCGCAAGGCTTCCGGCGTGCCATCGCTGGAGCCATCATCAATGAAAATGTATTCCGCCTGCATCCCGCCGCGCTGCGCCTCAAGCCCCGCGCAAAGAAAAGGCAGGAAGCCGAGTTTCTGATAAAGCGTCACCACATAGGAAATATCGGGCGCAGTGGTCGCTTTCTTGCGATTGGTAAAGAAAATTTCGCCTGTCATGAGGCCCCCCGAACCAATAAACGCCGCATCACCCAACCACCCACGCCGCAAAGCGCTATCACCAGCGCCATTGGCAGTGCCGTGCCGTTTTGCAGCGCACCCAGCGTCACGCCCGCCAGCGCACCCGCACCGAATTGCAGCGTGCCCATCAAGGCCGAGGCATTACCCGCAATCGCGCCATGCGGCGCCATGGCGCGCGCGGCAGTCAGCGGCATGACCGCGCCGATCATGGAAACATAAGCAAACAGCGTGACGATGAGCGCGACAAAACCGCCAAAGCCGGTGATGGTGAGGCCAAGCAGCGCCGTGCCCGCCACCGCGCTGATGGTCAGCGCTATGGTCAACATCTGCGCTGGCGCCACGCGATCCACCAACCGCGCGGTGATTTGCCCAACCAACATGATTCCAATGGCATTGGCGCCGAAATAGAAGCCGTAATCTTCGGCCCGCACGCCATGCAATTCCATGAACACGAAGGGCGATCCCGCGATATAGGCAAACATCCCCCCGATCACGAGGCCACCTGCCAGCGCATGGCCCATGAAATAGCCATCGCCAAGCAAGCGCTGCCAGACGCCAAAGACCTGACGCAAGCCATCGCGGCGGCGGCGTTCGACTGGCAAGGTCTCTGGCAGGAAAAGTGCAATCACCAACAACAACATCACGCCATAAGCTGCAAGACACAGGAATATGCCGCGCCAGCCAATCACGCCCAAAAGCACTCCACCGACAATCGGCGCGATGATCGGCGCCACTCCCATCACCAGCATCAGCCGCGCCATGAGGCGGATCGCGCCGCGCTCATCGGCAACATCGCGCACCACGGCACGCGCAATCACCATGCCCGCACAGCCACCAAGTGCCTGCATCAGCCGTGCCGCAATCAGGTTTTCGATATTGGGCGCCAGAGCGCAGATCAGTGATGCGGCGGTGTAGACGCCAAGCCCGATGAATAGCGGCAGGCGCCTTCCATAGCGATCAGCGATTGGCCCATAAAAGATTTGCCCCAGCGCCATGCCGAGGAAAAACACCGCAAGGCTTGCCTGCGCTGCCCCCGCCGTGGTGCCGAGCGTTTGGCCCAGCATCGGCAGCGCCGGCAGATACATATCAATCGAAAACGGCCCAATGGCCGCCATCGCGCCCAGGATGAAGGGCAGGCGCTTTTGCGGAATGCTGAGGCCCTCAGATTTCGGGCGCGGCGGCAAAAGCCTCCGCCGCCAGCTTGAGCGCGGCTTCGACCGCGACACGCCCTTCGGGTGACAGTGGCGCTTGCGGCAAAACCGGGTCACCCACCGCGAAACCCTGAATTTGCAAGGCGCCCTTGATGCAGGCGGCAAGCGAATGCGCGGCGAATAGTTCATTCACCCGCCACAGCGCGCGTTGCAGCGCCATGGCCGCATCCCAACGTCCAGCGCGGCACAGCTCATAAAGCCGCACACTTTCGCGCGGAATGGCGCAAGCCGGCCCCGCCATCCAGCCCTTGCCGCCAATCAGCATGACAGCGGCCGGAATATGCGCAGAAGCCGCAAAAACCCCGATGCGGCCTTGCGTACGATTGATGATGGACAGCAAGCGCCCGGTATTGGTGGAGGCATCCTTGATCAGGCAAATGCGCGGATGGTGCGAAAGCTTTTCAATCGCCGGCAGGGAAAGATCGGAACGCTGAAAATTCGGATTGGTGTAGAGCACCGTCGGTAATTCAGTGGCATCCGCGATGGCGGTGAAATAGGAAACCACCGCTGCGTCATTCAACGGAAAATAGGCTTCCAGAATCGCCAGAATACCATCCGCCCCAATTGCCGCATAATCGCGCGCCTGGCGTTCCGCATCCGCAATCGTGGTCGCCGCAACCCCCGCCACCACCGGCACGCGGCCCGCGGTTTGCGACACCACAATTTCCACAATTCGCCGCCTTTGCGCGGCATCCAGATAGGCAAATTCACCCGTGCTGCCCAAGGGTGTCAGCCCGTGCACGCCGGATGCGATCAAATGATCCACCAGCCGGCGCAATTCGCCTTCCAGCACCGCGCCATCCGGTGCGACGGGTGATACAAGATAGGGGAAAACCCCATGAAATTCCTGCATGATCGGCCGTTTCCTACTGCGCCCGTGCTTGTGCGCGCAGCACATGCTTTTGGATTTTGCCGGTGGAAGTCTTCGGCAATTCCGCAAACACAATATGGCGCGGCAGCTTGAAGGCCGCCAAATGCTGACGCGCGAAATTGATCAGCTCCTCAGGTGTTGCCGCCATGCCGGGCTTCAATTCCACAAAGGCGCAGGGTGTTTCGCCCCATTTCTCATCGGGCTTCGCCACCACCGCCACCACGGCAACGGATGGGTGCTTATAGAGCGCATCTTCCACTTCGATGCTGCTGATATTCTCCCCACCCGAGATGATGATATCCTTCGACCGATCCTTCAGCTGAATATATCCATCCGGATATTTCACCGCGAGATCACCGGTATGAAACCACCCACCGGCAAAGGCAGATTGCGTGGCGGCGGCATCCTTCAAATAGCCCTTCATGACCACATTGCCGCGCATCATCACCTCGCCCATCGTCGCGCCATCGGCGGGGACAGGCGCCATGGTTTCAGGGTCCATCACATCAAGCCCTTCAAGCGCCAGATAGCGCACGCCCTGGCGCGCCATCAGCGCGGCCTGTTCCGGCGCGGGCTTGGCACCCCATTCGCTGTGCCATTCATTCACTACCGCGGGGCCATAAACTTCCGTCAGGCCATAGACGTGGCAGACAGCGAAGCCTGCTTCCTTCATGGCAGCAAGCACGGCTTCGGGCGGCGGCGCGCCGGCCACCACGAATTGCACCTGATGCGATAGCGCGCGCTTTTCGGCCGCTGGTGTCGCGAGCAAGGTCGCCATCACAATCGGCGCACCGCACATATGCGTCACGGCATATTCGGCCATCAGCCGCCACATATCGGGGCCACGCACGGCGCGCAGGCACACATGCAAGCCGGCCTGCGCTGTCACAGTCCAGGGAAAGCACCAGCCATTGCAATGAAACATCGGCAGCGTCCACAAATAGGATGGATGCTTGCCCATGCCGGCGGAAAGCACATTGCCGGTCGCCAAAAGGCAGGCGCCGCGATGGTGATAGACAACACCTTTCGGCTTGCCCGTGGTGCCCGACGTATAATTCAGCGTAATCGCATCCCATTCATCGCGCGGCATTTCCCAAGCGAAATCGGCGCTGCCTTCCGCGATGAAGCTTTCATATTCCTGCCCGCCCAGGCTTTCGCCCTGCACCGCTTCCGGCGCCAGCGCATCATGCACTTCGATGATGATCGGCTTCGCGTTGCATTCCGCCAAGGCCGCACGCAGCACCGGCATGAATTCGCGGTCCACAATCACGGCTTTGGCTTCGCCGTGATCGAGGATATAGGCGACGGTTGGCGCATCCAGGCGCGTATTGATGGTGTTCAGCACAGCACCGGCCATGGGAACGCCGTAATGGCATTCCAGCATTTCAGGGATATTGGGCAGAATAGCCGCCACCGTATCCCCGCGCCCAATACCGCGCTTGGTCAGCGCATGGGCCAGCTGCACGGAACGATTGCGGAGGCTGAGATAATCGCGCTTTACCGCGCCATGCACCACAGCGGGATAATCCGGATAAACCTGCGCGGCGCGTTCCAGAAACAGAAGCGGCGTCAAGGGTTGATGATTGGCCGCATTCTGCTCAAGCCCGTTTTCGTACTTGTTCAAGGCCATCGTCCTCACCTGTCTTCCCAATGCGGATGGCGCTTTTCCAGGAAGGCGCCAATGCCTTCCGCCGCATCCCGCGCCATCAGATTTTCCGTCATTACCGAAGCTGCTTCCTGGTATGCTTCTGCCAGCGGCAATTCGATTTGCCGATTGAAGCCGCGCTTGCCCATGCGCACCGTGATCGCCGAATGGGCAGCGATGCGCTCGGCCAGGCCCAGCGCGGTTTCCATCAAAGCCTCACGCGGCGCCAGGCGGTTCACCAGGCCCAAACGCTGCGCTTCATCTGCCGGCACCATTTCACCCAACAGCAGCATTTCCATCGCGGCCTTGCGCGGCACGGCGCGCGCCAAAGCCACCGCCGGCGTTGAACAGAACAGCCCGATATCCACACCCGGCGTACAAAACCGCGCATCTTCTGCCGCCACAGCCAGATCGCAACTTGCAACCAATTGGCAGCCGGCGGCGGTCGCCACCCCTTGCACCGCCGCAATCACCGGCTGCGGCAGCCCCACAATCCCCTGCATCACCCGCGCACAAGCCGCCATGGCATCGGCGTAAAAGCCACGCCCGCCATCCGCATCGGCGCGATGCGCGGTGATTTCGCGCAAATCATGCCCGGCGCAGAACACGGTGCCAGCACCGGCCAGCACCACCACGCGGCAGGTGCTATCGGCGGCGATCTCCGCCAGCATATCCTCCAGCGCCTGCAATAGCGCACGCGAAAGGCTATTGCGGGCGGCAGGCCGGTTCAGCGTGATGACGCAAATCCCGCCCGGGCGATCTTCCCGCAGCAGGATGGGGGTGTTTTGCAGCTCTGTCTTGGACATGGCGGAATATTCCTGCCCCGGGCGGGGGATTACAAGGGCTTGGAAGCGGTATAGCCTGACCCCAGGATGAATGATCAAGAAGAAAACGCGAGCGCTGAAACCTCCGCCGCGCTGGAAGCCAGGCTCGCCGCGGTCAAGGCCAAGCGCGGCTATCTGCTGCCGCATCACGGGCTGCTGGCACTCGCCTTCCCCCGCCTGCTGGAAGGCTATGACGCTGCCTATTCCGCCATGGCCTTGGATGATCGTGTGCTCACGCATCACGACCGCGAATTCGTCTGGCTGGCGGTGCTGGCCGCCACCGATGAGGCTTTGGCCACGCACCACATCGCCAAATTCCGCGCCGCTGGTGGCGATGATGCGCTGATCGGCGCGGCTTTCGCGGCTGCGGCGCTCGCCATCGGCGCCGAGGCGTTTGATTTCGCTGCCCATCGCTGGGGCGCGCAATTGGCACCCTTTGATCCCCGCGCTGCCTATCTGGATGCTGTGGCGCAAATCGCCCCCGCCGCCCCGCGCCGGCTGGTGCATTTGGCGCAATGTGCCGTGCAGGTCTGTCGCGCGCGCTGGCGGATACTCGAATGGCAGATCGAAGCCGCCTATGCGGATCACGTGCCGGAAGATGAAATCGCCGAGGCCATGACGCTCGCGATGTTCCCCGGCTCCATCCCGCGTTTCGTTGAAGCCTGCGGCGTTTGGCGCGGCATGATCGCAGCGGGGCAGGTTGCGGCATCAGAGCGCTACCGCGCCTGGGCGGCACTGACCGGCCAGGGCGGCTTTGACGAGGTGCTCGCGAAAACTTCCAAGGATAAATGAGGAAACCAATGGCCTGGACTGCAAAATACATCATCCAGAACGGCAAGAAGATCGGTTTTGATGAAGCGCGCGTGCATCCGTTTTCGGTTGGGCATGCTTATGGCGGGACGGTGTTTGAAGGCATTCGCGCCTATATGAATTACAGCACCGGCAAGCTTGCCGTGTTCCGACTGGAAGAACACCTCGTGCGGCTGGATCAGGGCATGAAATTCATGCGCTTTGATAATCCGCCATCGCGCGATGAAATGCGCCAAGCGGTGCTGGATGCAGTGCGTGCCAATGAACCGGATGATGATGCCTATATCCGCATCCAGGTGCATATCGAAAGCCTGGGTTCCATGGCGAGTACGGGCAGCGTCGGCTGGGCTTGCGCCGCCATGCCGCGCGAACGCAATGCCAAGCGCAGCAGCGGGCTTGCCGTGCATGTGTCCTCCTGGACACGCATCACGGATACCACCATGCCGCCGCGCATCAAGGCGACAGCGAATTACCATGCCGGGCGCATTGCCATGCTGCAGGCCAAGGCGGATGGCTATGACAATGCGCTGCTGATGACCCGTGCCGGCAAGATCAGCGAAGGCACCGGCGCCTGCCTGTTTATGGTGCGCGATGGCAAGCTGATTACGCCATCACGTGAAAATGACATTCTGGAAAGCGTCACGCGCGATACTGTTATTCACCTCGCCGCCGAACATGGGCTGAGTGTGGAACAAGGCACCATTGACCGCACGGAACTCTATATCGCCGATGAGCTGTTCTTTTGCGGCACGGGCCAGGAATTGCTGCCGATCACGAGTGTGGACAGGCTCCCGGTTGGTGATGGCAAGCCGGGTGCGATCACCATGCGCTTGCAGGAAGCCTATGAAAGCGTTGTGCGCGGCACCACCAATGCGCATGCGGAATGGCGCACGCCGGTTTAATCCCTGCCCTCATCCGGGATGGCGAGCCTTGTGCCGCAAGCCTTGCAATGCACCGCATCCGGATCATGGCGTTGCAGCCCACAGCTTGGGCAGGGAAAGCGCACCTTGCGCGGGCGGAACAGCGCCTGCGCCAGGCGCAGAAACAGCGTCACGCCGCAAATCATGATAAACACGGAAAGCAGCTTGCCGAATTTGCCTTCCAGCGTGATGTCGCCAAACCCGGTCGTGGTTAGCGCTGTCACGGTGAAATAAAGCGCATCGGCGTAATCGGCGATTTTCGGATTGATGGCGCGCTGGCTTTCATAAACCACCGCCGTCATGACAAAGACAAAGACTGTCAGATGCACGCCGGCAATCAGCGCTTCCTCATGCCGGCGGAAGAAGGGCATATCCTGGCGAAGTTCCATCAGCGTCCGGTAGGTATGCAATAGCCGTAGCGTGCGCAAAACGCGCAGGAACCCAAACCCTTCCCCGGTCAGGGGTGCCAGGAAGGAAAGGATGGCAACAAGATCAATCAGGCTTGAGAATGTCAGCGCCTGACGCCCCGGTGCGCGATGCGCCGCCAGATGCGCGGCATATTCGGCCGCCAGAACCAGCCCGATCGCCACATCCACCACGCCAATCCAGGGCTCGCGCGGCACGAAGGACGTGCCGATCACGAAGAACAGCGTCAGCAGATCAAAACAGATGATCCCGTAGCGAAAGCGCCGCGACATCGCGGAACTGCCGAAGTAAAGCTCCCGCAGCTTGAGGCGCCAGCCCTGGAACTGCACCAACCCCGCCATGGAAAAATCGCTTCAGCGTGTCGGCGTGGGCGGCGTGGTGCTGTAATCGTAAAAGCCGCGGCCCGACTTCCGCCCATACCAGCCGGCTTCGACATATTTCGCGAGCAAGGGCGAAGGCCGATATTTGGAATCGCCCAAGCCTTCATGCAGCACTTTCATCACTGAATAGAGCGTATCGAGGCCCACGAAATCAGCGAGTTCCAAAGGCCCCATCGGGTGATTGGCGCCAAGCTTCATGCCGGCATCAATCGCCGCCACATCGCCAACACCTTCCATCAGCGCCTGTATCGCCTCATTGATCATGGGACACAGGATGCGGTTGACGACAAAGCCCGGCCAATCCTGCGCCATGACCGGCGCCTTGCCCATGCGCTTCGCCAGCGCTTCCACCGCCTGATAGGTGGCGTCTTCCGTCGCCAGGCCACGAATAATCTCAACCAGCTTCATCATCGGCACGGGGTTGAAGAAATGCATGCCGATAAAGCGGCCGGGCCGATCGGTCGCTGCCGCAAGCCGCGTAATGGGAATGGAAGACGTATTGGAAGCGAGCAGCGCATCCGGCTTTAGAATCGGGCAAAGGGCAGCGAAGATCTTCTTCTTGATCTCCTCATTCTCGGTCGCCGCTTCAATCACCATGTCGCAATCGGCGAAGGCGCTGTTATCGGTCGCCGTCACAATGCGCGCGAGTGCGGCATCGCGATCAGCGCCGCTGACGCTGCCCTTGCTCACTTGCCGGTCCATGTTCTTCGCCATGGTCGCCAGCGCGCGGTCCAGCGCCTGCTGCTGCACATCCATCAGCACCACCGGAATACCGGAAAGCGCCGCCACATGGGCAATGCCATTGCCCATCAGCCCCGCGACAATCACGCCGAGTTTATTGATTGCCGCCATGATGGATGCTCCTGTTGCTGCAATTCTCGGGGCAGCGCATCAACCGCGCGCCCCGAGCAGGCAAATCACTTCTTGTCGAGTTCGGCTTCCAATTCCGGCATGGCTTTGAACAAATCAGCCCCCAGCCCGTAAGCGGCCACTTGGAAAATCGGCGCTTCTTCATCCTTATTGATCGCGACGATCACCTTGCTGTCCTTCATGCCGGCCAGATGCTGAATGGCGCCGGAAATGCCAACCGCAATGTAAAGCTCCGGTGCCACAATCTTGCCGGTCTGGCCGACCTGATGATCATTCGGCGCATAGCCCGCATCCACCGCGGCGCGGGAAGCACCAATGGCCGCCCCCAGCTTATCGGCGACCTTTTCGACAATGCCGAAATTCTCCGCCGAACCCATGGCACGCCCGCCCGAGACCACAATCCGCGCCGCC
>JADCES010000120.1 GCA_020250005.1 Roseomonas sp.
GCGCCGCTTCAATGAAGCGCATCGGGTCCGGCATGCCTTCAAACACGCAAGCAATCGCGCGGCACGCCGGATCATCCGCCAGGAAGGAAACGCAATCCGCGACATCAATATCGGAAGAATTGCCGGTGGTGAGCAAATGGCTCACGGAAACCCCGCGCATCACCGCCTGCGCCAGCGAAAATCCAAGCGCGCCGGATTGGCTGACCAGCCCCAACGCATGCGGCAAGGGCGCTTCCATGGGCGGCGGGATCATGAAGGTCACGCCGGCCTTGCTGCCAAAATTCAACATGCCAATGCAATTCGGCCCGACAATGCGCATGCCCGCATTGCGCCCAATCGCGGCCAGGCGCTGCTGCGCGGCGATATCCTCAGCCCGCCCGGTTTCCGAAAAGCCAGAGGCATAAATCATCACGCCGCCAACACCGGCCTTGGCGCAATCCGTGGCGATTTCTTCCACCGCATCCTTGGCGGCGACCACAATGCAGCAATCGGGCACTTCGGGCAGCGCTGCTACGGAAGCAAAACAAGGCCGCTCGCCTATCTTGTCATAGCGGCTATTCACCAGATGCAGCCGACCGGTATAGCCAGACAGCGCGCTGATGGTGCGATCCGCGAAGGAACCTGCGCGGGGGGAGGCGCCGATCACGGCGATCGAGGCAGGGTTGAACAGCCGCTGCATATCAGCATGGCGATAGACGCTGCGATGGGTGATGGACATTGCCTTGCTTCCTCCTGCAATTCCGGCTCGTTGCGGCCGGTTATGGTCACATGGGGCGCGCTCAGTGGCGCGCCCCTTTTTTATTTCAACGCGCGGCTTCCGCCAGATATTCCATCGCTGCCGCCACACCACCTGGCGCATGCGGCACGCCATTCAGCTTCAGCGCCATCTCCACCACGGAAAGCGTGCCTAGGATCATGGGTTCATTCAAATCGCCCAAATGGCCGATGCGGAATACCTTGCCGCCCAAAAGCCCAAGCCCGCCACCGAGCGAGACATTGAAGCTTTGCAGCGCCGTGCGGCGCACCGCTTCCGCATCATGGCCTTCGGGCATCATCACAGCGGTCACGCTATCGGAATAACGATCCGGATTGGTGCAGAAAAGCTGCGGCCCCGCATTGCCAGACCAATGGCGCACACAGCGCCGCACCGCTTCCGCCAGGCGCGAATGACGCGCGAAAACCTGATCAAGCCCTTCTTCCTCCAGCAGGCGCAGGCTTTCCTGCAAACCGTAGAACAAGGAAGTCGGCACCGTGCCGACGAAGGATTTATGCTTCCGCGTCAGCATATTGGTCCAGGAAAGGTAGGATTTCGGCAGGCGTGAGGTTTTATGCGCCTCCATCGCTTTGGCCGAAACGCCAGTGAAGGACATGCCCGTTGGCAACATCAAGCCCTTCTGGCTGCCGCCCACCGCAACATCCACGCCCCATTCATCCATGCGGAAATCAAGCGACCCGAGGGAGGAGATGGTATCGCTCAACAACAGGGCGGGATGCCCGACCTCATCCATCACGGCGCGCACTTGCTTGAGCGGCAGCACCATGCCGGTTGCGGTTTCATTATGCACGGCGCAGACAGCCTTGATGCTATGTGCCTTGTCAGCGGCGAGCGTGGCGCGAAGTGCGGCAAAATCCAGACCGCGGCGCCAATCGGCGGAGATGGTTTCCGCTTCCAAGGACAGATCCTTCACCATCTGCGCCCAGCTCAGCGAAAAATAGCCGGTTTCGATGATGGCAACCTTGTCACCGGGGGAAAATAGATTGACCAGACTAGCTTCCCAGGCGGCGTGGCCTGAGCCCGTATACATGAAAACGTCCTGTTCCGTTTTCAGAATGCGCTTCAGCCCCGCGACGCAGGCATCATAAACCGGCATGAAGGCGGGATCGTTGAAATCAACGGTGACATGCGCCACGGCATGCAGCACGGAATCGGGGATATTGGTCGGGCCGGGATTGGCAAAGAATTGCCGCCCGCGCGGCAAACGAGGCTTAGAGGCCATGAAACAGCGTTTCCTTCTTTCGATCATTTTGTTGCGGCGCAGGCATCATTTCGCCAATTCCCGCGCCATGGATTCAAGCCCCGCCAGGGTCAGCGGATGCATGCGATTTTCCATCAGCCCCTGCATCATGCCGATGGAATGGGTATAGCGCCAATGCTGCTGATCTATGGGATTGAGCCAAGCGGCGCGGCGGAAATGCCGCGTCAGGCGGCCCATCCAGACCACACCTGATTCCTCATTCCAATGTTCAACGGAACCGCCGGGCTGAGAGATTTCATAAGGCCCCATGGTGGCATCGCCCACCAGCACCAGGCGCCAATCAGGGCCATAGGTGCGCAAGACCTCCTGCGTTGATTTCTCGGTTTCCTTGCGCCGGCGATTTTCGCGCCAGAGCCTCTCATAGGGGCAGTTGTGGAAGTAGTAGAATTCCAGATGCTTGAATTCGCCACGCGCTGCCGAAAATAATTCCTGACAAATGCGGATATGATCATCCATGGAACCGCCAATATCCATCAGCAGCAGCACCTTCACCGCATTGCGGCGTTCCGGCACCATATGCAGATCAAGCGACCCACCATTGCGCGCCGTCGCGCCAATGGTCCCCGGCATATCCAATTCTATCGCGGCACCCGTGCGCGCAAAGCGGCGCAGCCGGCGAAGCGCGACTTTCATATTGCGCGAGGATAACGCCTCATCTTCATCCAAATCCTTATAGACGCGCTTATCCCATACCTTGGCGGCGCGGCGATTGCGGCTTTCTTCCTGCCCGATCCTGACACCTTCTGGGTTATAGCCATAGGCACCGAAGGGCGATGTGCCGGCGGTGCCGATCCATTTTGAACCACCCTGATGCCGGCCCTTTTGTTCCGCCAGCCGCTGGCGCAGCGTTTCCATCAGCTTGTCGAAACCGCCAAGCGCTTCGATTTGCGCACGTTCTTCCTCGGTCAGGAGTTTTTCCGCCATTTTGCGCAGCCATTCGGCGGGGATTTCCACCGTGGTGTCCGCTGTGCCGGGCGGCGATTCCAACCCCTTGAAGATTTCCCCAAAAACACGGTCGAAGCGGTCCAGATGGCGTTCATCCTTCACCAAAGCAGCGCGCGATAGATGATAGAAATCCTCCACATCAAAGCCCGCCACGCCGGCCTTCATGGCGCGCAGCAACGCCAAATATTCCGTGATGGAAGCCGGCACACCGGCAGCGCGCAGCGCAATGATGAAGGGCGCGAACATCGTGCCGGTCTCCCTAGGCGACCACGCCGCCAGCTGCGGCCTCGCTCGCATGAACCTCGCGGATGAAGTCCCGCAGCACAGCGAAGGCGCGCACCGGGTCGTCCGCCTGCACGCCGTGCCCGCATCCCGTGAAACGTTCGAGGCGAACGAGGTGCGGTGGCAGATGCGCGGTGATCTCCTCACTGAACGCCATCGGCGTGATAGGGTCGCGGTCGCCCGCCATGACCAGCACCGGGCAGCGGATGGTGCGAAGCAGTGGGCGGAAATCCATCCGGCCATGCTCGTTGCGTGGCCCGTTGAAGTGTATCGCGACGGCATTGCGCACAATGGCGCGTTGGCGCATCGCGTCGTCCTGCGGCGGCTTCGCCCGATAGAGCGGCAGACAGACGGCAAAGTACCTGACCCGCGTGGAGTCGCCAGGATTCCGCCAGTAGGCTTCTGCCACCTGCCGCGCCTCAGTCCCGCCGAGCCGCTCAAAGGCCTCGAACACGACGTCGAAATCGATCCTTGCCGCGGTGCTTGCAAGCACTAGCGCCGCGGGGTGTGCCGGATGGCGGGTGGCGTAGGCCTGCGCCACGAAGCCGCCGAAGGAGGTGCCGAGCACGATGGGGCGCTTGATGCCGAGCACGTCGCAGAGCCCCTTCACGTCGTCGCCCCATTGCGCGAGGTTCCATTCCTGCGGATGGTCGCCACCGCTGCGGCCGCTGCCGCGCAGATCGACATAGATCAACTGCGCCGCGTCCGAGAGTGCGGAAAAGGCCGGCTTATAGATGGAATGGTCGAAGCCCGGCCCGCCATGCAGCAGCACGACCGTCGGCTTTGCACGCATGCGCGTCCCGTCTGGCACCAGCCCGGCGCCTTCGACATCGAAATAGAGCCTGGCACCGTTGACGGTGACGAACATGGTCGTCCTTCCTAGCCGCCGCGACGCCGCGTCAGGAAGGTCAGGCGTTCAAACAAATGCACATCCTGTTCGTTCTTCAGCAGCGCGCCATAAAGCGGTGGGATGGCGGTTTTATTATCCTGGCTGCGGAGCGCCTCAGGCGGCATGTCTTCAATCGTCAGCAGCTTTAGCCAATCCAGCAATTCGGAAGTCGCTGGCTTTTTCTTCAATTCATTCACATTGCGCACATCGAAGAACACCGTCAGTGCTTCGCGCAGCAAATCCTGGCGGATATTCGGGAAATGCGTCTGTACGATCCTCTCCATCGTCTCCCGATCCGGGAAGCGGATGTAATGGAAGAAGCAGCGGCGCAGAAACGCGTCCGGCAATTCCTTTTCATTGTTGGAAGTGATGATCACCACCGGCCGATGCCGTGCCTTCACATTGCGGCGCAGCTCATAAACATAGAATTCCATACGATCGAGTTCCAGCAGCAGATCGTTAGGAAACTCGATATCGGCCTTGTCGATTTCATCAATCAGCAGCACCACCGGATGGTCAGCTTCAAAGGCTTCCCAAAGCTTGCCGCGCACAATGTAATTCGCAATGTCATGCACACGCGGATCGCCAAGCTGGCCATCGCGCAGCCGGCTGACAGCGTCATATTCATAAAGACCCTGCTGCGCCTTGGTGGTGGATTTGATGTGCCATTCAATCAGCGGATAGCCGAGTGCCTTGGCGATTTCCTGCGCCAACACCGTCTTGCCCGTGCCAGGTTCACCCTTGATCAGCAGCGGGCGTTCCAGCGCCACCGCGGCATTTACCGCAACCTCCAGCTCTCGGGTTGCGACGTATCTTTCAGTGCCTTTGAACTGCGCCACGCTCTGCTCCGTCTTTCTGTGCGTATGGTCGGGCGAGCGACCCTTGCGCGCAAGCCCCCGAATTACTCGGCGGGTGTCAGGCGCAAAACGGCGCCCTCCGCACGCGGGGCGCCGGGGGGCGCAACCCGCACATCGGCTGCCACCAGCGCGCCTTCGGCATCCATCACCGCAATGCGGTAGAAGCCAGGGCCGGGCGGTAGCCAGCCCAATTCGCGCCGCGCCGCATCCCGGGCGATGGGCGCGCCATCCACCAGAAAAGTGAGTGGCCGCCGCCCACCGGCCACGCGCAGCACCACCGGCCCCGCGCCTTCCGCCAGAACCGCGCCGGGCGGGGGGAAGATCAGGCGCAAGGGATCGCTGCCCAAGGCCGCCATCGGCGCATCCGGGCGGCTTGGCGCGCGTTCCAGCGGCGCTTCCGGCAGCAGGGCAAAAAGCTTGGCAACCAAGGGCAGTGCCGCATCCCGCCCGGTCAAGCCTGGGATGGGCGTGCCATCGGGTCGCCCCACCCAGACCCCGGCCACGTGCCGGCCATCAAAACCAAAGGCCCAGGCATCGCGCCCGCCCCAGGAGGTGCCGGTCTTCCACGCCACACCGCGCGGCCCGCCGCCCGGAAATTCCTGCACCAAAAGCCCGGCCACGGCGGCGGCAGCGCGCGCCTCCAAAACGGGCGCGCCTTGTGGTGCTGGCCCCGGGGTGAAGCGCAGCCCTCCAGCCCGCCCGCCATCGCCGAGCAGCGCATAAAGCCCAACCATGTCACGCAGCGTTGTCCCCGCGCCGCCGAGCGCCAGCGGCAGGGACGCATCCTCCCCGCGCGGCAGCACCGGCGCTGCCCCGGCTGACCGAAGCGATGCCGCAAACCGCGCCGGGCCAATGCCATCCAAAAGCGCAACCGCCGGCAGGTTGAGCGAAAGCCGCAAGGCCTCGGCGGCCGTGATGCGGCCCACAAAACCGCGATCGAAATTCTCTGGCGCATAGGCGCCAAAGCGGCGCGGCAGATCGGAAAGCAGCGTATCGGGCCTGACCAGCCCCTGTTCAAACGCCATGGCATAGAGAAAGGGCTTCAGCGCGGAACCAGGCGAACGGGTCGCCCTCGTCAAATCCAGCGCGCCGGCGCGGGTCTCGGTGCCGAAGGCCCCACCCACCAAGGCGCGGGTTTCTCGGGTGCGGAGATCGGCGATGATCAGCGCCACGCTGGCCCGTTCCGGCAGCCGCGCAAGGGCCTGCTGCGCCAGCCTTTCGCTGGCGCGTTGCAGCCCGGCATCCAGGCTGCTGCGGATGGGCGAATCACCCCGCCGCGCCAATTCCCGCGCCAGATGCGGCGCCAGGCCCGGCATGGACAACCGCGCGCTTGGCAAGGGTGCCGCCAGCGCCAAAGCCTGATCTTCGGCGGAAAGCATCGCGGCCGCACGCCGGCGCAGCACATCATCCCGCGCGGCGCGCGCCGCTTCCGCGTGCCGATCAGGGCTGAGCGCTGCCGGGCGGCGGGCGAGGGCAATCAGCAGCGCCGCTTCCGCCGCATCCAGTCGGTGCGCGGGCCGGCCGAACCACGCCAGCGCGCCGGCGCGCATGCCTTCGATATTGCCGGTTTGCGGGGCAAGCGTCAGCCAGATGCCCAGGATGTCACGCTTGCTGAAGCGCGCTTCCAATTGAAAGGCGCGGAAGATTTCTATCGCCTTGGCGCTGAGCCCGCGCGGGCGCGGTTCCAAAAGCCGCGCCGCCTGCATGGTGATGGTGGACCCGCCCGAGACCACGCGCCCCGCGCGCAGCCATTGCCCCGCCGCGCGCGCCAGTGCCAGCGGATCAACGCCGAGATGGTCATGAAAGCGCCGATCCTCCGCCGCGATCAGCAGATCAAGCAGAATGGGCGAGACATCTTCGGGCCGTGTCGCCAGCCGCCAAAAGCCGCCCGGCGCGGGCAGCACGGAAAGGATGCGCCCGTCGCGATCCTGCACCTCCACGCCGACAGCATGCAGGCGTGCGAGATTGGGCGGGAAAAGCCGATCCAGCGCGAAGGGCGCGAGCAGCAGTGCGCCAAGGCAAGCGGCGAGCAGCCATAGCCGCCGCTTGCGCAGCATGGCGCGCGGCGGCGTCACAGGCGGGCTCCGTTCCGATGCATCAGGCGCATGTCATTCGGGGTCGCTCCATCATGTCAAGCAAAAGCTGGCGCGTGCCCCTGGGCGGCTTCCTGAATTCCGATAAGCTTCGGCAATACGCGCGCTATTGACGGGCGCGGGATGAGGGGGGCGGCCATGGCGATCAGCATCGGCATTGTGGGCTTGGGGCAAATTGCGCGTAAGCGGCATTTGCCGGCGATCATGGCCGATGCCGGCTTTACCTTGGCGGGGCTTGCTGATCTTGGCGGTGGGGAACCCGTTGCTGGTTTGCCAATCTATACGGACCATCACGCCATGTTCGCCGCTTGCGCGTTGGATGCGGTTGCGATCTGCACACCACCCGCGGCGCGCTTTGCCATTGCGCGCGATGCGCTGCTGGCGGGCAAGCATGTGCTGTTGGAAAAACCGCCCGCCGCCACCATGGGTGAGGCAGAGGCGCTGGTGCAATTGGCGGCGCGCTGTGGCCGCGTTGTCTATGCGTCCTGGCATTCGCAATGCAATCGCGCGGTGGAGGCAGCGCGCGTTTTTCTCGCGGATAAGCATTTGGCCAGGCTGCGCGTGGATTGGCATGAGGATTTTCGCCGCTACCACCCGGATCAGGAATGGATTTGGCAGGTTGATGGGCTTGGCGTTTTCGATATGGCGATCAATGCGCTGTCGGTGATCAGCCGATTGTTCACGCCACCGCCTTTCGTGCAGAGCGCGGAATTACATATCGCCGCCAACCACGCTGCGCCACTTGCTGCCATGATTCGTTTCGGCAGCCTTGATGGCGCCGGCCCGTTGGAACTGCACGCGAATTGGGGCCATGTCGGCCCCGATCAACGAGAGCTACACATCACAACACGCTGCGGCCATGAAGTGGCGCTGCTTGATAGCGGGGGCACGCTGGTGATTGATGGCAAGGTGACGGTTCAAGAGGTGCGGGAGGAATACCCGATGCTCTATGCCCGCTTCGCCGAATTACTGCGGCGTGGTGAGAGCGAGGCCGATCTGACACCCTTGCAAATGACGCTGGATGCGCTGGCGCTTGGCAAGCGCGTGGCGCTGCCGCGTTTTGAGGCTTAACGCCGTTCCGCCCGGGTTGAAGGCCCGGGCGGATCAAGCGTTGAGTTATGCTGCCTTCAGCGCGGCGCGGATTTCAGTGACCGCTTGTTCAATCATCGGCGCGGTCACATCCAGATGCGTGCAAGCGCGCACGCGCCCGCCAAGGCCGCTGACCGCAATGCCGCGCATTTGCAGCTTTTCCTGCAAGCGCGCGACATCCATCCCCGTGCCGCTGATATCGAAGAATACCAGATTGGTTTCTGGGTCTTCCACCTTCACGCCTTCAATTTGCGCCAGGCCGCGCGCCAGAGTCTTGGCATTGGCGTGATCTTCCGCCAGCCGATCAATATTGTGGTCCAGCGCATAGATGCAGGCAGCAGCGCAAATGCCGCCCTGGCGCATGGACCCACCCAGGCGCTGCTTCCAACGCCAGGCGCGGCCGATAAACTCATTGCTGCCACAAAGTACAGCACCAAGCGGCGCGCCCAGCCCCTTGGTGAAATCCAGCCACACAGAATCATAGGACGCGACCATATCCTTGGGCGCCACACCAGCGGCGACACAGGCATTCATCAGCCGCGCGCCATCCATATGCGTCGCCCAGCCTTCGCCATGCGCGACCGCCGCGACGGCATTGAGCTGCGCCAGCGGCCAAACGGCGCCTCCACCGATATTGGCGGTTTGCTCCACTTCCAACAGCCTTTGCGGCGGGGTGTAGCGGGTTTTCGGGCGAATGGCGCCGCGGAGGTCATCTGCGGTGAACATGCCCTTCGGCCCGCGCATCGGCATGATCTGCACGCCCGTCAGCGCAGCATGGGTGCCGCCTTCGCTATGCAGGATGTGGCTGGTTTCATGCGCCACCACCTCATCACCCTTTTGGCAATGGGTCAGGATCGCGACCACATTGCACATGGTGCCGGATGGCAAATACATCGCCGCTTCCTTGCCCATCAGCGCGGCCATGCGGTCGCATAGCTCATGCACTGTCGGGTCATCGCCATGCTGCTCATCGCCCACTTCGGCGCGCATCATGGCGTCCTTCATGGCCGGCGTCGGGCGGGTTTGCGTATCGGAATAGAGGTTGATGTGAACAGGCGGCGCACCTGGCGGCGGACGGTTCGGAGCATGGACCATGGCGGTATTCCCTTAATTGGTGGCGGCAGGATGCAACGTGCTGAGGCTTTCTGCCAGGGGGTGGCCCAGGCTTCCTATGCGTGGGCAAAACTGCAAGGGTTCTTGCCGGAAGACCGCAGGGGAGAACCGCCATGCCCGATATCCGCAAATTCGTTTACCTGCGTGAGGAAAGTCTTGCGGAGGCCGGGCGCGTGGCACCGCGCCCGATCATCCGCGCCGTGGCGCTGATCCTGATCGGCAATCCCTATGCCGGGCGTTATCAGGAGGATTTGTTGCCTTTAGTGGAGCTTGGACCGGCGCTTTCCGCCCGTGTCGCGCCGGAATTGGTGAAGCTGCTGGGCGGGCCGGCGGTTTCCTATGGCAAGGGCGCCATTGTGGGCGCGGCGGGGGAATTGGAACATGCGGCAGCCATCCTGCACCCGGCCCTTGGCCGGCCCTTGCGGGAAGCGATTGGCGGCGGTGCGGCGATTATTCCATCCGCTGCCAAGATGGGCGGGCCTGGCAGCGCGCTCGATCTGCCGCTTGGGCATAAGGATGATGTCTGGTCGCGCGGGCATTTTGACGCGATTACCGTGAGCCTCGGCGATGGCCCGCGCCCGGATGAGATTCTGGTGGTGGTTGGGCTGGCCGATGGCGGGCGGCTGTTGCACCGGATTGGGGAAGGGGCGCCGCGATAGGGTGACCCCGTTCAATTCCCGTCACCCAAGGCGCCTGCGGAAACCATGCCGCGCCTTGTCGAAGGCAGCGTCAAACAAGGGCGATAGTGCCGCCAATGTGCTGTGCGATGGGTTGAGCACTGCTACCCAGCCCATCCAGGCATAAATTGGGTGCGGCGAAAGCTGGTCCAGGGCGGTGAAGTCCCAAGGCCCCAGGACCACGCCCCCTTTACCCGGGCGCAACGGCATTGGCCCAAAGCGCGAAATATAGTCTCCCCGCGGCAGGCCAAGGCTCAGACGAAAAACACCAGGCCGATGCAGCGCTGATGCCTTGTCGTTCGCGCCATCGTGGTCCTTGAGCGTGGCGAAATAGATGCCCCTGGGAAGGCGCTTGCCGGGGTTGTAGAAAAGCGCTGTCTCGCCCCAGGTGGTGGCAAGAGAAACATCGGCATAGCGGGCAGACAGCATGGCCGCGACCTCGTTCATTGTTGGTGCGGCCATGACTTTTTCTTCCAGGACAGAAAAATCAGGCTTCATGCCCGGCACGCCGCAGCACGGCGCAATGTTCCATCTTTGGTTCGGCATTTTCTGTGTCCATGAGAATATGGGCAAGAAACTGCCCTGCCGCGATTGAAGACTGGGAATGCTCCAACGCAGCGTCAGCATGGGCCTGGCTTTCCCAAAGCACGACATCAACATAGGACCCATCATCCCGCCGCGCCGTGAGCCTCAGCAGGAAGCCTTCCTGCTTTTGCAGGAATTCCGACTGGCACATGCCTGATGCGGCCAGCATCTCCGCCTCGGAGCTTCCAGGCGCGAGCTTGAATGAGACCAATTCCAGGACTTGCTGCTCCACGATCATCCTCCATTCCCGGCGTCTTGCGCGCGGTGGCTTTCTTGTACGGAAAAATTATGTCGCTTTCTGGCATATTTTAGGCCATAGGGACCGGATGACGATGTCCACCCGCCTCGCGCGCCTTGATCGGCTTGAGGCTTGGCTGAAGAACGAGGATGCACTCGCCTTGGGGGATGCCGCGATCGAATTCGGCGTATCCCTGCGGACGCTGCACCGGGATTTGGAAATCCTGCGCGAACGGGGCGTTCCCGTGGAAAGCGAAAGGGGTCGAGGCGGCGGTGTGCGCATTGCACCCGGTTGGGGAATTGGGCGGATCAACCTGTCACGCCGGGAGGCGCTTGATCTTCTGATCGGCCTCGCTATTGGCGAAAGCCTGTATGCGTCACTTCAAATGAGCCATGCCGATGCGATAAGGCGCAAGGTCATGGGCAGTTTCGCGCCTGGCGAACAGCGCCGGATTGCGGCGATGCGCAAACGCATCAGGATTGGTGGGGCTGCTTCTGGCGCAGTGCTGGCATCCCTTGAAGAGACCCGAACGCAATGCGGACACGCCCTGAAGGAAGCTTTCGCGCTCAATCGCGTTATCAGCATGCGCTACCGGGACCGACACCGTAACATTACGGAACGGTTGATTGAGCCTCATTTCCTGCTGCTCAATCCGCCGGTCTGGTATGCGCTGTGCTGGGATGAATTGCGCGGCGATATTCGCGCGTTTCGGTGCGACAGGATCACGGATGCCTTCGTCACCGATACCATCTTCAAGCCGCGCCCTTGGGATGATTTCGCCAGGATGCTGGAGGGGTACCCCACACGTGAGGCTTAGAAAGCTTTCAAGCCAAGAAGCTAACTTGGCTTGAAAATACCCGAAGTTTGTAAGACCGCATTTTCCGGGTCGCCAAGTGTTTCCACTTGGCTTGAAAACATGCGGAAGTTTGTGAGACCGCATTTTCCGAGTCGCCAAGTGTTTCCACTTGGCTTGAAAATGCTTACGCCGCCTCACTCTCCGCGCGGCGCGCATGGCGCTTGCGCTCATGCGGATCAAGGTGGCGCTTGCGGAGCCGAATGGCGCCCGGCGTCACCTCAACCAGCTCATCATCTTCAATGTAAGCAATCGCCTGTTCCAGGCTCATTTTGCGCGGCGGGATCAGCAGCAGCGCCTCATCCTTGCCGGCGGCGCGGATGTTCGTCAGCTTTTTTTCCTTGATCGGGTTCACTTCCAAATCATTGTCGCGCGAATGCTCGCCCAGGATCATGCCGACATAAACTTTTACGCCGGGGTCCACGAACAACGTGCCGCGTTCCTGCAAATAGAACAGCGCGTATTGAATGGCCTCACCATCCGAATTCGAAATCAGCGAACCATTGCGCCGGCCTTCAATCGGCCCGGCCCAGGGGCGATAGCCCAGGAATAGCCGGTTCATCATGCCCGTGCCGCGCGTATCGGTCAGGAATTCGCCATGATAGCCAATCAAACCGCGCGACGGGATGTGGAAGGTCAGCCGCACCTTGCCGCCGCCCGAAGGCCGCATATCCTGCATCTGGCCCTTGCGGAGCGACATTTTCTCCACCACCACGCCGGAATAGCTTTCATCCACATCAATCAAAGCTTCTTCGAAGGGTTCTTCGCGTTCGCCGGTTTCGGGATTGTCGCGCGTGAGCACGCGCGGGCGCCCAATGGTCAGTTCAAAGCCTTCACGGCGCATTTGCTCAATCAAAACGCCAAGCTGCAATTCACCGCGGCCAGCGACTTCAAAAGCGTCAACTTCTTCGCTGATCTTCACCTTGATCGCGACATTGCCTTCGGTTTCCTTGAACAACCGATCACGGATCTGCCGCGACGTGACCTTCTTGCCCTCACGCCCGCCCAAGGGGCCGTCATTGATGCGGAAGGTCATGGCGAGTGTCGGCGGGTCCACCGGCAGCGCCGGCAGCGGTTCCGTCACTTCGGGGGAAGCGATGGTATCCGGAATGGTTGCATCTGAAAGCCCGGCAATGGCGATAATATCGCCCGCGCGCACCTCATCCACCGGCACGCGATCAAGGCCCGAGAAGGTCATGAGCTTCGTGAGCCGCCCGGTTTCCACCACCGAGCCATCCTGACGCAGCACGCGCACTGGCATATTGAGGCGCGCCACACCTTGTTCCACGCGCCCGGTCAAAATGCGGCCCAGGAAATTGTCGCTTTCCAGGATGGAGGCATTCATCGCGAAGGGCTTTTCCAGATCAACCTTCGGCGCCGGCACATGCGACAGGATCAGATCGAAAAGCGGCGCCAAATCCTTGCGCGCGCCATTCAGTTCCAGATCCGCCCAGCCCTGCCGGCCGGAAGCGAACAGCGTGTGGAAATCAAGCTGTTCATCGCTGGCACCCAGGGCAGCGAAAAGGTCGAAGACCTCGTTATGCACCTCATCCGGGCGGGCATCCTGGCGGTCC
>JADCES010000121.1 GCA_020250005.1 Roseomonas sp.
ATGCTGATCATCGTGAAAGACCGGAATATCCATCAATTCGCGCAAACGCTGTTCGATGACGAAGCATTCCGGCGCCTTGATGTCTTCCAGATTGATGCCACCAAAAGTCGGGCCCAGATAGCGCACGGCATTGATGAAAGCGTCCGGGTCTTCCGTATCCACGCAAAGATCAATCGAATCCACATCCGCAAAGCGCTTGAACAGCGCGGCCTTGCCTTCCATCACGGGCTTCGATGCCAGGGCGCCCAGATTGCCAAGCCCCAGCACCGCGGTGCCATTGGAAATCACCGCGACGAAATTGCCCTTCGCCGTGTAATCATAGGCAAGGCTCGGGTCGCGATGGATATGCAGGCAGGGCTCCGCCACACCGGGCGAATAGGCCAGGCTCAAATCCCGCGCCGTAATCAGCGGCTTGGTCAGGCGGATTTCAAGCTTCCCCGGCCGCCCTTCCCGGTGCATTGCCAGCGCTTCTTCGGCGGTGACGCGCGCCGTGCGCGTATCCTCAACCGGCGTTTTTTTCGCGTCATCCATTTTTGTCACTACTCCTCAAACCAATCGCATCATGCCGTTTTGTGCTCCGCACCGCGAGGCCCCAGCTTCGCAGGCGCAGCAATTCGCACCCTCACACCCGCCGGACATTCCAGGGATAGGGCGATGATCCCTGCAAAATCCCCGTGATATTGCGCCGGAAAGCGGTTCTGATCCTGAATTGGCCAAGCGGAATGAAGGCCGCATCTTCCAGCGCCAAGCGCCCAAGGCGGGAAGCGATTTGCTTCTGCTCCGCCTCGCTCGGCGCGAAAAGCCAGGATTCGGCCAGGGCCTCGGCCTCATCACTTTTCCACCAGCCAAACCAGCCGCCCGCACCCTGGCCGCGCACCAGGAAGGAAACGGCGGGATTGGCCCAGGCGGTGGCACCCCCCGTGGTATGCAGGATGGACCAGCCACCGCGCTCCACCGTTTCGCGATTGCTCCGCCGCTGCACCACCGTGCCCCAATCGCTCTCAGCCAGGTCAATATTCATGCCGATCCGCTTCAGCCGATCCGCGGTCACTTGCCCAAGCGGGCCGATATCCGGGAAATCCGTGGGATTGATCACAACCACGCGCTGATTGGCATAGCCCGCTTCACGAAGCGCGGCGCGGGCGCGGTCAAGGCTGCCCGGCATCATCGCCTCACCCAGGTCTTCGTAATAGGGCGTCTCACGCGGCCAAAGGCTGCGGCAGAGATCCCAATCCGTCCGATCATCCCCGCGTGAGGCACGCATATAATCTTCCTGCAAAACAGAAAGCCTGACGGCGCGGCGGATGCGCACATCATCAAAGGGCGGGTGCAGGTTATTCATACGCATCACGGCCATCCGCCCGCCCGTATCAGACACTTCGCGGCGCACATCGCGCGCGCGGGCCAATAGCGGCTGCAAATCCGGATGCGGCCTTTCCCACCAATCAACCTCACCATTCTGCAAGGCGGCCGCGGCTGTCGCCGGGTCTGGCAGGATATGCCATTCAATGCGGCGAAAATGCGCGATCTTGGCGCCCGATGTCCAGGAAGGCGCCTCCTGGCGCGGCTGATAGGCATCAAACTTCTCATAAACCACGCGGCTGCCGGAATTATATTCGCCCGCGATGAAGCGATAGGGGCCGGATCCGATCATCTCCGTCACGCCGCGATTGGGATCGGTCTCGGCCAGCCGTTCGGGCATGATGAAGGGCACGGCGGAATCGGGCTTGGCCAAAGCATCCAGCAACAACGGGAAGGCGCGCTTCAGGCGGATTTCGATGGTGCGGTCATCCACCGCGCGCCATTCATCAACCTGGCGTATCAGCAATTGCCCAAAGGGCTCACGCGCACACCAGCGCTTGATGCTGGCGATGCAATCGCGTGCGCGGACCGGTTCGCCATCATGGAAGCGCAGCCCAGGGCGCAGCGTGATGCGCCAGCGCTTGCCATCATCCAAAACCTCGGCCCCTTCGGCCATTTGTGGCTTGGGTTTCAGGGCCGCATCCACGCCATAAAGCGTGTCATAAACATGCCAGCCATGATTGCCGGTGACGGTGGCCGTGGTGAAGACCGGGTCCAGTACGCTGAGATTCGCCTGCGGCACGAAGCGCAGGGTTTGCGCGCGCATATCCTGCGCCACCGCAGGCGCGGGCAGCGCCGCCGCCGCCCCCATGGCAAGGATTGATCTGCGGCCAATGCCGGGTTGTGTCATGGGAACCTCCTCCGCCCTCGGTTTTTCTTCCTTGCAGTGTGGAGCCTATGGCGCCTTTGCGCCAGCCCGGCGTTTGGCGCCGGCGCGGCCCGCCTGTATCTTGCGCCGCAATGCCCCCCAACCAAGCCCCCTCAGGCCCGATTCCCGATGCCGCCGGCGCCACGCCGGCCATGGCGCAATGGTTCGCCGCCAAGGCCGCGCATCCGGATGCGCTGGTCTTCTTCCGCATGGGCGATTTTTATGAGCTGTTCTTCGCCGATGCCGAAGCCGCTGCCGCCGCCCTTGATATCGCGCTGTCTTTCAGGGGGGAGCATCGTGGCCAGAAGGTCGCCATGTGTGGCGTGCCGGCCCATGCGCATGAAAGCTATCTGGCCCGGCTGATCCGCCAGGGCTTTCGGGTCGCCATTTGCGATCAGATGGAAACGCCGGAACAGGCCAAGGCACGCAAGGCGCCGACCATTCGGCGCGACATCACGCGGCTGGTCACCGCTGGCACCGTCACGGAAGAAACCCTGCTGGAAGCGGCGCGCCCGGCCTGGCTTTTGGCCCTCGCCCCCCTGGAAGACCGGGTCGGGGCGGCCTGGCTGGATGTCTCGACCGGGGCCTTTGGCACGGAAACCCTGCCGCGTGCGGATATCCAGGCGTTGTTGGCGCGGCTGGAGCCCGCCGAAATCCTGGCGCCGGAAGGGGTTTTTGAAGGCGACGTGGCCGCGCGGATCACACCGCTTGACCCGCCCCGCGATGCCGCGCGGCGCCTTGCCGAGGCGTTTGATGTCTCAACCCTGGATGGGTTTGGCAGTTTCAGCGCGGAAGAACTCGCCGCCGCGGCCATGGCGCTCGATTACGTGCGCGCAACTCAGGCGGGCGCCCTGCCGCGGCTTGCCCCGCCCAGCCCCATGGGCGGGCGCGGGCTATTGCAGATGGATGCGGCGACGCGCCGATCCTTGGAAATCCTGAAAAGCGAGAGGGGGGAGGCGCGCCATTCCCTGCTTGCTGCCGTGGATCGCACCGTGACTGCCGCCGGGGCGCGGGAATTGGCGGCGCGCCTTGCCTCGCCACTTGCCGAAGCGGCCCCCATCCTGGCGCGGCATGAGGCGGTGGGCTGGATGCTTGCCGCCGCTTCCGAACGCGCCGCGCTGCGTGCTGCGCTGAAGGGCTCGCCCGATATGGC
>JADCES010000122.1 GCA_020250005.1 Roseomonas sp.
ACCACACCGCCGGCAGCGCCAAAGCCTTCCGGCAGGCTTTCCGCCATTTGCTCGGCCACCACTTCCTCGGCCCGGCCCAAAAGCCGGTCATCCTCGGGTTCGCCCACGCAAACCACCGGGATCAGGCCGGCGGCCAAAGCGGCTTCGGCCTTGGCGCGGACGCGGTGGCTGGTTTCCCGATACGCCATGCGGCGTTCGGAATGGCCCAAAATCACGTAACGCGCCCCGGCATCCTTCAGCATGGCGGCGGCGATATCCCCGGTATGGGCGCCCTTGGCGGCCTCATGGCAATCCTGTCCGCCGAGCGCCACTACCCCGGCGCAAGCCTGGGCCAAGGGGGCAATCAGCGTGGCGGGGGGGCAGATCAGCAGCTCCGCCTTCAGCCCGGCGGCGCCGGCCGCCACCGCCCGGGCCAAAGCCTGGGCCTCGGCGCCCAGCCCATGCATTTTCCAATTGCCGGCGATCAGCGGGCGCACACCGGGGGTCATGCTGGGGTCCTCCTGGGGGTTGGGGAGATGCTTTGCCCCGCGTGGCTAGCCGCCACCTGGGGGCTTGGCAAGCATCGGGCCTTTCGCGCGGCGCCGCGCGGCGGTAATCACCTTTCCCATGATCACCTATATGCGTCGCCTGGCCTCCACCTGGGTCGCCAAGGCGCTTTTCGTCCTGCTCGTCCTGTCCTTCGCCGTCTGGGGGATTGAGGATGTCGTGCGCAATTTTGGCCGCGATACCGCGGTGGCGCGGGTTGGTGATCAGCGGATCGAAGCCGAGGAAGCGCAAATGGCCGCGCGGCGTGAAATGTCGCGAATCGCGCGCCAGATGGGCAATCAGTTTGAACCGAATGAGGCGATCCGCCGCGCGGTGGCTGCCGGCGCTCTCGAAAACCTGATCGGCGAACGTGCGATGACGGCGGAAGCGCAGCGCATGGGCGTTGTGGCGACCGAAGATATGGTGCGCGATACGGTCTTCGCCATTCCGGGGCTCACCGGGCCTGATGGGCGTTTTTCGCGCGCGGTGCTGGCGCAGGTGCTGCGCAGCAATGAATTGACCGAAGCGCAATTCCTGGCGCTGATCCGGGGCGATTTGCTGCGCCAGCAATTGCTGGGCGCGGTGCGGTCCGGCGCCGCGGCGCCCGATACCATGACCGCACCGCAGCTTGTCTGGCAGACGGAACGGCGCGTGGCGGATGTGGTGCTGCTGCCTTTCTCCGCCGCGCCGGAACCGGAAGCACCAACAGAAGCGCAATTGCAGCGCTTCCTGGAAAACAACCCGCAGCGTTTTTCAACA
Organism: Roseomonas sp.; assembly: GCA_020250005.1. Lineage (GTDB taxonomy): Bacteria > Pseudomonadota > Alphaproteobacteria > Acetobacterales > Acetobacteraceae > Neoroseomonas. The sequence goes on from JADCES010000122.1 coordinate 1,285, forward strand.
CCAGAGTTTCGGCAAATCAGCATCGCGGTGCTGTCGGCGGAAACACTGGCGAATGAGATCGCCGTTTCGGAAGACGATATCAAGCAAGCCTTTGATGCGCGCCACGGCCAATATGACAGGCCAGAACGGCGGCAAATCCGCCAGGTGGTGCTGGCCGATGAAGCCCGCGCGCGCGACATCGCGCAGCTTTGGCAATCGGGCGCGGATTGGGAAACCGTGGAAGCCGCCGCCACCGCCGCGGGCGGGCAGGCCATGGCGCTGCCCATGGGTGACAAGGCAAGCCTGCCCATTCCCGCCTTGGCGGATGCCGCTTTCGCCGCCGCGCCGCAAAGCGTGACGGACCCGGTGCAAAGCCCCTTTGGCTGGCATGTGATTGGCGTTGAAGCGGTGGAACCCGCGCAGATTTTCACGCTGGATCAGTTGCGCGATCAATTGCGCCGCGATGTCGCGAAGGATCGCGCGCTCGATCTTGCTTATGAACGTGGCAATAAGGTGGAAGATGCGCTGGCGGGTGGGATGACGCTGGCGGAAGCCGCGCCGCGCTTTGGCTTGACGCTGGTGAGCGCTACACTTGACCCAAGTGGGCGCAGCCCCGCCAATGAAGCGGTGGCGCTGCCCGTGCCGGCGGCGCAACGCAATGCCGTCTTGCGCGCCATCTTCACGCAGGATCAGGGCGCCGCACCGCGCTTGCAGGAATTCGGCGATGCTTTTGCGGCAATTGAAATCAGTGCCGTAACCCCCCCGCAGCTTCGCCCCTTTGCCGAGGTTGAACAGGAACTCCGCCGTGCCGTGATTGCCGATGCGCGCCGGCGCTTCACGGAAGCCCGCGCGGCGGGTCTTTTGGCGGCGCAGCGCGGTGGCAAGACATTGGTGGAAGCCGCGCAGGAATTAGGCCTGATCAGCACTCGCACCGCCCCTTTTGGGCGCGATCCCACGCAGGGTAGCCCGGTGCCAGCGGAATTGCTGCCGCCCCTGTTTGAAGCGAAGCGCGGGGAAGCCACCATGGCAGAACTTCGCGGCGGTTTTGCCGTCGCCTCGGTCGCCGAAATCCTCAGGCTTGATCCGGCTTCCGATCCGCTCGGCATGGGGCGCGTGCGTGTGGAAATCGAACAGGCGGTTGCCGATGATCTGGAACAGCAATTCCAGGCGGCATTGCGTGTACGCGGCAATGTGCGCATCAATGAACGCTTGCTGGATCAGGTGACAGGCAGATGAGTGGCGGCGGTTTCGCAGCATTTCGCGCGGCTTTGGAAGCGGGGCGGGGACAGATCCTTGTTCGCGAACGCGTCGCTGATCTGGACACGCCGGTTGGCGCCTTCCTGAAACTCACGGGCGGCGCGCAGGCCAATGCCTTCCTGTTGGAAAGCATTGAAGGCGGCGCGGCGCGTGGCCGCTATTCCGCGATTGGTATGGCGCCGGACCTGATCTGGCGCTGCCGCAATGGCAAGGCCGAGCTTAATCGCCACGCGCTTTCCGCCCCGCATGGGTTTGTGCCGGAAGCGGCACCTGCGCTGGATAGTCTGCGTGCGCTCATCAATGAATGCCGCATGGTGGTGCCGGCCAGCCTGCCGCCGATTGCGGCGGGGCTGTTTGGCTATCTGGGCTATGACATGGTGCGGCTGATTGAAAAACTGCCCGCAACCAAGCCCGATGTGCTGGGCATTCCGGATGCAGTGATGACACGCCCGACGCTGATGGCGGTGTTTGACCATGTGCGCGACACCTTGTTGCTCTGCGCACCGGTCTGGCCGGGCGCTGATCCGCAAACCGCCTGGGAAGCGGCGAATGCCAGGTTGGATGAGGCTGAGGCCGCGCTGGATCGCCCCGTGCCGCGCCCGGCGCCACCCGCCGATCTCCCCGCCTTGCCGCAGCCTGACAGCAATTTCACTGAAGCGGGTTATATCGCAGCGGTGGAACGCGCGAAGGACTATATCCGCGCGGGCGATTGCTTTCAGATCGTCCCGGCGCAGCGTTTTTCCGCGCCCTTCGCGCTACCGCCCTTTGCGCTCTATCGCGCGCTCAGGCGGATCAATCCCGCGCCGTTCCTGTTCTTTTGCGATTTCGGTGGCTTCGCTGCGGTGGGCGCGAGCCCGGAGATTCTGGTGCGCGCGCGCGATGGCGTGGTGACGGTCCGCCCCTTGGCGGGCACGCGCCGGCGTGGCGCCACACCGGAAGAAGATCGCGCGCTTGAAGAAGAATTGCTGGCCGATCCGAAGGAGCGGGCTGAGCACCTCATGCTGCTCGATCTCGGGCGCAATGATGTTGGGCGTGTTTCGGAAATCGGTTCGGTGAAAGTGACCGCGCAATTCCAGGTGGAGCGTTATTCGCAGGTGATGCATATCGGCTCAGAAGTGCAGGGGCGTTTGCGCGCGGGGCTGGATGCCTTGGATGCCTATTGCGCTGGCTTCCCGGCCGGCACGCTGACCGGTGCGCCAAAAATCCGCGCCATGGAAATCATTGAGGAATTGGAACCCTCCCGACGCGGTCTCTACGCCGGTGGCGTTGGTTATTTCGGCGCTGATGGCGGCATGGATACCTGCATCGCGCTGCGCACCGCGCTGGTGAAGGACGGCGTGATGTATGTGCAGGCCGGCGCTGGCGTGGTGGCCGATAGCGATCCAAAGGCGGAATATGAGGAAACGCGCCAAAAGGCCCGCGCGCTATTTCGTGCGGCGGAAGAGGCGGTGCGCTTTGCCTCGGGCCGACGCTGAAGCCTAGGCCATGGCAGACGCGCCCAATATCGCGCCGATCCTTGCCTTGCTTGAGGATGCGCGCGATGCCGGGCGCTGTGCCGAGGCGGCGGCGGCGCTCCGCGTTCTATCGCAACTTCAGCCAGAAAATCTGCATGTAAGGGCAGCGCTGGCACGCGCGCTTTTTGGTGCCGGGCTTTGGCAGGAAGCCTGGGACGCTTACGAAGTGCGCTTTGATTTGATGCCCGAGGTTTTCACCAAGGTCACGCGCCCCGGCCCTAATGGCCCTGAACCCATGCCGATGTGGCGCGGTGGCGCTTTGCCCGAAGCGTTGCTGGTCATGGGCGAACAGGGGCTTGGCGATACCATCCAATTCGCGCGCTTTCTGCCCATGCTGCGCGCGCGTGGCGTGCGTGTGCATGCGGTGCTTGATCCGCGCATCATAAAACTGCTGGCGCCGGTGTTGGAAGGCATTGACGCGCGCCCGGGTGGTGAGGGCGGGCGCGTGCATGGTGTGAAGGCCTGGCTGCCCTTGCTCAATCTGCCGCGCGCGCTTGGCTTGCGCCCGCAGCAATATCTGGGGCGCATTCCCTATCTGGCGGCGGAACCAGCGCGTGTGGCGCGCTGGCGTGAGCGTATTGGCAATCAGGGCTATCGCATTGGCATTGTCTGGCAGGGCAATCCCAAGGCGCCGGTGGATCGCAATCGTTCCGTGCCGCTTTCGGTCTTTGCGCCCATCGCTGCCTTGCGCGGCGCGCGGCTTTTCGCGCTGCAAAAGGGACCGGGCGAGGATACCGAAGCGCCCTTCGCGCTGGAACGCCTGGGGCCTGAGATGGATAACAGCCTGGATTGGTTCCTGGATACCGCGGCGGCCATCATGGCACTTGATTTGGTGGTGACGGTGGACACGGCTGTGCTGCATCTGGCCGGCGCACTGGGGCGCCCCGCACTAATGCTGACCCATGGGCGCAATTCGGATTGGCGCTGGCAACAGGGACGAGAGGATACGCTTTGGTATCCTTCCGTACGCTTGGTGCGCTGCCCGGATGGCAATGCCGATTGGCGTGGCGCTGTGGAGCGTGCCGCTTTTCTGATCCGCACCGGCAATCTGCCGCCCCCAGCATGAGCCGGCGTCGCCCGCGCCGCCGAGGCTTTGGCTTTTGGGCGAAGCGGCTTGGCATTTTTCTCACGGCGGCGATCCTGCTGATCATCAGCGGCATTGCCGGCGCGATCTGGTGGAGCCTGCCTGCGCGCAATGCTGAACTTGCCTTGCCAGGGCTTGCTGCGCCGGTTGCCATCACACTCGACACACGCGGCATTCCGCATATTGAAGCCAGCAGCGAAGAAGATGCCTGGGCTGCGCTCGGGTTTCTCCATGCGCGCGACCGGATGTTTCAGATGGAAATGATGCGTCGCGGCGCGCGCGGGCAGACAGCGGCAGTAGCGGGTGCGGCGGCGCTCCGGCTTGATCGCTTCATGCGCTTGCTACGCCTGGAAGAACGCGCGGCGGCTGATTTGGCCGCGCTCGATCCCGAAACCCGCGCCATGCTGGAAGCCTATGCGCACGGGGTGAATGGCTGGATCGCATCGCGCGGGCGTTTTGCCGCGCCGGAATTCATCGCGCTCGGTGCGCCCGCACCCTGGCAGCCGGTGGATAGCCTGCTCTGGGGCAAGATCATGGGGCTTTGGCTTGGCGGCAATTGGCGCATGGAATTGGAACGTGCGCGGCTGGCGGCGCGGCTTTCGCCCGAACAACTCGCGGATCTTTGGCCGGAGGATACAACAGCAGGCCGCCCCGATGAACCGCTGATGCAGACAGAAGCCAAGGCAAGCGGTGCGCTGCATGCTGAGGGGCTGAATGGCGCGGCACTCGCCGCTTTGGTCCAGCATCTGCCGCGCTTTCCGGAAGATGCGCCTTTGCCTGAAATTGCTTCCAATGCTTGGGCGGTCGGGGCAGGGCGAAGCGCGACGGGTGCGCCCTTGCTTGCTGCCGATCCGCATCTTTCGCATAGCGCGCCCATTCTTTGGTATCTGGCACGCATCAGCCTGCCGGATGGGCGCAGGCTGATGGGCGCCACCGCGCCCGGCGTGCCGGGGATTGTGATTGGGCGGAATGAAAACCTCGCCTGGGGTTTCACCACCACGCATGCCGATACGCAGGATATTTTCATCGAAAAACTGACCGAGGATGGGCGCTATGCAACGCCTGAAGGGCCGCGCGACTTCACCTGGCATGAAACGGATATCGCCGTGCGCGGCGCCGCGCCGGTGCGGTTTCGTTTTCGCGAAACACGCCATGGGCCGGTGATTTCTGACCTCGATCCCAGTTTTCAAAGTGAAGCCGGGACAGTGCTCGCGTTGGCCATGGCAAGCCTTGCGGCGGGCGAGACCTCCGCGCGCGGATTATTGCGGCTCAATCGCGCTGGGAGCATCACAGAGGCACGCAAGGCGGCGGAGGATATCAGCAGCCCAGTGCAAAATCTGATGCTGGCGGATCGTGCTGGCGGCATTGCCATGTTCATTGTGGGCCGCGTGCCGCAGCGCCGCGCCGGTGATGGCGCGCTGCCGCGCGCGGGCTGGGATGGCGCGGCAGGATGGGATGGGTTTTTGCCGTTTGACGCCAAGCCGCATGTGGAAAACCCAGCAAGCGGCGTGATCGCGAATGCGAATAACCGCGTGGCGCCGGCGGATCATACCGCGTTTCTCAGTCGTGATTGGTATGGCGACTGGCGCTTCCGGCGCATTGGCGCGGGCTTGGCCGCGCAGCCCCAATACGCGCCGGCGGATTTCGCTGCCTTGCAGATGGATCGCACCAGTCTTTTCGCGGCCGAGGCTTTGACCGCTTTTCGCGCCCTGCCGCCCATGGAAGGTGCGGCTGGGGCTGCGCTTGCTCTGCTGCAAGCCTGGGATGGGGAAATGGCGGCGGATCGGCCAGAGCCCTTGATCTTCCACGCGACCATGCGCGGTTTTGGTCGGGCGCTATTGGCGCGCGCCAAGCTGCCGCGAGATGGTTTCGCGCCTTCGCCGGAATTCCTGCGCCCCTTGCTGCAAGGCAGCGATGCGGCTTCGCGCTGGTGCGGGGAAGGGGGCTGCGCGCCCATGCTTGCCGCAGCGCTCGCGGAAGCGGTGGCGGCGCTTGCGGCGGATCACGGCGCCGACCCGCGGCAATGGCGCTGGGGGGCCGCGCATATCGCGCGCTTTGATCATGCCATTCTGCGCTTCATTCCCTATTTGCGGGATTGGCTGGGCCTAGCTGCCGCGCCGGGTGGGGATGGTGAAACCGTGGCGCGCGCGGCCTTTCGCGGTGCAGGCTTTGGTGCCGTGCATGGCGCCGGGTTTCGCGGCGTGATGGATCTGGCCGCCCCCGATGGCGCCTATGCCGTGATCGCGACTGGTCAATCCGGCCACCCCTTCAGCCGGCATTGGGGCGATATGCTGCCGCTCTGGCGCGAAGGCGCGCTTTTGCCCCTGGCGGCAGCACAGGACGTGACCGGGCGCATCCGCCTGAACCCCGCGCCATAGGGGGCTTGTGCAAGGTGGTTGATTCCAAAGCGGTCTGAGGCGAAAATGGCGCCGCATGCTGCATCGCCCACCCCGCCGTCCGCAATTCTTCTATACGACCGCCCCGCTGCCCTGCCCCTATTTGCCGGGCCGGACGGAGCGGAAGATCGTGACCGAATTATCCGGCACGGAAGCGGAGGCTTTGCATGAACGCCTCTCCCGCGCTGGGTTTCGCCGCAGCCATAACATCGCCTATGCGCCGGTTTGCCCTGGCTGCCAGGCCTGCGTGCCGATCCGTGTGGTGAGTGAGGATTTCACGCCAGACCGCACGCAGCGGCGCATCCTGCGCGCCAATGCGGATTTGACCATTTCCGAAATGCCGGCGCGCGCCACGGCGGAACAATTCACGCTATTCCAGCGCTATCAGAAAAACCGCCATGCCGATGGCGATATGGCCGCCATGGGCTATTATGATTATCGCGCCATGATCGAGGATACGCCGATCAGCACCGGCGTCTTGGAATTCCGCGATGCGCAGGACCGGCTTTTGGGCGCGTGCCTCACGGATTGGCTGGCTGATGGGTTATCGGCGGTTTATTCCTTTTTCGATACGGATGAGGAAAAGCGATCACTCGGGACCTTTGCCGTG
>JADCES010000123.1 GCA_020250005.1 Roseomonas sp.
CAAGCGTATGCGTGACGGAAACGCAATTGCCCGCCGCATCCCAAACGGAAAGATGCGTGGTGCAGGAGGGTGGTTCACCGATCCGCCCACCCGGCAGCCAGCCATCCCTGATGCGCTTGGCCCATTCCGCAGCGCGGGATTTTGAGATCAGGGATTCGGTTGGCACCGGCACGAAATCCGGATCGCCCAGCGCCTCATCCCGGTCGTGGTGCGCTGCCGCCATAGCGCGCGCGACCAGATCGTAATGCCCGGCACTGCCGGCGGGCAGCGACCCAAGATCGAATTGTTCCAGAATATTCAACATGGCAATCAGCACCGCACCCGACCCAGGCGGCGGATTCGATGAAATCTTGTAGCCGCGATAGGTGCCGATCACGGGCGCGCTTTCACGCACGCGGTAATCGCGCAAATCATCGGCGGTGATGAAGGCGCCGTTTTGCGTGAAATCATTGATGATCTGACCGGCGATTTCGCCCGTGTAGAAATCCTGCGCGCCCTTGGTGGCGATGCGTTCCAGCGTGCGCGCCATTTCCGTATGCACGAGCTTGTCGCCGACTTCATGCAATTGCCCGGCCTGGTTCAAATAAAGCGCGGCGCAGGCCTTGGTTTTCGTCACGCGTTGCATGCCGCTGGGCAGGCCCGGTTGTGGCTTACGTTCCAGGAAATCGCGAAAAAAGGGTGTTACCAGCACGCCATCCCGCGCCATGGCAATGGCCGGCGCCAGCAGATCGGCCCAATCCATGGAGCAAAACTGCGCGTGGAAATGCGCGAATCCCGCCACCGTGCCGGGGGTCATGATGGCGGTATAGCCAAGCTCAGCCCGGTGATCATCAAACAGCGCGTAGCCAGAGATTTCGGATTTGCCCTTGCTATCGGCGGCCCACATATCGGCGCATACTTTGGCGCCGGCGCGGGGGTGGAAATCAATCATGCCCTGGCGGCCGGTTTTAGCGTCGCGGAATTGCAAGGTGCCCATGCCGCCAATGCCGCACATGAAGGGGTCTTGCACCATTTGGCAGAAGGCGCTGGCGACGGCGGCGTCAAAGGCATTGCCGCCACGACGCAGGATTTCCGCCCCAACATCCGCAGCGCGCGGTTGTGGGCAAACGACGATGCCTTTGATCTTGGCCATGCGAGTTCCTCCAGGTGTGTTATGCGAGCACGAAGCGGCGGCGCGCGCCATGGTGCTTGACGGGGACCATAACGCGGGCAGCATGGGCGCCATGACAGATACCGCTGAAACCATCCTGCTCCGCCACCTGTTGGCAACGCCCGAGGCCGCCATTCCCGAAGCAGCGCGGGAGGCTGCGCGCATCTTCCTGCTGGATGGGCTCGCGGTTGGTGTCGCGGGCATGGCACATGCGGCGCGGCCGGGCTTGCTCGCGGCAGCGCGCGGCTGGGGCGCGGGGGAGGAAGCGAGCCTTTGGGGTGACGGGGTAAAGCTGCCCGCCTCTCAGGCTGCCTTCATGAATGCGTTTCAGGCGCACGCTCTGGAATTCGACGCCATCCATGAAGCCGCCGTGGTGCATGCGATGACGCCGACGCTCTCCGCCGCGCTGGCCGAATCGGAAAGGCAAAGCCGCCAAGGCCGCCCCGTATCGGGTGCGCGCTTCATGGCGGCGGTGATTCTTGGGCTTGATCTGGCCTGCACCATAGGCGCTGCGGCGCGCGGGCCGATGCGGTTCTTCCGCCCGGCAACGGCGGGGATGTTTGGTGCTTATGGCGCGGTGGCGCGGCTGCGTGGGTTTGATCTGGCCACCGCCTCAGCCGGTGCGGGGCTTCTGCTCGGGCAGATACCTGGCACCATGCAGGCGCATAGCGAAGGTTCCATGGCGCTGCCGGTGCAAATGGGCTTCGCCGCCATGGCCGGGCTGCGCGCGGCGGATTTGGCGGCGGCGGGTGCCGCAGGGCCAGCGCAATGGCTCACCGGGACATTTGGTTTTTTGAAACTGACGGAACCCGAGCATGATTTGGCCCTTGGTCTCGCGGCACTTGGCAGCACCTGGCAGGTGACGCGGCTGGCACACAAACCCTTTCCCTCAGGCCGGCTGACGCATCCTGCGATTGATGGCGTGCAGCGGCTGATGGCGGCGCATCGGATTGCTGCGGGCGATGTGGCGGCGGTGCGGCTTTTTTTGCCACCGCTGGCGATGCGCCTGGTGGGTCGGCCTATCAAGCCCGATCTGACCGGCAATTATGCGCGGCTTTGCCTGCCCTATGTGGTGGCGCGCACGCTGCTTTCGGGCAGCCTTGGGCTTGGCGATTTCAGTGACGCTTTGCTGCGTGATCCCGCAACTCATGCTTTGGCGGCACGCGTTGCATTACTCGGCGATGGCAACGGCGATGAAAACGCCGTGGTGCCGCAGCGTGTGGAAATTGAACTGCAGGATGGGACGAAGCTCAATCAGCGCGTGGACGCCGCCTTAGGCAGCCCAGAAAACCCACTGCCGCGCGCGGCGCAAATCGCCAAGGTCAGGGCTTGTTTCAATGGTATTGTGCCAGAAGGCAGGGCCGAGGCGCTGACGCAAGCTATAGACGCGCTGCACGAAGCGCCTGATGCCGCCGCTGCGCTCAAGCTATACTGATTATTCCCGCCGCATCATGCGCGTAAGCGCCGCCACCGGCAGCAGCCCAACAAGGACAATCAAGACAGCCGCGGTTGATGCCTCGGCCAGTCTTTCATCCGATGCCAGATTGTAGACACGCACCGCAAGCGTATCGAGGTCAAAGGGCCGCACGATCAGCGTTGCCGGCAATTCCTTCATGGTATCCACAAATACCAAAAGCCCAGCGGTCAGCAGCGCGCCACGCGCCAGCGGCACTTCCACTTCGCGCACCGCCTGCCCGGGCCGGCGGCCCAGCACACGCGCCGCATCCGTATAGGATGGCTTGAGCCGCGCGAGGCCTGATTCCACCGTGGAAAGCGCCACCGCCAAGAACCGCACCAGATAGGCAAAGACCAGTGCTGCCATGGTACCCGACAGCAACAACCCGGATGAAACCCCAAACCGCGCGCGCAACCAGGAATCAAGCGCATTGTCGAACAAGCCAAAGGGCACCAGCACGCCGACCGCAATCACCGAACCCGGCAACGCATAGCCAAGCGAGGCAACGCGATTGGCAATGCTGCGCGCGGGCGATGGATATAGCCGCGCGGACCACGCCATGCCGGCGGCGAGCAGCACCGCAAGCACAGCAGTGATGCCCGACAGCACCAGGGAATTGCGCGCATAGGGCAGATAGCGCCCTGGGCTGAAGGGGTCGCCCGCTTGCACCATCAGCCACAGCAAAGCGCCCGCCGGAATGACAAAACCTATCAGCAGTGGCAGCGCACAGGCACATAGCACCAGACCTTCCCGCCAGCCGGAAAGCCGCACGGGGCGAAGCGCCGGGTGACGCGTGGTGGTGGGGTGAAAGCGCCGCCCGCCGCGCGAAAAATGCTCCAAGGCCAGCAACAGCCCGACACAGCCAAGCAGGGCCACCGCAAGCTGCGCCGCGGCCGGGCGATTATCCATGCCGAACCAGGCTTCATAAATGCCAGTGGTGAAGGTTCTTACTGCGAAATGCTGCACCGTGCCGAAATCGGCCAGCGTTTCCATCAGCGCCAGCGCAATTCCGGCGGCCAAGGCTGGGCGCGCAAGCGGCAGGGCGACATGCAGAAAACTCCGCGCCAGCCCATGGCCCAGCGTGCGCGATGCTTCGATCAGGCAAACGCTTTGCTGCAAGAACGCCGCGCGGCAGAGCATGTACACATAGGGATAAAGCACCATGGCGAGCATGAGCGCCGCACCAGGAAGGCTCCGTATTTCCGGGAACCAATATTGCCCGAAGGAAAGCCCGGTGGCGGCGCGGAGTGTGCTTTGCACCGGCCCCGCCACATCCAACAGCCACGTATAGACATAGCCGCAAAGATAGGCCGGCATGGCGATGGGCAGCAGCAAGGCCACTTCCAGAAAGCGCCGGCCTCGAAATTCGCAAGCCACCACCAGCCACGCGGTAATGGCGCCCGCACTGCCCGCCATGGCCGCGACAAGCAGGGCCAAAAGCGCCGAAGTGGCCAGCATTTCCGGCAGCGTCGTGGCCAGGATATGCCGCCAGACCTCGCCGCCTGGGGCGGCGGCGGTGACCAGAACGGCCAGAATCGGCGTTGCCATGGCGCAGGCCACCAGCAAGGACCCCCAAGCCCAGGCCGGGCTGCGGCGCCGGACAGGTATGGGGGCTTCGGCTGGGGATGCGGCGCGGGTCATGGGCGCCCTTCCCCTATCACGGGCGGCCCCGGCGGGCGAGGTGCTGGCCTATCTTCGGGCCGGCGTGCTGCCTGGGTTGAAGCCATCCAGCGTCCAGTAATAGGCGGCGGCGCTGGAGCGCAGGCTGCCGATGCGCGGCGCGCTCAAATCCAGGATCACCACAATCACCGATGTCCACATGCCGATCAGCAGCACAGAAAGGATCGGCAGCGAAAGCCCGCGCATGCCCAACTGATAGCCCAGCGCGCCAATGCTCAGCACCGCAATGCCCATCAGCAGCCAGACCATTTGCACGGGCATACTTTGATTGAAGGCGAAGCGTTCGGCGGTTGAACTGTCAAACACCTCATTCGTGGCGGCCATCAGGGCAGATGAAATCGCATCCGGCCTTTCGCGCACAATGGCGGTGACATGGTCCCAAATGCGGTTTTGCAGTGCCGAGGTCTTTTCATTGATGCTGCGCACCACATCGCGGTCCAGCGGCGCCGTGATGAAATCAGCACGGAGCTTCGTGTATTCTTCGAATAGCTTGGCCAATTCCTCACCGCGCGGATGGCCTATCGCCTTGGCGCGCAGCCAGGCAGTGCCAATGGCATTGGCTTCCATTAGCGTGCCTTGGCGGCGTTCCTCAAAACGTGTGGTGGCGAAGGAAAGCGTCAGCGCCAGCACAAAGGCGAGCAGGCCGAGCATGCCGCCCACCACCACGCCAACCCCTTCCGCCGGCGCGGTACCGCGTGCCGTATGGCGGCGGCCAAGCCAGGCGCCCAGCGCCTGGGCCAGCCATTGCACGAGAAAAAACAGCAACCAAAAGGCAAACAGGCTGAAGGCCAGGATTTCGGCGAGTAGGACCATCATGCGGCATTCTCCACGCTCAGGAAATCAAACCCGGCCAGGGCATGGATTTGGGCGATGGCTTCCAATTCAGCGACCGAAACCCATTCATCCGCGCCGCCCATATTATGCGGTGTGGGGCCATAGACCACGGTGGGCAGGCCGGCCATGCGGAACCAGCGCGCATCGGAACCGCCGACGCGCATATTCACGGCCACGGGCTCACGCAGCACTTCCTCGGCCACCTGATGGACATGGCGGATAATGGGCAAGGCAGGGTCGGTGTGGTTGGGTTCAAAGCAGCGCAGCACGCGCCAGGTAATGCCGGGCAGCGCATCAAGCGCCTGATGCAAAGCGCCCAGCAGCCGCGCGCTGGGCACGCCTACCGGCAAGCGGATATCGCAGGCGGCACGGGCTGAGGCCGGCACCAGATTGGGTGAGGCGCCGCCTTCGATCCGCCCGATATTCACCGTGACACTGCCAAGCACCGCGGCTTCTCCGGCGCCCGATAGCGATTCACTGATGCCGCGCGCGGCGGCGATGGCGGCGGTGACTGAAGGCGGCGCTTCGGGCGCCATGGCGCGCAGTGCCGCCACCGCATCCAGGGCAGCGCGCAACCGATCAATGGCGTTATCGCCCAAATGCACATGGGCGCCATGGGAAGCGCGGCCCGCGGCCTCGATCTCGATCCAAACGAAGCCTTTTTCGCCAAAGCGCAGCACACGCGGGCTGCCGGCATCGCCGATGATGACGCCAGCGGCTTGCGCAAGCCCCGGCACATTGTCCAACAGCCATTTGGTGCCGAGCGGGCCCATACTTTCCTCATCGCCCGCCAGCGTCAGCAGCGCTTCGCCGTGCCAAGTGGCGCGGTATTCCGCCAGCAAGGCAAAGGCCAGCATGGAAGCGGCAATGCCGCCCTTCATATCGGCGACACCGCGCCCATAAAGCCGGCCATCACGCAGCAGGCCGCCCAAAGGGGGCACGGTCCAGGGCAGAGCCTCATTCACCGGATAGGTATCCAGATGGCCGTTATAGGCCAGCAGCCGCCCCGGCCCGGCGCCTTTGATGCGCGCGACCAGATTGGTCACCTGCGGGTCGGTGGCGTGGAGCGATACCTCAGCTGCGGGGGCCAAAGCGCGGAGCATGGCGGCGGCTTCTTGGGCAGCGGCGCGCACATCGCCGGGTGGGTTGGGGGAGGCGATGGCGGTCAGGCGTTGCGTCAGCGCCACCACCTCTGGCGCGCGGCGGGCGGCGGCGGTGGCGAAAGCGGCGCGGACGGAGGCATTCATCCCACTACCCTGCGGGGCGGCGCGCAGGCTGGCAAGCCGTGCCACGCTTGCAATATTCGCCCGCGCGGGCATATCCCGCCCCATCGGGTGATGGCCGGGCTGCCGCAGGGGCTGCCTCGCCCCCCTGGAGAACCCCCCATGCGCATAGATGCCATTCCCATCGGCAAGGACCCGCCGAATGATGTGAATGTGATCGTTGAAGTCCCGATTGGTGGCGAGCCCATCAAGTACGAGATGGACAAGGCCGCCGGCACGCTATTCGTGGACCGCTTTCTGCATACACCCATGCGCTATCCTGGGAATTATGGCTTTGTGCCGCACACACTTTCCGAAGATGGCGACCCGATTGACGTGCTGGTGGCCAATACCCGCCCCATCGTGCCGGGTGCAGTATTGAATGTGCGCCCCGTTGGCGTGATGAAGATGGAAGATGATGGCGGCGGGGATGAGAAGATCATCGCTGTCCCATCCCCCAAGCTCACCCAGCGCTATGTTCATGTGCATAACCACACCGACCTGCCCAAGATCACCATTGAGCAGATCCAGCATTTCTTTGAGCATTATAAGGACCTGGAACCCGGCAAATGGGTAAAATTCATCGGCTGGGGCGATGCCGCGGAGGCGCGCCGGCTGATCCAGGAAGCGATTGAACGGGCCAGAAAGGCCTGACTTCGCGCGAAATGGCCGGGTTTTCTGCCAGAAAGCCCTGCCCCCCGTTGCGCCCCTGCCCTGCCCCTTTTAAGGAAGCGCCCCATCAGGGCCGCTGCGGGAGAGATTCCGCGCCGGTCTCCATGCCGGCGCGCGGCGGCCTTAACCGCGCCACGAAGGGGGAGTCTAAGCCTTGCTGACCTTATCGCTGATCCTGGTGATCGCGCTTGGGGCGTTGTCCATCGCCTATGGTGTGATCACTGCCAAGGATGTGCTTTCGCGCGATCCCGGTACGCCGCGGATGCAGGAAATTGCTCTCGCCATTCAGGAAGGCGCATCGGCCTATCTGAAGCGGCAATACGGCACTATCGCCATTGTCGGCGTGGTGCTTTTCGCCCTGGTCGCCTGGCGGCTTGGCTTTGCGGTGGCGATTGGCTTTGCCATCGGCGCCATCCTGTCCGGTGTGGCGGGCTTTATCGGCATGAATGTCTCCGTGCGCGCCAATCTGCGTACCGCGCAGGCTTCAACGCAATCCCTCGCAGCCGGCCTTGATGTTGCGTTCAAGTCGGGCGCCATTACGGGGATGCTGGTCGCGGGCCTCGCGCTGCTTGGCGTGGCGGTTTACTTCTTCATCCTGAGCGTGCTGGGTGGCTTTGCCCCCAATAGCCGCACGGTGATTGATGCGCTGGTGGCGCTTGGCTTCGGCGCTTCGCTGATTTCGATTTTCGCGCGCTTGGGCGGCGGCATTTTCACCAAGGGTGCGGATGTGGGCGGCGACATGGTGGGCAAGGTTGAAGCCGGCATCCCTGAGGATGACCCCCGCAACCCCGCGACCATCGCTGACAATGTGGGCGATAATGTTGGCGACTGCGCCGGCATGGCCGCTGACTTGTTCGAGACCTATGCAGTGACCATGGTGGCCACGATGGTGTTGGCGGCAATCGCCTTCGCCGATCCGGGCAATATGGTACGCGGCATGATCTATCCGCTCGCGATTGGGGCGGTTTGCGTCGTGACCTCCATCGTTGGCACTTACTTCGTGAAGCTGCCGGCGAATAATTCCATCATGGGGGCCATGTATCGCGGCTTCATCGTGACGGGCCTGCTTTCCTTGGTGGTATTGCTGCCGCTGACCTATCTGGTCTTTGGCTTCGGTTCCATGACGGCGGCCGGCACCAGCTTCACTTCCTTCGACCTGTTCCTGTGCGGCGTGGTCGGCTTGGCGGTGACGGGGCTGATCGTTTGGATCACGGAATACTATACCGGCACGGGCTTCCGCCCGGTGCAGGCGATTGCCGAAAGCTCGGTCACCGGTCATGGCACCAACGTGATCCGCGGGCTTGCGGTTTCGATGGAAAGCACGGCGATCCCCGCGCTGATCATCATCGCGGGCGTGCTGATCACCTATGCGCTGGCGGGGCTTTACGGCATTGCCATTGCGGTGACGACCATGCTGGCGCTGGCCGGTGTGGTGGTGGCGCTGGATGCCTTCGGCCCGGTCACGGATAACGCGGGTGGCATTGCCGAAATGGCTGGCCTGCCCAAGGAAATCCGCCAGACCACCGATGCGCTGGATGCCGTTGGCAATACGACCAAGGCGGTTACCAAGGGCTATGCCATTGGTTCAGCCGGTCTTGGTGCACTGGTGCTGTTTGCCGCCTATACGCAGGATCTGAACTACTTCGTGCAGAATGCGGCGCAGTACCCGTATTTCCAGGGCGTTGGTACGCTGACCTTCTCGCTTTCCAGCCCCTATGTTGTGGTGGGTCTGCTGTTCGGTGGCTTACTGCCCTACCTGTTTGGCGGCATGGCGATGACAGCGGTGGGCCGCGCGGCGATGAGCGTGGTTGAAGAAGTGCGGCGCCAATTCAAGGAAAAGCCGGGCATCATGCAAGGCACCGACAAGCCGGATTACGGCCGTGCGGTGGATATGCTGACCAAGGCGGCGATCAAGGAAATGATCATCCCGTCCTTGTTGCCGGTGCTTTCACCGCTGGTGGTGTATTTCGGCATCAGCGCCATTGCCGGCAAGGCTGCTGGCTTTGAAGCGCTGGGGGCGATGCTGCTTGGTGTGATTGTGACTGGCTTCTTTGTCGCGGTGTCCATGACCACCGGTGGTGGCGCCTGGGACAATGCGAAGAAGTACATTGAAGATGGTCATCATGGCGGCAAGGGCTCTGAAGCCCATAAGGCCGCTGTCACCGGTGATACTGTTGGCGACCCGTACAAGGATACGGCGGGCCCGGCGGTGAACCCGATGATCAAGATCACCAACATCGTCGCGCTGCTGTTGCTCGCGATGTTGGCGCATAGCTAAACCCATTTGGGCGGCGCTGCCGCCTCAACAAAAAGCCCAGGGGGTTCTGCCTCCTGGGCTTTTTTATGTCTTCGCTTGGTGAAGTCCGCGCGGCTGCGGCCCTGCAATCAAAAAGCCGTCCAGCCGCCATCCACCGGCAAGGTGATCCCGGTGACGAAGGAGGATTGGCTGGACGCCAACCACAAGATACCCTCGGCCTGTTCTTCAGGTGTCGCGTTGCGGCCAAGCAGGCCCTGGATCTTGGCCGGCGTCAGGCTATCCGGATCAAGCCCCGGATTGGTTTTCATCCGATCCCCGATATAGCTTTCCACCAAGCGACCGGCCTGCGCCACCATGGGCGTATCCGTGCCGGATGGGCAGATGGCGTTGCAGCGAATGCCATGGCGCGCATAATCCATTGCAATGCTGCGCGTGAGACCCACAACGCCATGCTTGCTCGCCGCATAGGCCGGCGCACCATTCAAGCCGGTAATGCCGCCGATGGACGCCATATTGACGATCACGCCGCCACCCTGCGCGACCATCTGGCGCAACTCAGCCCGGCAACACAGAAAAACACCCGTCAGGTTCACCGCCATGACACGCTGCCACATCTCAAGCGAGGCTTCGCTGACGGTGGCGATTTCCGGCTGCATGATGCCGGCATTGTTCACCGCGACATCCAGCCGGCCATAGGCGGCGACGCATTCTGCTACCATGGCGTCAGCCCCGGCTTCGGAAGACGCATCCACCACCATGGCGTGCGCCGCGCCGCCGGCGCTGATGATGGATGCCTGCAAGGCCTCCAATTCGTCGGCAATGATATCGGTCAGCAGAAGCTGTGCACCTTCAGCGGCGGCAAGCCTGGCAGTTGCGGCGCCAATGCCGCGCGCCGCGCCGGTGATGATCATCGCTGTGCCGCTGAAACGCGCCATGACGCCCCCTACTCCCGGTGCCGGTGGCGGGTTGAAACCCCGCCCCAGTTTCAGATCAAAGCTGCCCGCCCTTGCGGCCAGCCATGGCGCCAAGCCGCAGGCGCAACGCATTCAACTTGATGAAGCCCTGCGCATCGAACTGATCATAAGCGCCCTGGTCATCCTCGAACGTCACATGCTTCATGGAATAGAGGCTATTGGGCGATTGCCGCCCGGTGACGATGGTATTGCCCTTATAGAGCTTGAGCCGCACGGTGCCTGAGACGCTGTGCTGGCTTTCATCAATCAGCGCTTGAAGCATGCGCCGTTCGGGCGCGAACCAGAAGCCGTTATAGATCAGCTCCGCATAGCGCGGCATCAGGCTGTCTTTCAGATGCGCCGCTTCGCGATCCAGCGTGATGCTTTCCATGGCGCGATGCGCGACATAAAGAATGGTGCCGCCGGGGGTTTCGTAGCAGCCGCGGGACTTCATGCCGACAAAGCGGTTTTCGACAAGATCAAGCCGGCCAATGCCATTTTCCTTGCCAAGCGCGTTCAGCTTCGTGAGCAAGGTTGCGGGCGACAGACGCTCACCATTGATGCCAACCGCATCGCCGCGTTCGAATTCAATGGTGATATCGGTGGCGCGGTCTGGCGCATCCATCGGGCTGATGGTGCGCTGCCAGACCATTTCATCCGGCGCGTCCCAGGGTTCTTCCAGGATTTTGCCTTCGCTGCTGCTGTGCAGCAGATTGGCATCCACGCTGAAGGGTGCTTCGCCGCGCTTGTCCTTCGCAATCGGGATCTGGTGTTCCTCGGCGAATTGGATCAAGCGCGTGCGGCTGGTCAGGTCCCATTCGCGCCAGGGGGCGATCACCTTCACATCCGGCTTCAGCGCGTAATAGCTGAGTTCAAAGCGCACCTGGTCATTGCCCTTGCCGGTTGCGCCATGCGCCACCGCATCCGCACCCATGGCTTCGGCGATTTCGATCTGGCGCTTGGCAATCAGCGGGCGGGCGATGGACGTGCCCAGCAGATACATCCCCTCATAAAGCGCATTGGCGCGGAACATGGGAAAGACGAAATCGCGGATAAATTCCTCGCGCAGATCATCCATGAAAATATTTTCCGGCTTGATGCCAAGCAGCAGCGCCTTGTCGCGCGCCGGGCCCAATTCCTCACCCTGACCAAGATCGGCGGTAAAGGTGATGACTTCGCATTTATAGGTGGTTTGCAGCCATTTCAGGATGACGCTGGTATCCAAGCCGCCCGAATAGGCGAGCACGACCTTCTTCACATCTTTGACGCGCATGATCTTTCCCTTGGGAAGTGCAAGATAGGGGGGCGATATGCCCCCCGCGCGCAGCCAGGGCAAGCGGGGCTTGCGGCGGCGTCCCGGCTTCGCGAAAATGCCGGCGCTTTCATGGGGATTTCGGCATGGCGGCCTGGAAGGGCCTTGTCGCGGCGGTTGCGGGGGTGCTTGGGCTGGCCCTGGCGCCGCTCGGCCATGCTCAGGCGCCGGCCGTGCCCATTCTGGAAGCCCCGACCATTCTCGGCCTGCCCGAGACCAGCCATCCGAGTGTTCGCCGCTTTCTGAACCTGAATACACCGCGGGTGCTGGCCTTTGGGCCGAATGGCACCTTCGGCTGGCAGGCCGGCGGGGGCGATGCGGCCTTTGTTGAGCAAACCGCGCTGGCCAATTGCGAAAGACGCGCGGGGCCTGGCGCCTGCACCATTGCGCTGCGTGATCTTTCGATCGTGAAGCCAGGGCGGGAATGGGCGCCGAACCCGCCGCCGGAGGGGGTGGCCATCACCTCCGCCCATCACGCGACGCTGCCGGATGAACGCTTCATCTGGTGGGGACCGGAACAGGCGCGCGGCGTGCTGGTGTTTGGCCATGGGAAGGAAGCGTTGCAGGATTTGCGCGGGCGCCAGCCGCAAAGCTGGACGCGGCATTTCAACAATGCCGGCTTCGATGTCTGGCGTTTTGACCGGGAACCCAATGCCGATAGCGCGCGCCGCGCCGCGGCCTGGTTGCGCGCGGATTTGGCAGAGCTCCGCCGGCGTGGCTACCGCCAAGTGGTTGTCGCGGGGCAATCGCGCGGTGGTTGGAATGCGCTGATGATGCTGAACCGCCCGGGCCTTGCCGATGTGGCGATTGCGATTGCCGCCGCCGCGCATGGGCGCTTGAGCGAGGAAGATAACCGCCTGCACGCGCAGTTGGCGGAGTTGGAGGCGCTGATGACCGAGGCTGCAGGGGCCAGCCGCGCGCGGCTTGCGGTGGCGGATTTTCGCGACGATCCTTTCATGGCGGAACCGGATCGGCGTGCCGAGATTTTGCGGCGCCAGCGGGAGCGTTTCGCGGCGCTTTTGTTGATTGACCGGCCTGAAGGTGTGACCGGCCATGGTGCGGGCGGCACCACGGCCTTCAATGATCGTTACGGGGCGTGTCTACTGCGCTTCGCGACCGCACCGCGCCCGCCTACGAGTTGTTGAGGCCGGGATCAATCTTCCGTTTCATCTGATGTGGTCCGGTTGCGCTGCTTGTTCTGCGCCATGAACGCTTGCCCGCGACTTGGTGTTTGTTGCAGTCTGCTGTGCAAATCATGCATTTCCAGGGGGAAACATGCGTTGGTCTTCAGGCCTGATCTGCTGCCTGCTGGTGCTGATCCTGGCGCCCATGCGGCTTGCCTTGGCGCAGAGCGCGCCCATTCTGGATGCCGCGCGCGTTCTGGGCCTGCCGGCTTCCAACAATGCGGATCTTGAGCGTTTTCTGCGCCTGAATACGCCGCGTGCCTTTGCCGTGGGACCGAATGGCGCCATGGGTTGGCAGGCCGGTGGTGGTGACGCGGCCTTTGTCGAACAAAGGGCCATAGCCAGTTGTGAAAGACGCGCTGGCGCCGGCAATTGCGCCGTCGTGCTGCGTGATCTGGCAATTGTGCGGCCAGGGCGCGAATGGGCACCCGCTCCGCCGCCGGCCAATATCGGCATTTCCTCCATGGCGCATGATACGGTGCCGGATAATCGCTTTATCTGGTGGGGGCCGCAGCAGGCGCGCGGGGTTTTGGTTTTTGCTCATGGTCGGGGTGAGCGCGCCGGAAGGGGCGTGGGCATGGATGATTCGCGGGGTTCCCAACCGCAAAGCTGGACCCGGCACTTCAATAATGCCGGTTATGATATTTGGCGCTTTGATCGCCATCCAAATTCGGATGAAACCGCGCGCGCAGCGCGCTGGCTGCGAACCGATTTGGCGGAGCTGCGCCGCCGCGGATATCGGCAGATCATTGTGGCGGGGCAATCGCGTGGCGGGTGGAACGCCATGATGGTGTTGGATCAGCCAGGACTTGCCGATGTGGTGATCGCCATTGCCTCAGCCGCACATGGCCGTGGTGCTGACGCCAGAAACGATCCGCAGTGGCAACAGATCAGCCAATTGGAAGCGATCCTTGCCGCCGGCCAGGCATCATCCCAGGCGCGGCTGGCGGCGGCGAATTTTCGCGATGATCCCTATGATGCTGAACCGGAACGGCGTGCCGCCCTGATGCGGCAATATGGCCAGCGCTTTGCCGGGTTCCTGTTGATTGACCGCCCTGAGGGCCTGATTGGCCATAGTGCGGGTGCCAGTTCCGCCTTCAATGCTCGCTACGGGGCGTGCTTGCTGAATTTCGCAACCGCGGCGCGCCCGCCTTCGAATTGTTGAGGCGGGCGCTGACCGGTTCTCACATCCGCAAGGTGCCGTTGCGCGCTGCTTCGTAGCGCGCGGCGATCCTGTCCCAATTCAGCACCTTCCACCAATTGGTCAGATATTCCGCCCGGCGATTCTGGTAGCGCAGGTAATAGGCGTGTTCCCAGACATCATTGCCCATCAACACGCGCTGCCCATCCATGAGCGGATTATCCTGATTGGGCCGAATGGCGATGGAAAGCCCGCCCGCCGGTGTCACCACCACGAACACCCAGCCTGAGCCAAATACGCGCATGCCGGCCGCGTTGACATCCGTTTGCATCTTGGCGAAGCCGCCAAGGTCTCGGTCAATCGCGGCTTTCAGATCGCCGCTGGGCTCACCACCCTGACCGCCCATGATTTCCCAGAACATGCTGTGATTCGCATGGCTGCCCGCATTGTTGCGGAGCGCGGTGCGCACAGCATCAGGCGCTTGGGAAAGCCGCATCAGCGCGTCATCAATCTGCATGGTGGCAAGCGCCGGATAGTCGCGCGCGATAGTGTTGAGCGCGGCAACGGCGGCAGCGTGATGGCGGCCATGATGCAATTCCATGGTCATGGCATCAATCGCCGCTTCATTGGCATTGGCGGCATAGGGCAAGGCCGGAAGGCGGAAGGGACCATCCGGTGTTTGCGCGAAAAGGGGCTTTCGCGCTGAGGCAAATACCCCCGCAGCAGCAAGCCCAGCCACCAGAAAACCCCGGCGCGCGAGATGAATGGTCATGGCATGTCTCCCCAAGGATGCGCGCTGTGTTTGTCACGCGGCGCGGGGCAAAGGCTTACGCCCGAAGCTATGGGCTTGTCCAAGAAAATCCTTGCCAGCGCTGAAAGCATTTGTGGATTGGGCGTGGTATCAGGGCAGCACCAGTTGTGCCGCAGCCTCCCCACTCAACCAGGCACCCGCAACGGTGGCGGCATAGCGCGGGTGGCAGGCCTCACCCGCAAAGATCAGCCGGCCATTGCCAAGCGGCTCGCCCAGCACGCGCCGCGCCGCCTGCGCGCCTGGGATGGCGTGGCTATAGCTGCCAAGGAAATGCGGGTCCTCGCCCCATTCAGTGATGATGGGCGGGCCGAGTGCGGCTGCGGCTTCCACGCCAAAGACGCGGGCGAATTCTGCACGCGCATGTGCTTCGCTCGTGCGCTTGCCGGCGCGGGATAATTCCCAAGCGAGGGAACCACCGATGAAGGCAAGCATCACCGGCGCGCCGAAGGGCCGCGCGATCCAGGAAATGGGCCGATCACCGGGTGTGGCGATATCGCGCCGGAGGCTGGCGAAAGCGCCGAATTCCGGCAGCACACCTGGCGGGATGGGAAAGGCGAGCTTGCTCAGCAAGCCAAGCGGTAGCGCGTTGATGGCATCGTGTTTTTCAGCGGGCAGATCAGGCGTAAAGGCAATGCTGCCTTGCGCCAGCACACCGGTTGATACCGTGACGATGACGGCGCGTGCGCGGATGCGTCCGAAAGCGCCGCCCACTTCAACATCCTTGCCGCGCCAATCGATTTGCGTCACGGGCGCATTCAGCGTGATCGGCAAGCCCGCAGCGAGAGTCGCGACCAAAGTCCCAAGACCGCGGCGGAGCAAAAGATTTGGGCCATCCAGCGCGGTGGCGGCGAAATCATGCAGGCTCATCCGCGCAAGCTCAGCGGCGCAAATCTGAGCCCCTTCCCAATGCGCCACCAGCGGATCAAAGCGCCCGCCTTGGGGGGCGGCGTCTGCGGCCGGGCGGTCTGGTGCGCCATCCGCGGCGGCGGCTTCAATCACGCGCCAGAAGCGATCCTCGGCCGCCGCGAAGGCGCGGCGTTCGGCGGTGGTGGCGAAGCGGCCTTCGGTAAACAGCAGGCGCTGGCGCAGCTTATCGTGATCCACCGATTCAAAACCGAGTGCTTCGGCCAACGCGGTCAGTGGATTTTCATTGGCCTGATGCAGCCAGGAAGCGCCATGATCAAAGCCTGTCGCATCGGTATAGGCGCGGCCACCGATGCGGTTCTTTGCTTCCAGTACCAGGCATGACAGCCCGCGCGCGCGGATCGCTCGGGCCGCCGCAATACCGGCCACACCAGCGCCGATGATCAGCACATCGGGTGCTTCAGCGCTCATGCAGCGCCTTCAGGATAGGGCGTAACCCGTGACGACGGGTCACGCCGCCAGGCCTTCACGCATTCCCGCTCAAATAATCCATCGCCGCCTGCACGCCGCCGGATTGATGCGGCACGCCCGCGGCGCGCAGCCCCATCTCCACGCCGCTCAGCGTGCCGGTCAATTGCAGATCGCCGAAATCGCCCAAATGGCCAATGCGGAAGACGCGGTCATTCAATTGGCCCAAGCCATTGCCCAGGCTCATGTTGAAGCGTTCCAGGATGGTGGCGCGGAGCGCATTGGCGCTATGGCCTTCCGGCAGGCGCACCGCCGTCAGCACCGATGAGTAATGGCGCGGATCGGCGCATTGAATTTCAAAGCCCCAATGGCGCACGGCGCGGCGCGCGGCCTCTGCATGGCGATCATGCCGGGCGAAGACGTTATCCAGGCCCTCTTCCAGCAGCATATCCACCGCCGCATCCAGCCCGTACAAAAGATTGGTCGCCGGCGTATAGGGGAAGTAGCCGGTGGCATTGGAAGCGATCATTGGCTGCCAATCCCAAAAGCTACGCGGCAGCTTGGCGGTCTCACTCGCCTTCAGCGCCTTGGCGCTGATCGCATTGAAGGAAAGCCCCGGCGGCAGCATCAGCCCCTTTTGTGAGCCCGATACGGTGACATCCACACCCCATTCATCGTGCCGGTAATCCATGGACCCGAGTGAGGAAATGGTATCCACCAGCAAAAGGGCAGGGTGGCCAGCGGCATCCATGGCGCGGCGCACTTCGCCAATGCGCGATGTGGCACCGGTGCTGGTTTCATTATGCACCACGGCCACGGCCTTGATGGTATGGGCCTTGTCTTCGCGGAGCTTTGCCTCAATCGCTTCCACATCCGCGCCGCGGCGCCAATCGGTCCGCACGTAATCGGTCACGATCCCAAGGCGTGATGCCATTTCATGCCACAAATGGGCGAACCAGCCCGTTTCGCACATCAGCACCCGGTCGCCGGGGGAATGCGTATTGGCCAGCGCCGCTTCCCAGGCGCCGGTGCCGCTGGCGGGGTAGATCACCACCGGGCCTTTGGTCTTGAAAACATGGCGGATTTTCTCAAGCACCCCCTTGCCGAAGATGCCAAAATCCGGCCCGCGATGGTCCATGGTGGGGTTGTCCATCGCGCGCAGCACGCGGTCTGGCACATTGCTGGGCCCTGGGATTTGCAGGAAATGGCGCCCGGCGGTGGGCTTGGATTGGAAGTAAGCCATGATGGAATCCTTGTTTGAGGCCCCTACATGGGCGAAACCCCCCATTCATGCCAAGACCACCCCTGCAGAAGCTGTTTTGGACCCTAAAGAATGAATGCCCTGCCCCCTGGCCGGATCACCCCCGGAGACCCCCGCCTGGCTGCCCGCTTGAGGCGTGAGACCAGCGCCGAGGTGCTGTTCCGCCCCGCGGATCGCGGCCGCTATGCCACTGATGCATCCATCTATCAGCAGGAACCCATCGGGGTGGTGGTGCCGCGTTCCATCGCCGATGTGGAAGCTGCCTTGGCGATTTGCCGGGAAGAAGGCGTGCCGATCCTACCAAGGGGCGGCGGCACCAGCCAATGCGGGCAGACCGTCAATCGCGCTTTGGTGCTGGATTGCACGAAGTACCTGAGGCGCGTGCTGGAAGTGGATGCCAAGGCGGGCGTGGCGCGCGTTGAGCCTGGCATTACCCTCGGTGCACTGAATGATGCGCTGAAGGCCCATGGGCTGTTCTACCCGGTTGATCCTTCCACCTGGCAGCGCTGCACCATTGGCGGGATGGCGGGGAATAATTCCTGCGGATCGAAATCCATCCGCTACGGGCTGATGGCCGATAATGTGCTGGCGATTGATGCGCTGCTGGCGGATGGCACGCGGTTCCGCTTTGGCGATCTGCCGGACAATCTTGGCGCCGAGGTGCCGGGCGGCATTGCTGATCTGATCCAGCGCTTGCGCGCGCTCGGCGCGCGGGAGGCTGAGGAAATCGCCGCCCGCTTCCCCGAACAGCTGCGCCGTGTTGGCGGCTATAATATCGAAGCGCTGACGCCGGCGGCGCGGGCGGCAGGGCGCGGCAATCTCGCGCGGTTGCTGGTAGGATCGGAAGGCACCTTGGCCTTTTCGGCGGCGCTTGATCTGAAGCTTTGGCCGATCAAGCCGCGCAAGGTTTTGGGCATTTGCCAATTCCCGAGTTTCCGCAAGGCGATGGAAGCTTCGAAGCATCTTGTGACATTGATGCCGGAAGCGGTGGAATTGGTGGATCGCACCATGATTGATCTGGGGCGTTCCATCCCGATCTATCGCGCGACGATTGACAAGATGCTGATCGGCGAACCGGATAGCCTGTTGATTGTGGAATTCCATGGCCAGGAAGATGGCCCACTGCTGCGCGATTTGGCGCGGCTTGATGAAATGATGGCGGATCTTGGCCATCCCGGCCAGGTGGTGCGCGCGACCGATGCCGGCTTTCAGGCCGCGATTGCTGAGGTGCGTGAAGCCGGCCTCAATATCATGATGTCCATGAAGGGAGACGGGAAACCGGTTTCCTTCATTGAAGATTGCGCGGTTGGTTTGGATGATCTGGCCGATTACACCGAAAAGCTGAATGAGGTTTTCGCCAAGTACGGCACCAAAGGCACCTGGTATGCGCATGCGTCCGTGGGCTGCCTGCATGTGCGCCCCGTTCTAAACATGAAGGATGGCGCGGAAGTTGCGAAAATGCGCGCCATTGCCGAGGAATGCTTCGCGCTGGTGCGGGAATACAAGGGCAGCCATTCCGGCGAGCATGGTGATGGCATTGTGCGGTCTGAATTCCATCGCCCGATGTTTGGGGATCGGATCGTCACCACTTTTGAGGAAGTGAAGGACGCGTTTGACCCAAGCGGGCTGTTGAACCCCAATCGCATCACGCGCCCGCCGCGCATGGATGACCGCAGCCTGTTTCGCTACGGACCGGATTATGCCGCAGATACAGCGATAACGCCGGCGCTGGATTGGTCCGACTATCCCGGCCCGCTTGGCGGCCTGCTGAGCGCGGTGGAGATGTGCAACAACAATGGCACCTGCCGGAAGTTTGATGCCAATGTCATGTGCCCATCCTATCGCGCGACGCGCGATGAACAGCACCTGACGCGCGGCCGGGCGAACACGTTGCGCCTGGCGCTGACGGGCCAATTGGGGCCGGATGCGCTGGCGGGGGATGAGGTTGCCGCCGCCATGGCGCTGTGCGTTTCCTGCAAGGGCTGCAAGCGCGAATGCCCAACCGGCGTGGATATGGCGCGCATGAAGATCGAGGCTTTGGCCGCACGCGCCAAGCGCCATGGCGTGCCGCTGCGTGAACGCCTGATTGCGCGCCTGCCGCGTATTGCGCGCTTTGCTTCCATGGCACCCTTCCTGTTCAATCTGCGCGACATGATCCCGGGCTTGCCCGCGCTGACGCAAAGCATGCTGGGCCTGGCGGCGGAGCGGCCTTTGCCGCGTTTTCGCGGTGATGTCTTTCATGATTGGGAATTGCGCGCCCCGGATGGCAGGGCAAATGAGGTGATCCTGCTGCCCGATGCCTTCAACCGTTACTTTGAGCCGGAAAATCTGCGCGCCGCCATCCGCGTGCTGCGTGCTGCTGGTTATGATCCCGCCGTGGCGCGGCCGCCACGTGGCATGCGCCCACTCGATGAAGGGCGCACCTTGCTTGCCGCTGGGATGGTTGACGAAGCGCGGGTTGAAGCGCGCCGCGTGATCGCGGCCCTGGCGCCCTTCGCATCGCCAGTGGTGGGCATTGAACCTTCATCACTGACCACCTTGCGCGATGAATTCCTGGTGCTGCTGCCCGGTGAGGAAAGCCGCGCCCTTTCCCAGCGCGCCTTGCTGCTGAGCGAATTGCTGGAACGCGACAAGCCAGCGCTGGCCTTCAAGCCACTGGAAGCAACTTTGCATATCCATGGCCATTGCCACCAGAAGGCATTCGGCGCCTTTCCTGCGGCGGTGGCGCTGTTGAAGCGCATCCCAGGGGTGACGGTGAAGCCCATCACCTCTTCCTGCTGCGGCATGGCGGGGGCCTTTGGCTATCAGGCGGAAAGCCTGGAAGCATCCAAGGCCATGGCGGAACTCTCACTTCTGCCGGCGGTGCGTGCTGCGGGGGCAGAGGATTTCATCATCGCCGATGGCACATCCTGCCGGCATCAAATCGGTGATCTTGGTGGGCGCGAAGCGATCCATTCCGTGCGGCTGCTGGACCGCGCCTTGTCATGAGCGACGCTGAAGCCATTCTCGCCTTCTGGTATGCCGAAGGGCGCGATAGCTACCGCCCGATCTGGTTTCAGAGGAACGATTCTTTCGATGCCGAAATCCGCGACCGTTTCGGCGCGCTGATTCGCCCAGCGCGGGAAGGTACTTTCGATTCCTGGGCTGAAACGCCAACAGGTGCTTTGGCACTGCTGATCCTGCTTGATCAATTCCCGCGCAATGTGTTTCGCGGCAGCGCAGAGGCCTTCGCAAGTGATGCCCATGCCCGCGCCATTGCACGCCAGGTCGTGCTGGAAAAGCGCTTTGATCTGCAACTTGGTCCTTACGAAAAGCCTTTTGTCTATCTGCCCTTCGAACATAGTGAAGCGATGGCGGATCAGGATGTGTCTGTCGCCTTGTTTGAAGGCTTGCGCGACATTCCGCACCATGCGCGCGAAAAAGGTGCGATTGACTATGCTTGGCGGCATCGCGTGGTGATCCAGGAATTTGGGCGCTTCCCGCATCGTAATGCCGCACTCGGGCGGGTTTCCTCGCCAGCGGAACAGGCCTGGCTTGCTGCCGGGGGAGGCTTTTGATGGCGCTACCGATTGCCATCCTGGGTGCTGGGCTTGCCGGCATTGCGGCGGCACGTGCTTTGATCGCGCGCGGCCATGCAGCGACACTATTTGACAAGGGCCGAGGTCCGGGCGGGCGCCTCGCGACACGGCGGATTGATGCGGAAGGGCGCAAGCTGCAGTTTGATCATGGCGCGCAATATCTGCGGGCCGAGAGCGCGGATTTTGCCGCAGCGCTTGCCGAAGCTGGAACCGCGCCCTGGCCTGATGCGGCGCGGCGTGTTGGTGTGCCTTCCATGTCTGCCGTGCCGCGCGCCTTGCTTGGTGACATTCCTTGTGTTGCCTTACGCCATGTCGGGAAAATCACTGGGCGTCCCGGCGCCTGGACGCTGCGCCATTGGGATGCGCGGCAGGTGCGCCCGGGCAAGCCTTTGCCCGATACCGCGCCGGAAGAAGCCGGGCCTTTTGCCGCGGTGCTGCTGACCATGCCGGCGACGCAAGCGCGGGAGGTTCTGGGGCAACACGCGCCAAGGCTGCATGAAGCGCTTGCCGCCATTCGCTACGCGCCGTGTTGGACTGTGATGGCCGCCTTCAGCGCGCCGCTTGCCCTGCCGGAAACGCTCCGCCCAGAAGCGCATGCGATTGGCTGGGCGGCGCGCGATTCCGCCAAGCCAGGGCGCGATGCGCGTCAAGAAAACTGGGTGATCCAGGCCGGCCCCGCCTGGACGCGCGCGCATCTGGAATTGCCAGCGGAAGAGATCGCAGCACCGTTGCTCGCCGCCCTGGCCAGCTTCAGCGGCGCGCCCTTGCCGGCGCCCTTCATGGCGGTCGCGCATCGCTGGCGTTATTCGCTGCTGGAAGCGCTCTTGGGTGAGCCATGTCTTTGGGATGGCACAGCGCGCATCGGCTATGCCAGTGATGGCTGCATCGGCGGGCGCGCTGAAGCGGCGTGGCAGAGTGGTGCGGCACTGGCCGCACAGGTGCTGGCATGAAACCCGCCCGCCCCACTTTCGCCGGCGACATCACGGCAAGCCTGCACGAAGCCTTTCGCCTGCTGGCTGATGCTGTCCCGAACCGGCGCAGCCCCTTTCACACGCCAACACTTGCCAGCCTGGATGATGCCGGCGCACCCAGCTTACGCACCGTTGTGCTGCGCGGCTTTGATGCAGAGGCGCGCCGGCTACGTTTCCATACCGATCGGCGCAGTGATAAGGCACGCGGCATGGCGCGTGATCCGCGCGTCATGATGCATTTCTATGACGCTGCCTTGCATATCCAATTGCGCGTGGCGGGTCACGCGGCGCTTCATCTGGATGATGCGGTGGCGGATGCTGCCTGGGCCGCCAGCCGATCCAGCAGCCGCATGTGCTATGCCGCGCCCGATGCCTCTGGCGCCATTGTGCCCGCCCCGCCCGCCGCACCGCAGGATGCGGAAATCGGTCGCCCGCATTTCGCCGCGGTGGTGATAGGCTTTTATAAGCTGGAATGGCTCTGGCTTGCCGCCGCCGGGCATCAACGCGCGCGCTTCATCTGGGATGAAGCGGGCCAGCTTACCGCCGATTGGATCGCGCCATGAATATCGAAGCCATCACCGCCGCCATGCTCCGCATCGCCGCCGAACGCGGTCCGGAAAAAAGCCTATGCCCCACCGATGTGGCGCGCGCTGTCTCTGCCGAGAACTGGCGCTCCTTGCTAGGCGCAGTGCGGCAGGTGGCGGCAGAACTCGCGCGCCAGGGCAAGATTGAAATCCTGCGCAAGGGCAAACCCATCAGCCCCGATGAAATAAGGGGCGTCATTCGCTTGAGGGCCATATCATGATTTCTGCCCTGTTTTCTCGTGGCGCTGAGGGCATTCCCGCCCCCGCGCCGCTCGATTTCGCAACGCTGCAATTGCCACCCTCGCCCAATACCTGCCTGCTGACGCCGAGCGTCGCACCGGGGCGGGGGCATTTGCATCGGGACCCGCTGCCTGCCTCGCCCGAAGCGGTGATGGCAACCCTGGATCGCGTTGCGGCCAGTATGCCGCGCACCTTTCCACTCGCGCGCTTTCCGGCGCGCAACCAGGCGCAATGGGTCGTGCGCAGCGCGCTGGTGAATTACCCGGATATCGTGGTGGCGGAAGCCGCGCCGGTTGAAGGTGGCACAGGGCTTTGGATGTATTCGCGCAGCCTGATTGGCTGGTCTGATCTAGGCGTCAATCGCGCGCGCGTCATGGCTTGGCTTGAAGCGCTGGAAGCGGCGCTGCGCGCGGGCTAGGCGCTACTTCATGCGCTGGATCATCACTTTCATCGCCGAAGCCTGGGCGCTGATCGCCCCCTTTTGGCGGAGCGAGGAACGCTGGCGCGCGCGGCTGCTGCTGGCGGTGGTGATCACGCTCAACCTATCACTGGTCGGCATGACCGTGCTGCTCACCTATTGGCAGCGCGCCTTCTACAATACGCTGGAGAATAAGGATTGGGATGGCTTTATCGCGTTGCTTTTCACCTGGCATCGCACCGAAGCGGAAGGGCTGCTGCCGGGTTTTGTGATGGTGGCTGTGCTCTATATTCTGATCGCCGTGTATCAGCTTTATCTGCGCCAGGCCCTGCAAATGCGCTGGCGGCGATGGCTGACAGATGTCTATCTGGCGCAATGGCTGTCCGATCGCGCCTATTATCACATGGCCTTGACCGATCCCTATACAGATAATCCCGATCAGCGCATTGCCGATGATGCGCGGCTATTTGTGGAAGACACGCTCGGGCTTGGCATTGGCTTGCTCAATTCCATTGTCACGCTCGGGTCCTTCATTCTGGTGCTGTGGTCGCTGTCTGGGCCGGTCACGGTGCTGGGCGTTGAAATTCCTGGCTATATGGTCTGGGTGGCGTTGATCTATGCGCTGCTGGGTACTTGGCTTGCGCATTTGATCGGGCGGCCGCTGATCGCGCTCAATTTCTCGCAGCAAAGGCTGGAAGCGGATTTTCGTTATGCGCTGGTGCGGCTGCGTGAAAACACCGAAGGTATCGCGCTTTATGGTGGTGAGGCCGATGAAAAACGCGGCCTCACGCAGCGCTTTACCAGGCTTATGGTGAATTGGTGGGACATCATGCGCGCCACCAAGCGCCTGACCTTCTTCACCGCAGGCTATGGGCAGGTGGCTTCCATCTTCCCGATTGTGGTTGCGGCCCCGGCTTATTTCGCGGGGCGCTTGCCGCTTGGCGGCCTGATCCAAACCAGCAGCGCCTTTGGCCAGGTACAGGGCGCGCTTTCCTGGTTTGTGGATAATTACGGGAAGCTGACGGAATGGCGCGCGACCGTGCAGCGCCTGACAGGCTTTACCCAGGCCATCACGAAAGCGCGTGAGGCTGGTGCGGGGCCGCAAGCCAGTAAGGGAAGTGCAGATGGTCTTGCCATGCGCGATGTCACACTCAAGCTGCCGGATGGGCGTGTGTTGCTGAGCGGCGCTGAGATGAATGTGACCCCAGGTGAGGCCGTGTTGATCAATGGGCCTTCGGGCTCCGGCAAATCAACCCTGTTTCGCGCCATCGCCGGCATTTGGCCCTTTGGCAGCGGCACGATTTCTCTGCCGCAGGATGCGCGCGCATTATTCCTGCCGCAGCGCCCATACTTGCCGCTTGGAACGTTGAAGCGCGCCGTATGCTACCCGGAAGATGAAGCGCACTTCACCGATGCCGATGTTGTGGCCGCGCTTGACGAAGCGGGGCTTGGTCACCTGGCTCCCCGGCTTGCCGATAGCGATAGCTGGGGCCAACGGCTTTCAGGCGGTGAACAGCAACGGCTTTCCTTTGCGCGCGCCTTTCTGCTGCGTCCGGATTGGTTATTCCTGGATGAGGCAACCGCCAGCCTTGATCCGGAAGCCGAGGATGCTTTGCATGAAAGCCTGCAACGCATCCTGCCTGGTGTCACGATGCTTTCCATCGCGCATCGTCCGGCAGTGGCGCGTTTCCATGACAGGATTCTGCGTATGGAAGATGGCCGGCTTGTGGAAAAAGACCATCACTGAGCGCAGTCAAGGGATGGCGCGAATCCTGCGCGCTGCGGCTTCGCCAATCATCACACAGGTGAAATGCAGATTGGCGCGACAATCGGAGGGCATGATGGAAGCATCCACCACGCGCAAGCCTTCCACACCGCGCACCTTCAAATCCGGGTCCACCACGCCGCGCGGGTCTTCATGCGCGGTCATGCGGCAGGTGCCGGCGGCGTGCTGGATATCGCCCGCCTGATCGAGCATAAGCTGATCCAGCGCGTCATCGGCCAGCGCTGCGGCTTCTGTCATGGTTAGCGCCGTTTCACCAAAGGTGATGGCATCCGCAATATCCGCGACCGGCGGCAGCGCGCAAAGCTTCGCCAACCGCCGCACCCCATCGCGCATGCGCAGCCGATCGGCGGGATGGTCCAGCATGTTTTCCTCCACGACCGGCTGCGCATCCGGATCGGCTGAGGTCAAACGTACTTCACCACGCGACAGCGCATCATAAAGTGCCACGCCAATGCCGCCATTGGGTGCCACGCCGCCTTCTGCCAAGCCACGGTGATTATAGGCGATGATGATCATGTCACGTTCACCGCCGCCGCCGAGCTTGCTGCTATAGGTCAGACAGCAATTGGTGTGGCGTGCATCGGCACCTTGCGCGCGAAAGCGCGGCTTCAGTGCAAGGCTGGCGCGCAGGATCGGGTGATCCATGAAATGCTGCCCAACGGCAGGTGCATCATGCAGCACGGTAACGCCCAAGCCTTGCAAGGCAGCGGCAGGGCCGATGCCGCTTCGCATCAAAATGCAGGGGCTATGGATCGCGCCGGCGCAAAGCACCACTTCTCGCGCGGCAATATCCTCAAAGCTGCCAGCGCCGAAGCGTACGCGTACACCAGCGGCGCGGCGCCCTTCGAAGATCACGCGGTCCACCAGCGCATCACCGCGAATGGTCAGGTTCGCGCGCCCACGTGCCGGTTCCAGATAACCATCATTGGTGGTCACGCGCTGGCCATGGCGGAGATTGATCGGGTTGCAGGAAAGCCCTTCGCCTTCCGGCGCATTCAAATCGGGCTTCACGGGATAGCCCGCGAGGCGCGCGGCATCGCGCAGCGCGCAATCAACTGCGCCCCAGTTTTCTTCCGGCATGCGCCAAACCGGGATGGGGCCGCCCTGGCGCTTGCCGGGTACGCCGTAATTCGCATCATCTTCGATGGCGTCAAAAATCGGCATGACATCGGCGGCTGACCAACCCTCACACCCTGCCTCAGCCCAGGCATCGAAAGCGGCTGGCACGCCGCGGATGGCGATTTGCGCATTGACCGCGGAGGAACCGCCAAGCGCCTTGCCGCGCCAATAGAATTTCGGTGCCTGCGCGCGGGTGCGGCGCGTCATCAGCCCAGGCCATTGCCAGGCGGCCTGATGCGCGGGGTCATGCATGAAGGGCACGATATTTGGGCTGCGTAAAGCAGCCGGCGCTTCCGCCGCGCGCCAATCACGCCCCGCTTCCAGGAGCAGAACGCGCCGATGCGAATCTTCCGAAAGCCGCGCGGCCAAGGTGGCCCCTGATGAACCTGCGCCGACCACGATCACATCATACATGGCTGCAAACTCCTGGCGTTATTGTTCAGCGGGCCATCAGCGCTTCGGCCCGCGCACGCTGTAGTGCCGGCAGATCCTCACGCGCCAGCAGCGCGGTCAGGGCATTGCGCGCCTCGGTTATTTTTCCAGTGCTGATCTGCAATTCAGCGAGATCCAGCACGGGTTCCGCCATGACGGGCGCTAAACGCATGGCCTGCTGAAAGGCATTGGCTGCTTCCACCGTATTGCCGAGCTTCAGCCAAACACGCCCGAGCAAATGGCGCAGATCGGCACTATTCGGGTCCTGATCCAGCCCGCGCCGTGTCGCGAGCATCGCTTCGCGCGTCCGGTTCATCGCCAACAGCACATTGCCTTCATGCAAAAGCGCCCAGGGGTCGCGCGGTTGCACCGCGAGCGCCTTGCGGATTTCACCGAGTGCATCATCCAATCGCCCAGCCTGTGTGTAGACCTCCGCCAGGGCGACATGCACCCATACCGCGCGGGGGTCGAGTTGTTGCGCGCGGCGATAATCCTCAAGCGCTGCTTCCACGCGCCCCAGACGAAATTGCGCGACGCCGCGTAGATACCAGGCCGCGCCTTGATCAGGATTGGCGTTAATCATGATTTCAGCAACATCGAAGGCATCGCGCGCACGGCCTTCGCGCAAATAGCTCCGCCCCATCAGGCCGCGCGCAGTGGTTTCGGTGGCGGCATCGCCGCCCGCGCTGCGCAGCAGGGCACGCAGCTTGTCGCGCACAATGGCCTGATCCGGTTCATGCTGCGCCACATGCCAAGCGTAAAGCCTTGGCTGAATCACGCGCCAAATCTCCGGCGCCGCACGTGCCAGCAATTGATCCACCGCATCGGCCGGCACGCCATCAATATCGGCAATCAGCCCATGCCCCGCAAGCCGAAGACGGAGCTTCAACTGTTCCTTTTCCAATACAATCTCACCGGTGATGCGCCGGCTGGGCGTGCCGAAAACGCTGCGCAGCAATGTCGCCAATGCGCGCAGCGAAAGCCCCGCGATTGGCACATTGAAATCCGGCTGATCGCCGGCCAATTCCAGGCGCTGCTGACCCAGCCTTTCAGCCGTGACGGTATTCTGCACCAGCACAACCTGATCAAGCAGGCGCAGCGCCACCACATCTGGCGAAAGCCCCGCTTCCGCCAGCCGGACCGGGACCTGGATGGGCGCGATTTCAATATCCTGCCGCCGCATTTCGCGCAGCAACAACAGCACAAAGGCCGCCGCCAATAACAAAGGCACCACGCGAAAGACAAAGCTGTAAAGCCCATCCCACAGCGCCACCACAAAGCCGATCAGCCCTTCCTTGCGTGGGGGCGAGGCTTCGTCGCTCATGGCCTGTTCAGGAAATCCATGATGGCGGCGATCTGATCAGCCGCCATCAGCGCCGGTGCATGGCCGGCATCGGCAATTTCATGCAGCCGCGCATCTGGCTTGCGCGCCATCTCGGCCGCGATAGTAGCGGGCAGGATATCGCTGGTGACACCGCGCAAAATCAGCACGGGAATGGCGATGGCGGTCCAAAATGGCGAAAGATCAATATCGGCGGTATCGCCCGCGCTGAAGGCCTGCGTGATGGCAGGATCATAATGCAGCTTGAGCGCGCCATGCGCATCGCGCCTGGCAGAGGTTTCGGCCAAATGGCGCCATTCAGCATCGCCAAGCTTGCCGAAGGGCGCATGCACATCGCGCAAATATGCTTCAAGCGCGGTGATATCGGCAAAGGCGGGGGTGGGGCGATTGATGTAGTCGCGAATGCGCTGAACGGCGGCAGCAGGGATGACAGCGCCGATATCATTCAGCACCATGCGGCGGATCACATTGCCCGGCGTGGCGGCAATGCCCATGCCGCAAATGCCACCCAAGGACGTACCCACCCAATCCACCGGGCCATCCATGCGCGCCAGCAAATGCGCCAAAGCCTGCGAATAGATGGGCGGTTGATAGAGCGCAGGATTGGGCAACCAATCAGATGCCCCGCGCCCCGGCAGATCAGGGCAAAAAACCCGACGCCCTGAAGCGGCGAGCGCGCGCGCCAGCGCATCAAAATCCCGGCCCGAACGCGTGAGCCCATGCACGCAAACGACCGGGGCACCAGTCACCGGCCCCCATTCCAACCAACGCAGCGTGAAGAAGCCCGCCGGCGAAAGCCAGCGGAGTGCTCCGGCACGTGCCTCGGCCGGAAGCGGCGTCACACGATACCCTTTTCCTTGAGCGTGGCGATATCGGCAGCGCTCATCTTCAGCACGGAAGTCAGCACATCCTGCGTGTGCTCACCCAAAACGGGTGGCGCGCTGCGATAGCTTGGCGGGGTCGCGGAAAGTTTCACGGGATTGGCAATCACCTTCACCGTCTCACCACTGCCATGCGCCATTTCCACCACCATCTCCCGCGCTTGCACATGGGGATCGGCGAAAACCTGTTCCAGCGTATTGATCGGCCCACAGCCGATCTTGAGTGCTTCCAAAGCCTCAATCCATTCCGCCGTGGTTTTGGATTTCATCACGGGCGTCAGTGTATCCGTCACCAATTGGCGGTTTTGCACGCGGATGGGATTGGTGGCGAAGCGCGGATCAGACAGTAGCGCTTCCTGGCCAAAGGCTTTGCAGAAGCGCTCAAAGGTCGGGTCATTGCCGACTGCCAGGATGATATAGCCATCCTTGGTCGGGAATTCCTGATAGGGCGCGATATTGGGGTGCTGATTACCAAGCCGCGGAGGGTTTTCGCCTGTCGCCAGATAATTCATGCCCTGATTGGCAAGCCAAGCCACATGCGTGTCCAGCATGCCGATATCAATCTGCTGGCCTTGCCCTGTGCTGTTGCGATGGTTCACCGCCGCCAGAATACCAATGCAGCCATAAAGCCCCGCGAAAAGATCAGCGACCGGCACGCCAACCTTTTGCGGCGATCCATTGGGTTCGCCCGTCAGTGACATGACACCACCCATGGCCTGGATCAGCGCATCATAACCCGGGCGCGGCGCGTAAGGCCCGGTCTGGCCGAAGCCGGTGATGGAACAATAGATCAGCCGCGGATGGGTCTCCGCCAATTGCTCATAGCCAAGGCCGTATTTCGCCAAGGCGCCGACCTTGAAGTTCTCCACCAGGATATCGCAATGTTCCAGCAGCTTATGGATGATCGCCTGACCTTCCGGCTTCGCGATATCAAGCGTGACGGATTTCTTGTTGCGATTGACGCCAACAAAATAAGCACTTTCCTTTGTATTCGGCACGAAGGGCGGCGCGAAGCCGCGCGTATCATCGCCCGCTTCCGGGCGTTCAATCTTGATCACTTCGGCGCCAAGATCGCCCAGCATTTGCGTGCAGGTGGGGCCGGCCAGAACGCGCGTCAGATCAAGCACACGCAGCCCAGAAAGGGGACCAATGGGGGAGGTCATTACACTCTTCCTCTTATCGATATAGGCGACGCCTTCAGGCGCCCTTCTTCACGCTCCGCACCGCCGCGGCCAGCGCCGCAACCTGATCCAGTACCTTCTGCGCCGTGCCAGGCTTGGCGCGGCCTTCCGCGTCCAGATCACCGGCCAGCACATCAATGAGTGCAGAGGCTACCACCGCGCCATCAGCAATGCGTGCAGCCTCTGCCGCCTGCTCGGGCGTGCGTACGCCAAAGCCAATCGCGATAGGCAAATTGGTGTGCTTGCGGATGCGTGGAATAGCCTCGGCCAACTCGGCGCCGGTCGCGCTGCGTGTGCCGGTAATGCCGGTGATGGAAACGTAATAGACGAAGCCTGATGTCGCGGCCAAAACCTTGGGAAGCCGCGCTTCATCCGTGGTCGGCGCAATCAGGCGGATCATATCAAGCCCGGCAGCGCGCGCCTGGGGTTCGATCTCATCCGCTTCTTCGGGCGGCACATCCACAATGATCAAGCCATCCACACCGGCTGCGGCCGCATCGGCGCAGAAATTGGCGCCATAGGACAGGATGGGATTGTAATAACCCATCAGAATGATCGGCGTTGCCGCATCTCCGGCGCGAAATTCGCGCACCATTTGCAATGTGCCGGCAAGAGTGGCGCCGGCCTTCAAGCCGCGTTGCCCGGCGCGCTGAATCGTCGGACCATCGGCCATGGGGTCGGTAAAGGGGCAGCCGATTTCAATCAAATCAGCGCCGGCGCCTGGAAAGCCACGCAGGATTTCCATGGCTGTCGCGTGGTCTGGATCGAAGGCTTCCAGAAACGGGATCAAGGCGCCGCGCCCTTCGGCGCGAAGGGAAGCGAAGCGCGCGGCAATGCGGGAAGACTGGCTCATGACACTCACATCGAAACGCCAAGGGCGCGCGCCACGGTGAAGATATCCTTATCACCCCGCCCGCACATATTCATGATGATCAGTTTATCCTTCGGCATGGTCGGCGCCACCTTGATCACATGCGCCAGCGCATGCGCCGGTTCCAAAGCCGGGATGATGCCTTCCATTTTGGAGCATAATTGGAAGGCCGATAGCGCCTCATCATCCGTCGCACTCATATATTCCACGCGCTTGATGTCATGCAGCCAGGCATGTTCGGGGCCAACACCGGGATAATCCAGCCCCGCGCTGATGGAATGCGCTTCCAGGATCTGGCCGAATTCATCCTGCAACAAATAGGTGCGATTACCATGCAGCACGCCAGGCCGGCCTTTGGTGAGAGACGCCGCATGTTCTTCCGTATCCACACCCTTGCCGGCGGCTTCCACGCCATGCATTGCAACGCTTGGATCGTCCAGGAAGGGGTAGAACAGCCCCATGGCATTGGAACCGCCGCCAATCGCCGCCACCAGCAAATCCGGCAAACGCCCTTCAGCGGCCAGCATTTGTTCGCGCGCTTCTGTGCCAATGACGGATTGGAAATCGCGCACCATCATCGGGAAGGGATGCGGGCCGGCCACCGTTCCGATACAGTAATAGGTATCGCGCACATTGGCGACCCAATCGCGCAAGCCTTCATTCATCGCATCCTTCAGCGTCGCCGCGCCGGAGGTAACGGGCACAACCTCTGCCCCCAGCAACTTCATGCGAAACACATTGGGCTGCTGACGTTCGACATCGGTCGCACCCATAAAGACGGTGCAGGGCAGATCGAACAAAGCGCAGGCCGTGGCGGTCGCAACGCCATGCTGCCCGGCGCCGGTTTCCGCGATGATGCGCGTCTTGCCCATGCGCTTCGCCAGCATGATCTGGCCCAGCACGGCATTGATCTTATGCGCCCCGGTATGGTTCAGCTCATCCCGCTTGAAATAGATCTTCGCCCCACCGAGCTTCTGCGTCAGGCGTTCGGCGAACCAAAGCGGGCTCGGCCGGCCGACATAATGCGTCAGCAGGCGCCGCCATTCATTCATGAAGGCCGGGTCGCGCTTCGCTTCCTCATAGGCCTTCTCGACCTCAAGGATCAGCGGCATCAGCGTCTCGGCGACGAAACGCCCACCATAAGGGCCGAAGCGGCCACGGGCGTCAGGCCCCTGGCGGAAGGAATTGGGCAGCGGCTTGTTCAAGGCAGTCTCTCAAATTGCTGGTTTGACTACCTGTTTAGTCCAGAACCCGCCGGGGTCAAACCCGGCGGGCGGGGCGCCGGCTATTCCAGCCGCGCGGCCTCATCAAAGGAAAGTCGCGGGCTGCGCGGGAACAGGCCGGCAGGGTCGCCATAGCCCAAATTGACCAGGAAATTGGACTTCCAGCCGGTGCCGAACAGGAACAGCTCATCCACCTTGGCATTGTCAAAGCCGCTCATGGCGCCGACATCAAGGCCGATGGCGCGCGCCGCCAGCATCAGATAGGCGCCCTGCAAGGACCCATTGCGAAACGCGGTCTTTTCCGCGAATTCCGGGCTGGAGGTGAACCAGGGCTTGGCATCCGCATGCGGGAAAAGCTGGCCGAGCTTGTCGTAGAAATAGCTATCGTAGCAAACAATCACTGTAACCGGCGCCGCCATGGTCTTTTCCAGATTGCCGGCGGATAGCGCTTCCTTGAGCTTGGCCTTGCCTTCCGCCGTGCGCACAAAGACAAAGCGCGCAGGTGAGGAATTGGCCGAAGTCGGGCCCCATTTCAGCAGCTCATAAAGTTCTTGTAGCTTGGCGTCCGGCACGGGCCGGTCCTGCCACTTGTTCTGGGTACGCGCGGCGCGAAAAAGGTGATCAAGCGCCCGATCATCAAGGGGCGCTGCAGATTCGGACATGGTTTGGCTCCGTCAGGGCAGTGAAAACAGCGGGGGCTCTATAGCGTCAGGCTTCCACCTGCTCCACCGCCACCACTTCCGGCACGTAATGGCGCAGCATGTTTTCCACGCCATGCTTCAAGGTGGCGCGGGAAGATGGGCAGCCGGAACAAGCACCCTGCATGCGCAGCCGTACAATGCCGTCGCGGAAGCCGCGAAACACGATATCGCCGCCATCGCTGGCGACCGCTGGGCGCACGCGCGTATCCAGCAATTCTTTGATTTGCAGGACGATTTCCTGATCGGCTGGCTCAAAATCCTCGGCATGTTCTTCGGCCGCCGCACCTTCCAGAATGGGCATGCCGGCCAAATAATGTTCCATGATGGCGCCAAGCACCTGCGGGCGGAGCATTTGCCAATCGGCATCCAACGTCTTGGTCACGGTCACGAAATCCGAGCCGAAAAACACCCGTGCGACTTCGCCAAGGCCAAACAGCCGCTCAGCGAGGGGGGAACGACCAGCGGCTTCCTCGGCGCTGGTGAAATCCGCCGTGCCGCGATCACCCAAAACATCCCGGCCCGGCAGGAATTTCAGCGTGGCAGGGTTGGGGGTGGCTTCGGTTTCGATGAACATGGCTTGGCCCTTTGGATGGGAGGGGGTTTCCGGACCTATCTGGTCCTTTTTCCCCCGAAAGGCAACAGGCTCAGGTCCCGCAGAAGGTGGCCAGCACGCGTTCTTCGGGCTTGGGCGGGCTGGCATAAGCGGTGTTTTCCGGCTGATCCTCAAAGGGCCGCGCCAATACGGCCATCAGCGCCCCAAAGGGGCGGAAATCATCGCGGTCTTCGGCGGCGCGGATGACGGCTTCCACCAAATGATTGCGCGGGATGAAGGCCGGGTTGGTGGCGCGCATCAGGCGCGCGGGGGCCTCTTCGTGCGTGATCCGCGCGCGCCAACCCTCTGCCCAACCATCGAAAGCCGCCGGATCGGTGAATTGCGCCCGCGCCGCGCCCGCATCACCCTCAGCCGCCGTGGCCAAGGCGCGAAAGGTCAGGGTGAAATCAGCGCCCTGTTCTGCCATGCGGCGCAGCAAATCCTCGATCAGCGCATTGTCTTCCGGTGCGCGTGCCGCGATGCCGATCTTGCGCGCGAAGCCATCATAATAGGCGGCCTCAAAAGCCGGGGCGAAGGCACCGAGTGCCGCTTGGGCAATCTCAAGCGCCGCTTCTTCCTGCTCAGCCAAAAGCGGCAGCAGTGTCTCCGCCAGCCGCGCCAGATTCCACTGCGCCATGCGCGGCTGATTGGCATAGGCATAGCGCCCGCCATGATCAATGGAACTCAACACCGTCGCGGGATCATAGGCATCCATGAAGGCGCAGGGGCCGTAATCAATCGTCTCGCCACTGATGGTCATGTTATCGGTATTCATGACGCCATGGATGAAGCCGATATGAAGCCATTGCGCGATCAGCTTTGCCTGCCGCGCAATCACGCCAGTGAGCAACGCGGCATAGGGATTGTCCGCCTTGGCGGACGCAGGGTCATGTCGCGCAATGGCAAAATCCGCGAGCAGCTTCAGCGCTTCCTGATCATCCCGCGCGGCAAAATACTGAAAGCTGCCGACACGGATATGGCTGGCCGCCACGCGCGCCAGCACGGCGCCTGGTTGCAATTTTTCGCGCAGCACCGCTTCACCCGTCATCGCCACCGCCAGTGCGCGCGTGGTCGGCACACCAAGCGCTGCCATGGCTTCGCTGATGATGGCTTCGCGCAGCATTGGCCCCAGCACGGCGCGGCCATCTCCGCCACGCGAAAAAGGTGTGCGCCCGCTGCCTTTCAGATGGATATCGCGGCGCTGCCCGTCACGACCAATCACCTCACCCAATAACAGCGCGCGACCATCACCAAGGCGCGGACTGAAACCGCCGAATTGATGGCCGGCATAGGCCATGGCGAGTGGCTCCGCGCCATCCGGCACAAGATTGCCGGCGAAAATTGCCGCGCCCTCCGCACCCGAAAGCGCCGCCGCATCAAGGCCCAGTGCCTCAGCCAGTGGCGCATTGAAAAACACCAGACTGGGTGCCGCGACCGCAATGGGTGCCTGCCGGATATAGAAGCACTCCGGCAGGCGGGCATAGCTATTGTCGAAGGAGAAGCGCGTGCTCATCCCAAACGCGGCATGGGGTTGGCGATGGGCATGGCCATCTTTGTCTTACCCAGCGCATTCCAGCCACGATCATATTGCGGCGGCGTCGGCACAGCCTCCGTGCGGCCAAGCTCAGCCGCCGCATGCAAGGGCCAATACGGGTCGCGCAGCAGCACGCGGGCCAGATAAATCCAATCCGCATGGCCTTCATCCAGAATGGCCTGCGCCTGCTTTGCTTCCGTAATCAGGCCAACCGCGGCGGTGATAATGCCCGCACCTTTTTTCACCGCCGCCGCACCCGGCACCTGATAGCCAGGCCCAAGCGGGATTTGCTGGCGAGGATCATTGCCGCCGGACGACACATCTATGAAATCCACGCCAAGCGCCTTGAAGCGGCGCGAAAGTTCCACGGTTTCTTCTGTGGTCCAGCCGCCCGCGACCCAATCCGTGTGCGAGACACGCACGCCCAGCACGGCATCGGATGGCATGGCAGCGCGCATCGCGGCGGCGATTTCAAGCGGCAAGCGCGCGCGGCCTTCAAAATCCCCGCCCCAACGGTCATTGCGCTTATTCGTGAGCGGGCTCAGGAATTGATGCAGCAAATAGCCATGCGCGGCATGCAGTTCGATCAGCCGATAGCCGGCCTTGATGGAACGCTTGGTGGCCGCGACAAAGGCTTCAATGGTCGCGGCAATATCGGCTTCCGTCATGGCGCGCGGCGGGATGAAATCGCCAAAAGCCTCAGCCGAGGGGCCAAGGGTTTCCCAGGAAGGCTCGGCGGGGCCGGGCAGCCAGGCCTGCTTGCGCGACGCCTTCCGGCCGGCATGGGCCAATTGAATGGCCGGCACCGTGCCAAGCGCGGCAAGGGCAGATGCCAATTGCGTGTGGCTTGCAAGATGCGCGTCAGACCAAATGCCGACATCGCCGGGGCTGATACGGCCTTCCGCGGTCACGGCGGTGGCTTCCACCATCACCATGCCCGCGCCACCGGCCGCGCGTGACCCCAGATGCACCAGATGCCATTCGGTCGGGATGCCATCATCATGGCAGGAATACTGGCACATGGGTGCGACGCCGATGCGGTTGGAAAAGGTAACGCCGCGCAGCGTCAGGGGGGAAAACAGATCAGTCACGGGCGGGAAGCCTCCGGGTTGGGCGAACTGGTCCAGGGCGGCAGCCGCCCCAGACGATTTTCGAATATGGCGAACCATTGCGGCGCGCCAGGGGGGGCGGGCAGCAAAATGCCGCGCCGGTCGGTGGGGAAGCGGGCCTTGGTCACCGCATCGCGGATATTCCCGCCAATGGCTTCCACCATGCCGTGATGGTTGCGGATGACAATATCGCAATGCATGGGCCGAAACCGCCCCTGATCGCCGGCGCGGTCCTGCCAATGGGCCAGCGGCGCGCGTGACCGATCGGCGCAGAGCAAATCCCCCGGTGCGGCAACGCGGTCCTGTACGCGATGTGGGATGAAGGGCGCCTCGCGCGGAAATTCCCGCGCATCGGCGATCATGCCATCAATGCTGGTGCCATGCGCGGCAGAGGGCGGGAATTCACGCGCATCAATCCCGGCGCTGCGCATGACAAAGGAAATGAAGGCGGCCGACCAGGCATCCTGCTGCCATTGCCCTTCATAGCCCGCGCGGAAAAGCGCGCGATTGCGCGTGATGATGCCTCGGCCTTCCGGCACGGCCTGCCAATAGGCTTGCAGGCGCGGAAAGCCGGTGGGGTCCGATTCCTGCGCCGGCCCCGGCCGCCGGTCCGACACTTGCCGCCCCCATTCTTCCCATTCCGCGATGGCGATGCGGAGCATTCTCTCCCGCGCCAGTGGCGGGTAGGAAAGCGGTGGTTCCTTGGGCGCTGGCGGCGCCACGGCGCAGGCCGTAAGCAGCACCGTCAGCAGCAATGCCAGATAAAGCCGGGCCTTCAGCATGCTTGTGTTCAAGCCTTATCCAGCGAAGCAAAGGCTTCCTGCGCAATATTCAGCGCCTTCAGCATGAAGGCAAAGCCGTTGTAAGGCCCGCCCTGAATCAGCGCTTCAATAATGTCATGCCGACTGGCACCGATATTGAGCGCGGAGAGGATGAATTTGCGCAGCAGAATATCGTGATCCAGCGCGGCGAAGGACGCCACGGCACATAGCGCGCGCAAGCGCCGATCCAACCCGGGCCGATCCCAGATTTCGCCGTAACAATATTGCACCACCAGCGGATAAATACTGCCTGTGGCGGGATTATCCGGCGCGGCATGGCCTTCATGCCGGCGTTCGGCATGCAGCGCGCCTTGCAAATCGCGGCCGCGTTCCATCAGCACTTCCAGCGCATCAGTACGCGGCGCATGGGGTTCAAGGGTGATGCCTGCCTCCGCAAAGACCGCCAAGGCAGTTTCCAGCGCAGTTTCAGATGCCGCGAAGCCGCGATAAATGCCGATCTGGATCAGGATTTCCACAATGGCGCGGGCCGTCAGGCCAAGCTTCAGCGCGGCTGCAATGTGGCGGCGAAGCTGCGCCTGGTTTTGCAGGGAACAGAGCACGGCGAGCGTCACCGCCATGCGGTCCGGGCGCGAAAGCCCTGGGCGGTTCCAAATATTGCCGTAGACGAGTTCCGCCATCAGATCGCCAAAGCCAAGGGCACCATTGATGAGCGCCGCTTCACCCGCGCCAAAAATCTCGGCGCGCAAGGCCACGCCGGTTCGGTTCAAATCATCGCGTTGTGTCATTGCTCACCCCTTCTGGCGCGGGGGCAAGCTAACGCCCTGCTTGGATCAGGCAAGCGCCGGGGGCCTTCCCCTGCGCGCCTAGACGGTCCACATGAGGATCATGTTCCGCCGCGCCTTGCTTGCCGCCCCGCTTTTGCTGCCGCTCCCCGCCCTGGCTCAGGCCCAGGCGGCAGCGCTTTCTGAACGTGACCGGCGCGATATCGCCGCCGTTGA
This sequence comes from Roseomonas sp., assembly GCA_020250005.1. Taxonomy (GTDB): domain Bacteria; phylum Pseudomonadota; class Alphaproteobacteria; order Acetobacterales; family Acetobacteraceae; genus Neoroseomonas. The sequence goes on from JADCES010000123.1 coordinate 37,648, forward strand.
GGCGTATTTGAACCGGCTGACCACACTCCGCGCGCGGTTTCTGCAAATTGCGCAGAATGGAGCGTCCGCGCAGGGCTGGGCCTATATCTCTCGCCCTGGGCGGATGCGGTTTGATTATGACCCGCCCGAGCCGCTGCTGCTGGTGGCGGATGGCAATCAATTCCTGCTCTATGACCGGGAATTGAAGGCGCCCACCACGCTGCCCACCAGCGCCACGCCGCTTGGGATGCTGCTGCGCCCAGAAATTCGGCTTTCGGGCGATGTCACCATCAGCCGCATCCAGCGCGATGGCGGGTTTTTGCGCATCACGCTGTTCCGTACCAATGACCCGCGAGAGGGGTCCTTGACCCTGGTGTTCCAGCCGGAACCGTTGGAATTGCGCCAATGGGCGGTGCTGGACGCCCAGGGGCGCGAAACCCGGGTGACGCTGACGCAGATTGAAACCGGGCTGGCGCTGAATGCGCGCATGTTCCAGTTCAACCATCCGCAGTTTTTTGAACCGGGCGGGGCGGGGGGGAGGCCGTAATCGCTTCGTTTGCCGCCCTGCCCCCCGCGTGCTACCGCCCGGCGCAATCAGGCGGCTCTGCCCGCCCCCGCTTCGAAAGGCTTTGTCATGTCCGAACAAACCGCCGCTCCTCGGCCCGCCAATGGCCCCGGGCAAATGGCGCCCAGCCCCATTACGCTCAATCTGCAATACACCAAGGACCTTTCCTTCGAAGTGCCGGGCGCGCCGCAGATTTTCATCAACCTGCGCGAAGCCCCCAAGGTTGACATTGCGCTGGATGTCCAGGCCCGCCGCCTGCAGGAAGGCCAGGAGAATTTTGAGGTTACGCTACAAATTCGCTGCGAAGCCAAGATCGGCACCGAAACCCCGGCTTTCATTGCGGAGCTGGTCTATTGCGGCATTTTCACCCTGAACGGCATCGCGCCCGAGATGATGGAACCCGTGCTGCTGGTGGAATGCCCGCGCCTGCTTTTCCCCTTCGCGCGCAATATCCTGGCCGAGGTCACCCGCGATGGCGGCTTCCCGCCCGTGATGCTGGCGCCGATTGATTTCGTCGCTCTTTGGCAGAATCGCCGCGCGCAGCAGCAGGTTGCTGCCGCCCCTGCCCAAGGAAATGCCTGAATCTGCCGCTTGGGGGCGAAAAAACGCTCCCTTGGGCGCTTTGAACCCTTGACCCCCGGCCCGCGCATGTCATGTGCGGGCGCATGGATCAGATGATGCCCGCACCGCAGCGCCGCCATCGCCTGGCTATTGTGCTGTTCAACCTCGGCGGACCCGATGCGCCGGAAAGCGTGCGGCCATTCCTGGTGAACCTGTTCACCGACCCGGCCATTCTGCGCGTGCCGGGCTTCATCCGCCCCTGGCTTGGCCGGCTGATCGCCTGGCGCCGCACCAAGCCGGCGCAGGAAAACTACGCCGTGCTGGGCGGGCGTTCGCCGCTGTTGGAACTGACAGAAGAACAGGCGCGCAGCCTGGAAGTGGCCCTGGCTGATGAAGCCGGGACCGAGACGCGCTGCTTTGTTGCCATGCGCTATTGGCACCCCATGAGCGATGAATGCGCCCGCGCCGTGAAGGATTGGGCGCCGGATCGCATTTTGCTGGTGCCGCTCTATCCGCAATTCTCCACCACTACCACGGGTTCAAGCCTGGTGGCTTGGCAGGATGCGACGCGCAAGATCGGGCTGGATGTACCGACCACGGCGCTTTGCTGCTGGCATTCAGATCAGGGTTTTGCGGCGGCCACCGCGCGGCTGGTGCGGGAAGCCTATGCAAAGGCGCGCGCGGAATTGCCGGCGGAAGTGCCGCTGCGCGTGCTGTTTTCCGCCCATGGCCTGCCGGAATCCATTGTGAAAGCGGGCGATCCCTATCAATGGCAGGTGGAACAGACAGTTGCTGCCGTGGTCGCTGAATTGGCGATGCCGGAGCTTGATCACATTGTCTGCTATCAATCGCGCGTCACGCCTCAGGTCTGGATCGGGCCTTCCACGGAAGGCGAGATTGAACGCGCGGCAGAAGAAAAGGTGGCGATCCTGATCTGCCCGATCGCCTTTGTGTCGGAGCATTCCGAAACCCTGGTGGAATTGGATGTGGAATATCGGGAAGAGGCTGAGCATCTCGGCATTCCCGGCTATTTCCGTGTGCCGGCGCAGAATAGCGATCCGGCCTTCATCGCATCCCTCGCGCATCTGGTGCGCGGCGCCTTGCAATCCGGGCGCAGCCTTTGTTCCTTCGCCGGCGGGCGGCAATGCCCGAAGCAGCATCGCGATTGCCCGCATGAAAAGCTGCGCGTGGATAATCTGGCGCGCGCCAAAGCCGAGGCATGAAGCGCCCCGCCGCCATCCTGTTTGATTGCGATGGTGTGCTCGCCGACACCGAATGGGTAGTGAATAAGATTGTCGCCGAGGAAATGACTCTGCGCGGCTGGCCCATGACGGCGGCCGAAGCGCGGGAGACATTTTTGGGTATGGCGCTGCCCGATATGCTGCCGCGGATTGAAGCGCGTGTTGGGTTGCTGCCGCCCGATTGGGCGCAGGAAATCTCGACCCTGATTGCGCGGCGCATGGCGGAAGAAACGCTGGCCATTCCAGGCGCTTTGGAAGCAGTGCGTGCCTTGGCTGCGGCGGGTGTGCCGGTGGCGGTGGCTTCCAATTCCTCGCGGTTTGAATTGGCGGCGAAGATGCGGAGCCTGGGATTGGCGCAGATTTTCGCCGGGCGGGTGTTTTCCTTTGAGGATGTGCCGCGCCCAAAGCCCTGGCCGGATATCTATCTGGCGGCGGCGGCGGCTTGCGGTGCGGCGCCTGAGGATTGCGTAGTGATTGAAGACAGCGTGCCCGGCGTACGCGCGGGCCGTGCGGCGGGATGCCGTGTGCTTGGTTTTTGCCATGAAAGTCCCGCTGCGGTGCTGGCGGCGCATGGGGCGGAGCCTTTTGCGGATATGGCGGCGCTGCCGGGGTTGTTGTTGGGGGGCGGTTGATCCGGTCTTGCGGAAGAAGCAGCCATGACCCTGCGCGCTTGGTTCAGTTTCAAGGGGCGCATCAGTCGCAAGACCTGGTGGCTTTACTATTTTTTGGTGCCGTTAGGCATCAATGTCAGCGTCGCCATATTGGATGATTTCGTCCTACAGAAAAATTTTTTTGGGGAGCGTTTTGTTCATTCATCCGTGATGCCCTTGACCGCGATAGCCATTAGCCTCTGGGTGACAATGGCCGGCCAAACTAAGCGCTGGCATGATAGAGGCAAAACTGGCTGGGCCGTTTTGTTTACAATGATCCCGAGCTTATTGATGGCCGCACCCCTTTTGTATGCTAATCGCGTTCCCGAGGAGTACTGGTTAATTTTATTGATTTCATGCCTACCATTTATCTCGGTCTTCCTGTTTCCCTTTCTTGTCATCCGCGAGATCCGGGACGCCGAGATCGCCATCTTGTATGAGCCGATGAAATTCTTGTTGGCATTCGTGGTGTTGTCCCTACCTGTTCTCCTCTTATTGCTGGGGGGTGGGTTAATGGTGTTTGTCGGCGGATTTATGCGAGGTGTTTCGGGCCCCAACCGCTTCGGCCCTGATCCACTGGCGCCTCTGCCTTCTGCAAATATTGCGCTTCCGCCTTCGCCTCATTAGCTTTGGTTCAGGGATTGAGGAGCAAAAGCCCATGACCCTGGCGCAATGGTTCAGCTTCAATGGCCGCATCAGCCGCAAGACCTGGTGGATTTTCTATTTCCTCATCCCGATCGGCATCAACATCGCCGCCAGCGGTTTGGATGGGATGATCTCCAGCCCGAGGAATGCCTTGCCCGATAAGTCAGGCATGGGGGATGTTGGCTTGGGGCCATTTGGCATTATTGCTGCCTTGGGTGGGTTTTGGATTGCGTTGGCCGGACAGGCCAAGCGTTGGCATGACCGGGACAAATCCGCCTGGTGGGTCTTGGTCTATTTCATCCCCCTGATCGGCTGGCTTTGGTCCTTCATCGTCGCGGGTTTTCTGCGCGGCACGCCTAGCTATAACCGCTTCGGTCCTGACCCGTTGGCGCCGGAGCTTCCTCCCGGAGGCTATGGCGGTGGCTATCAACCGCCCTATCCGCAGCAAGCACCGGGGGGTTGGCAGCCGCAAGGGCCTCCGCCGCCACCTTCCGGGGGGTGGGGCGCACCGCCGCCCCCACCGCCTCAGGGCGGGGGCAGCGTGCCGCCCATTCGCCGGGGCTGAACCGCGCGGCGTGATTTCCCTGGCGCGCTTTCCGCGTTAAGGAAGCCGCGTGCCCGATACCTCCCCGCCGCTCGATCGCCTATCGGAAGCCGAGGCCGCGCCGGAACAAGCCAAGCGCGGCTTCTCCCCGCTGCTCAGGCGCATTTTGCTGCTGAATGCGCTGCCGCCGGCCTTGCTCGCGGCATCGCTGCTGTACCTCGACCAATATCAGAACGCGCTTTTGGGCGCAGAGGTTGAGGCCATGCGCACCCAGGCGCGCATCTATGCCGGCGCCATCGCCGAAGCCGCGGTGCGGCCGGAAGGCGAACGCTATGTGCTGCAATTGGAAGCGGCGCGGCCCTTGCTGCGGCGCCTGGTGGACCCTTCGCCAAATACCCAGGCGCGGTTGTTGGACACGGCCGGCCTGCTGGTCGCCGATAGCCGGATTCGTGATGGTGTGGGCGGCGCGGTGATTGCCGAACCCTTGCCGCCGCCGGAACCACGCGGCGCGCTGACCTCAACCGTCGCGGGTGTTTACGAAAAGCTGGTCGGCATGTTCCCCGCGCTGCTGCGCGGGCGCGGCGGGCCTGGGATGGTGGTGGATAGCGCGCCCGATGCGCCGGATTTCGATTGGCTGCCCGATCTTGGCCCTGATCGGCGGGAAGAATTGCGCATGGCGCTGGAAGGCGGCGTCACCCCCTATATCCGCCGCAGCGCCGATGGTCGGCTGCTGGTGAGTGTCGCGGAACCGGCACTGCGTGGCCCGCAAAGTGTCGGCATTGTGCTGCTGACGCGTGAAGCGCGCGAAGTGGATCGGCGGCTCTTTGAAATCCGCGCCTCAGTCCTGCTGCTTTTCGCAACCGCGCTGATCCTGACGGTCGCACTTTCGCTCTTTCTGGCGCGCACCATCGCGACACCCATGCTTGACCTGGCGCAGGCGACGCAGCGCATCCGCGAAGGTGAAGGCCGCGCGCAATCCGTCCCCGATGCGCTGCTGAAGCGCAATGATGAAATCGGTGTGCTGGCAAGGGATTTGCAGAACTCCGCCCGCGCGCTTTGGGCGCGGATTGACGCCAATGAACGCTTTGCCGCCGATGTCGCGCATGAATTGCGCAACCCGCTGACAAGTGTACGGAGCGCCATTGAAACGCTGCGCCGTGTGGAAGACCCGGCCAGTCGTAACAGGCTGCTCGCGATCATTGCCGATGATGCGGTGCGCATGGATCGGCTGATCGGCGATATCAGCGATTCATCCCGCGTGGATGCGGAGCTGTCGCGCACCATCTCAACGCCCGTGGATGTCGCGCCCATCCTGGCGGCCCTTGCCGAGTTGCATGCGGCCACGCGGGATGATGATGACCCGATGGTCGTACTGGAAGCGCCCGAAGGCCCCTTGGTGGTGCGTGGCGTTGAAGGGCGCATTGTGCAGGTGTTTCGCAACCTTTTGGGCAATGCGCTTTCCTTCAGCCCGCCGCGCGGCATGGTGAAAGTCACCGCGCGCCCCGCCGGCGCCATGCTGGAAGTCGTGGTGGAAGACCAAGGCCCCGGCATTCCCGAACAGAAGCTTGAGGGCATTTTTGAGCGTTTCTATTCCGAGCGCCCGAGCGGAGAGCGCTTCGGCCAGCATTCCGGCCTTGGCCTTTCCATTAGTCGCCAGATCGTGGAGGGCCTGCGCGGGCGCATCTCCGCCGAGAATATCCGCGATGCCGCCGGCACCGTGACCGGGGCGCGCTTCACGGTGCTGCTGCCCATCGCCTGATCGTGCTTCCCAGGCCGCGCTTTCATGTTAGGCTTTATGCCAAGAAAGCCTAACCTGGGAGGATAATTCATGATCACGCGCAGAAGCATGATGGCGGCGGGGCCAGCGCTTTTGGCCGCGCCGGCAGTGCAGGCGCAGGGCAATTGGCCAGAAAAACCCTTGCGCTTTGTTATTGGTGGCGCCGCGGGCGGGGTTTCCGATATCTTCCTCCGCATGATGGAAAATCGGCTGCGCGAAAGGCTCGGCCAGCCCATGATCATTGACCCGCGCCCAGGGGCGGGCGGCATGGTGGGGGCGGAAGTCACCGCGCGCGCGGCCCCGGATGGCTATACCTATTACGTCAATCACATCGCATCCCACGGGATTGGGCCCACACTTTATCGGCGGCTTTCCTTTGATCCGCTCAGGGATTTGCCGGGTGTGGCGCGCATTGCGGCCATGCCGAATGTGCTGATCATCAAGGGTGACAGCCCGATCAGATCGGTCGCGGAATTGGTGGCTTTCTGTAAGGCCAATCCGGCGCGGGCGAATTTTTCCTCGGCCGGGTCGGGCACGTCTTCGCATCTTTCCGGGTTATTGTTTGGCATGCGCATGGGGATTGAGGTGACGCATGTGCCCTATCGCGGCACGGCACCTTCCATGGCGGCGGTGATGAATGGCGAAACGCTATTCGCGATTGATAACGCGCCGGCATCGCGCCAGCAGGTATTGGGGGGCTTGCTGAAGGCGCTTGGCGTTTCAACTGCTGCGCGTTCCAGCACCATGCCGGAAGTGCCAAGCCTGCAGGAACAGGGCGTGCCGAATTTCGATGTTGCTTCCTGGTATGGCATTGCAGCGCCCGCCGCCGTGCCGGCGGCCATTCGCGAAAGGCTGGGGGCAGAAGTGGTGGCTGCGCTGAATGATCCCGCCATTGCTCAGCGCGTGCGCGATTATGGGGCGGAGCCCTGGCCGCTCGGCCCCGCGGAATACGATGCCTTCATGCGCCGAGAGGTTGAAATCTGGGCGCCGGTGGTGCGCGCTTCCGGGGCGCAAATAGACTGACAAGGCCGGCATATCGCCAAGCGGCTTTGGTCACGGCATAAGCAGGCGCCGTGACCGAAGCGCCCACCCTGCCGCGACGCATCGCCTTTCTTGCCCTGGCCTTGGCCATCATGGCCGGGCTGTTCTGGCTTGCCTGGGCAACGCTTGCGCCGGGCGGTTGGACAGTCCCGGAAATACTGATTCTGGTCTGCGTTGCGGGCACTTTGCCCTGGGCCGCGCTGTCGGCCGGCAATGCGCTGATCGGGCTTGGCCTATTGCTGTTCACGCGCGATCCTGTCGCCGCTGTCTTGCCCGCGCTTGCCGCCGCGCGGCCTGGCATCCCGCGAGGCCGCACCGCCATTGCCATCTGCATCCGGCGCGAAGACATGGCGCTGGTGCTGCCGCCACTGGCGCGTTTGCTTTCGGGGCTGGCGGAAGCCGGTGCGGCGGAGCGGTTTTCGCTCTGGTTCCTGTCGGACACGCCCGAAGGCGCTGACGCGCTGGCCGAAGAAGCCGCCTGCCGCGCCTTCGCCGCCGCGCAACCGATTGCGACCCATTATCGGCGTCGCGCGCAAAATACCGGCTTCAAATCCGGCAATGTGATGGAGTTTCTGGACCATCATGCCGATGGGCATGATTTCATGCTGTGCCTGGATGCGGATTCGGAAATGACGGCAGCTGCGGTGCTGCGTCTGGTTGCTTGCGTGGAAGCCGACCCGAAGCTTGCGATCCTGCAGCAATTGATTCACGGCCGCCCCACCAAGGCAGGATTTCCGCGGCTGTTTCAATTCGGCATGCGCCAAGGCATGCGTGCCTGGGCGACGGGGCAGGCCTGGTGGCAGGGGGATGAGGGGCCTTATTGGGGGCATAACGCCGTCATCCGTATCGCGCCCTTTCGCACCCATGCGCGGTTGGAAACCTTGCCCGATGGGTCGCATATCCTCTCGCACGATCAGGTGGAGGCAACGCGCTTGCACGCCGCCGGCTGGAAGGTGCGCGTGCTGCCCGATGATACCGGCAGCAGCGAAGGCAATCCGCCAAGCTATAGTGATTTCATCACGCGCGATCTGCGCTGGGCTGCGGGCAATATGCAGTATCTGGCGCTGCTGCGCCTGCCCGGCCTGACCCCCATGGCGCGCTGGCAATTGATCCAGGCAATTCTGCTGTTTTTGAGCGCGCCGTTTTATGTCGCGATCCTGCTGCTCGCGGCGTGGAATGGCCTTGGCGGTGGGGGCGATACCACGCCGATTGGCGCCTTGCTCGCGCTGGTCATCGCAGGTTGGTGCTGCCATTATGCCGCAAAGCTTGCCGGCTATGTCGAGGTTTTGCTGAAGCCCGATCTTGCCGCACGCTATGGCGGACGGGCGCAATTCCTGCGCGGCGCTTTGGCCGAAATGGTCTTCACCGCCTTCATGGAACCCGCGCGGTTGATGAGCCAATGCCTGTTTCTGCTCGCGATGCCCTTCGGCATGCGCATGGGCTGGGCGCCGCAAAATCGCAGTGAACGCGGCATTGGGTTTGCGGATGCGCTCAAGCAATTCTGGGCGCCGACGCTTGCAGGCTTGGCGCTGACCTTCGTTTTTGCGTCGGTATCCTTCACCGCGCTGGTTATTGCCGCACCCGTCCTGATCAGCCTGCTTGGCGTTATTCCCTTTGCCATGCTGACCGCCGATGCGCGGTTTTCTGCCTGGCTGGTCAGGCAGCGGATATGCGCGCTGCCGGAGGAACTATTGCCCGCTTAATGCGCCGCGAAAATCGCGCAGGGTGCCCGGCGCAAGAGATGCTTGGTGGCGGAACCGGTGAATAGGGCGCGGAGCCCCGTATGTTCATAAGCGCCCATCACCAACATCCCCGCCGGCATGGCTGTGGCTTCCGCCAAAAGCGCTTCCACCGGATGCGTGCCGATCACGGGCAGGGGCTTCGCATGTACATCATGGCGCTGCAGGAAACCCGCCGCGGTGCCGGCCAGGGCAGCGGCTTTCGCCTCATCATCCGCGACACTCAACACCGTGGCACCGCCGCGCCCAAGACCAAGCAGCGCAAAAAGCTGCACGGCACGCAGCGCCCCGGGGGAGCCATCATAAGCGACCAAGGCGGCGGCCGCGGGATCAAAACGCGCGCCGGGGGGCACCACCAGCAGCGGGCGCGTGCGGTCATGCAACAGCGCCTCAATCGTGGGGGAAAGCCCGTCTTCGGCTTCTTCGCGCCCCAAGGTTGAATCGCGCCCCACAACCAGCATGTCATGCGCACCAGCGGCCCCAAGCAAGGCCTCGGCCGGGGAGGAATCCAGGGTTTCCAGGGAATAGGGCACGCCATCGGCGGCCTGATGCAAAGCGGCCACGGCCTCAGCCGCCGCGGCCTCAGCCTGGCGGAGCAAGGCAGCGTCACGCCTTTCCTTGAAGGCCGCAGCGCCAGGCGGCACGGCTTCATGCGGGCCGGTGAGGCCAGGGCGATCCATCAGGATCGCTGCCGTCAGCGCCGCACCGGTATGGCGCGCGAGCGCGAGGGCGTAATCCCGCGCGGCGATGGCGCCTTCCGTATCATCCAGAGCCAGCAGAATGCTGCGCAACATGGCTATGCTCCCTCAAGTACCGGCGGCGGAGAGCATCCGCCGGAAGATCGGCACTGCTGCCGCCAGATCACCCAAGGCGACGCATTCGCGTGGCGTATGGGCGGTGGCGATGGTGCCAGGGCCCAAAATCACACAGGGCGCGATATCCTGCAATTCGCTGGCATCGGTGCCGTAAGGGGCGGTGGCGGCGGGCTTGCCGGTAACATTTTCCGCAAGGCGGATCAGCGGGTGATCCGTGGGCAATTCCGGTGGCGTGCCTTCGCGCCGTTCCGTGAGTTCCAACCCGGCGCGTTTCGCCGCAGCCTGCACGGCGGCTTCGATGTCGCTCACGTCAATGCGCCGGCTGCGGCGGAATTTTATCCGCACACTCGCTTGCGCTACCGTGACATTCACCGCCGTGCCGTGATTATCAATCACCATATTGAAATCGGAAAAGGGCGGATCATAGGCCGCGTCGTGATAGGCCGGGTCAAAGCGCAGCTTTTCATAAATGGCCTTCATTTCCGCCATGAAGGGAATCAGCGCCCAATTCGCGTTCAGCCCTTGTCCAGTGGAAGAATGCGCCTGCACGCCGCGTGCAATCGCCGTATATTCAATATGGCTGCGATGCCCGCGCACGGGCACCAGCACTGTTGGTTCCGCCACCACAATCCCCTGCAAGCCAAGCGATGCCGCGAGCTTTGATTGCGCGGCAATGATGCGCGCCCCTTGCTTGCTGGTTTCCTCATCTGCCGTCAGCAGCAGTGTTGCCGGCACATGGGCGGGCAGGCTGCGCGCGGCGATGATGCAGGCCGCGACCGGGCCCTTCATATCCACGCTACCCAGCCCATGCAGCACGCCATCCAGGATGCGCGGCATCCAGGGCGGGTCTGTCCAGCTGGTTTCCGGCACCGTATCCATATGGCCGGACAGCGCATAACCGCCGCGCGGGCCACGATGTGCGACCAGCGCGCGCTTCGCCACCCCTTGCGGGTCTGTGTAATCC
>JADCES010000124.1 GCA_020250005.1 Roseomonas sp.
AAGTGCCAGCATCGCCCCGGCCGTGAGTTGCCGGATGGACCGCGCCACCTCGGCTTCCGGCAGGGCATCAACCAGGCAGCGAAACCCGCCCTCCACATCATCCCGCCCCGCGCCGAAGGAAAGCCCAATCCCGGCATCGCGGAGCGCATCGGTAAAAGCGGCCGCCGGCATATCCCCGGCCCCTTCCGTCAGCAGCGCCGCCGCAAGGCTTGCCGTGCCCTCCCGCCCCGGCGCATCAAAGGCTGCCCCACCCGGCCAGGACCAGGAAAGCGAGACCACCGGCACGGAATGATCCTCAACCAGCCAGGCGGTCAGCCCATGCGCCACCACGCGCTGAATGGGCAGGCGAAATGGCGTGCTCATGCGCTGGGCAACAGCCAGGCGGCGGTATTGGGGGCGCTTGGCAAAACCGCCCGCGCCGCGGCTTCCACCTGATCCCGCGTCACCGCACTGATCCGCGCCGGCCAGAATTCCACTGCATCAAGCGGCAAGCCAATGGAAAGCGTCCCGCCCACCATGCGCGGACCGGCGCCAAAGCCATCAAGTGCCAGCATCGCCCCGGCCGTGAGTTGCCGGATGGACCGCGCCACCTCGGCTTCCGTTGGGCCTTGCTGGATCAGGGTCTCGATCACGCCATTGGCGGCTTCTTCCAGCCGCTCCGGCGTCACACCTGGGCGCGGCATGGCGGAAAGGAAAAACTCCGTCATCCCCGCCGCATCGCCATCATACCCCGTACCGGCTGATACCGCGAGGCCGGTTTCCACCAGTGCCTTATGCAGTCGGCTACCCTGACCCCCGCCCAGCAGATGCGAAAGCACTTCCAGCGGCAGCGCATGCGCGCGCTCCCCCGCCGTGAGTGACGGCGCCATCCAGGCCTTCAGGAACAAGGCATCGCGCGTCATCGGATCACGCCGGATCAGCCGGGGTTCCGCCGCTTGGCTTGGCGCCGGCGCGCGGTCGCGCCTTGCCGCTGCCCGCGCGGGAATGCCGCCGTAATGCTGATCCACCAGCCGGCGCACTTCATCTTCCGGCACGGCGCCGCTGATCACCAGGGTTGCATTGGAAGGCGCGTAAAACCGCGCATGGAACCCCGCCAGATCATCGCGGGAAATGGCGCGAATTTCATCTTCCCAGCCAATAATGGGCCTTCCAGCCCAATGCTGGCGGCCCCAAAGCGCCGCCGTAAACGCCTCCCGGAACCTTGCCCTTGGGTTGGAATCGGTCCTTTGCTGGCGTTCTTCCAGCACCACGCCACGCTCACTTTCCATGAACTCCTGAGGGATCAGGGGGGCGGCCATGCGGTCCGCCTCCATCTCCAGGATCATGCCAAGGCGCGAAGCCTCCACCGCCTGGTGATAGGCCGTTACATCGCGCGACGTGAAGGCATTGTCATTGCCGCCTTCCCGCGCGACCAGCCGCGAGAAATCGCCAACCCCGACCTTCGGGCTGCCCTTGAACATCATATGTTCCAGGAAATGCGCGGCCCCCGAACGCCCCGCCGGGTCTTCCGCCCCACCCGCCGCATAGAAAAGGTATTGCGTGACCACCGGCGCACGGCTGAAGGGAATGAAGGCAACCTCCAGCCCATTGGCCAGCCGCCAATGCTTCGCGCCAAATAACGGCCTTTGCGGCGGCGGCGCGGCATTCTGCGCAAGGGCGGGGCCTGCGGCGCAAAGCGCGGCGGCAGTGGCGAGGGTTTGGCGTCGGGTCAAGCGCATCATGCCCCCAGAGATGGTATCAGCCGGGCCGTAATCCAGATCGGGAAACTATCAGAAGCCGAGCCTCTGCCACCAGCTCTGCGCCCGTGGCTGCTGAATGGGCGTATCACCTGCCGTGCCCTCAATCCCAAGCGCGGCATTTTCACGAATGCGCTCCCGCTCGCGGACTGGGTCCACCACAATGCCCGGCGCCGGAGGATCACGCCAGAAAATCAAGCGATCCGCCAAATCACGCGGTGGGCGATCAAGCCTTTGGCTTTCCTCATCCACCTGGCGGCGAATATCGCGCGAAGGCGCCGGCCCGGCCGCCTGCAACAGCGCCATTTCCCCCACACTGCCCCCAGCGGCACGCGGCTGCTGGCGCGGATCCCTCAGCGCCAAAGACGGCACCAACACCGCCTCCGCCTCATCCCGCGCGCTGCGCTCCATCGGGCGCGGCGCGCCCGGGCGCGGCGGAGGTAAGCCACCCGCCATATCCGGCGGCATGGACAAGGGCGCCCTGGTGGTCACGCGGAATTCATCCGGCGCATCACGAATGAAGCCAAGCGTGCGCGCCGTATTCTCCCCACAGCCGACCAGCAGCAGCAGCGAAAGAGCAGGCAGAAAGGTCTTGAGACGCCGAATCATGCGCTATCTTTAGGCGTTTGGCGTGGCGGCAACAAGGCATCCAACAAAAGCGCCCCAACCCCACAAACAATCGCGGCATCCGCCACATTGAACACATACCAATGCCAACCCCAAGCATGGGTATCCACGAAATCCACCACCGCCCCAAAACGCAAGCGATCCACGACATTACCAAAGGCGCCGCCGATCACCGCCGCCAGCGCCAAAGCCACCATCCGCCCCTCGGCCCGCGCCAGCCAACGCAGCAGAAACACCGCAATCGCGACCGCAAGCCCGGCCAAAATCAAGTGATTCCAACGGCCATCACCGGAAAACAGGCCAAAAGTGACCCCCCGATTCCAGACCATGGTCAGATCAAGGCCAAAAGGGCCAAACGCCAATAAGGGGATGTGCTGGACCTCGGCCAACAGCAAGACATCCAAGATCAGCCACTTTGAAAGCTGGTCAAAGACAAAGATAAACCCCGCAAAGAGCAAACCAAGGCGGAACAGGCCGGGGGCGCTGCCCCCAGACCCCCGCCGGGGAGACAGTGTCTCCCCGGACCCCGCCTTCATTAAAGCGCCTCGACCACTGCGTCGCAGCGGCGGCACAGCGTGGGATGGGCGCTACATTCACCGACTTCGGGCAACACGCGCCAACAGCGGTCGCACTTGGCGCCAGGGGCGGGGCGGAACACCGCAGCGGCATCGGCGACACCATCAGCCACGAAGGCACCTTCAGGCGCCAAATCGGACGAAAGCGCAAAGCCCGAAGTAATGCAAAGCTCCGCCCACAACTCAGGCGTCAACAACGCAGCATCCTCAGGCGCCACATGCAACACCGGCGCAGCCTGCAAGGATGAACCAATCTCCTGCGCCACACGCGCACGCTCAAGCGCACCCGTCACCGCGCGGCGCAATTCGCGCAAGCGCGCCCATTTCGCGGCCAGCACCTGATCCTTCCAGCCTTCGGGCACAAAGGGGAAATCGAGCAAATGCACACTCCCCCCCTGATCCGGGAACCGCGCGAGCCACGCTTCCTCCGCTGTGAAGACCAAGACCGGCGCAAACCAGGCACACAGGCAGCGATGCAAAACATCAAGTACCGTCCGCGCAGCACGCCGACGCAACGCATCTGGCGCATCACAATACAGGCTGTCCTTGCGGATATCGAAATAGAACGCCGAAAGATCAGTCGCGCAGAATTGATGGATTTCCGGATAAACCCCTGTCCAGTCATGGGTTTCCACCGCACGCCTGATCTTCGCATCCAATTCCGTCAAGCGATGCAGCAACCAACGCTCCAACTCCGGCAATTCGGCGTAAGGCACGATCTCATCTTCCGTGAAACCATCCAGATTGCCGAGCAGCCAGCGCAGCGTATTGCGGATACGCCGATACAATTCCGCCTGCTGCTTCAGGATTTCGGGGCCGATGCGCAAATCCAGCGCGGTATCGGAATTCATCACCCAAAGGCGCAGAATATCCGCGCCATATTGCTTCATCACATCCTGCGGCGCGGTCACATTGCCCATGGATTTGGACATTTTCCGCCCCTGCTCATCCAGCACAAAACCATGCGTCAGCACGGCCTTGAAGGGCGCGACACCATTG
>JADCES010000125.1 GCA_020250005.1 Roseomonas sp.
AAACCGGCTTGGCACCAATTCGCTGCTTGATCTGGTGGTGTTTGGCCGAGCGGCAGCGCATCGCGCGGCGGAGACCATCAAGCCGGGCGCTTCCCAGCCGCCGCTGCCCCCCAAGGCAGGTGAGTCTAGCCTGGATCGCTTCGACCGCGTGCGTCACGCCAAGGGCGGCACCAATGTGGCGGAGCTGCGCCTGGCCATGCAGCGCACCATGCAGACCCATGCGGCGGTGTTCCGCACTTCCGAATTGCTCAAGGAAGGGGTCGCGAAAATGGCCCAGGTTGCGGGCAGCTATGGCGATATCAAAATCGCCGATCGCAGCCTGATCTGGAACAGCGATCTGGTGGAAGCGCTGGAGCTGGATAACCTGATCGGCAATGCGCTGACCACGGTTGTCGGCGCGGAAGCACGCAAGGAAAGCCGCGGCGCCCATGCGCATGAGGATTTTCCCGAGCGCGACGATGATAACTGGATGAAGCACACGCTGGCCTGGGTGAATGACAAGCGCGAGGTCAAGCTGGATTATCGCGATGTGAAGATGCGCACGCTGACGAATGAAGTGCAGGTCTTCCCCCCCAAGGCACGCGTTTACTAGGAGCCGGCACGATGGCCACTTTCACCCTGCCCAAGAATGCCACTGTCGGTGCCGGCAAGACGCATAAGGCGCCCGCCGGCGCGAAGCAGGTCAAGAATTTCAAGATCTATCGTTGGGACCCGGATTCGGGCGAAAACCCGCGCCAGGACACTTACGAAATTGACCTCGAGCAATGCGGCCCAATGGTCTTGGACGCGCTGATCAAGATCAAGAATGAAGTGGACAGCACGCTGACCTTCCGGCGTTCCTGCCGTGAGGGGATTTGCGGCTCCTGCTCCATGAATATTGATGGGTTGAATACGCTTGCCTGCCTCAAGCCGATTGAGGAAGTGAAGGGCGATGTGCGCATCAACCCGCTGCCGCATATGCCGGTGGTGAAGGATCTGGTGCCGGACCTGTCGCAAATCTACGCGCAGCTCCGCAGCGTGGAGCCATGGCTCAAGTCTGACACGCCCCCGCCGCCCGATGCGGAGCGCCTGCAATCCAAGGAAGAACGCGCCAAGCTGGATGGGCTTTGGGAATGCATTCTGTGCTTCTGCTGCTCAACCTCCTGCCCATCCTATTGGTGGAATGGTGATCGCTATCTGGGCCCGGCGGTGCTGCTGCAGGCCTATCGCTGGATTGCGGATTCGCGCGATGAAGCAACTGGGGAGCGGCTGGATAATCTGGAAGACCCCTTCCGGCTCTATCGCTGCCACACCATCATGAATTGCACGCGCACCTGCCCCAAGGGGCTGAACCCGGCGCAGGCGATTGGCGAGATCAAGAAGCTGATGGTGGAACGCCAGGGCTGAAGCGCCTGAGGGGCGCCCGGACACGACTTTGCCGAGCGTCCCGCCACAGGGCGGATTTGTATCACGCGGCGCACTTGCCCCTGGACAGGCGGGGCCGGTGGATTGCAGAAAATTCCCATGTCCGCCCCGATCACCTTCGCTGCCCCGCATGCCTTTCTCGGCGCCCGTCCGCATGACCGGGGCGCTGCCTTCTGCATCGCCGGCGTGCCGCTTGATATCGGCACCACCAACCGTGCCGGCGCGCGCGATGGGCCGCGCGCCATTCGTGCCGCAGCGCGCATGCTGACCGATGGGCGCCACCCGATCACCGGCGCACCACCCGCCACGCTTGATCTTTCCGATCTGGGTGAATTTGAAATCGCCCTTGGCGATATGGAAAAAAGCCTGGCTTTGATTGAAGAACAGGCGACGGGGCTTGCCCATCTGGTTGCCTTCGGGGGTGAACACAGCATCACGCTGGCACTCTTGCGGGCGCTGAAAAAGTGCGTCGGGGTGCCGCTCGGCTTGCTCCATATTGATGCGCATCTCGATACGGGTGAGGATAATTTCGGCCAGCGCTTCGCCCATGGCACGGTATTCTGGCACGCGATCCATGAAGGGCTGGTGGAGCCACGGCGCATGGTGCAAGTGGGTATTCGCGCCCCCGCCTGGCCTGAAAACTACGCCTGGACCCGCGCGCAGGGGGCGACCATCCTCTCCGCGCAGGATGTGCATCAGGCGCCCATCGCTGCGGTGATTTCCCAAATACGCGATGTGCTCGGCAGCGGCCCCTGTTATCTCTCCTTCGATATTGACGGGCTTGATCCAGGCTTCGCGCCCGGCACGGGCACGCCCGAAATTGGCGGCCTGGCAAGCTGGCAGGCGCAGGCGATATTGCGTGGCATGGCGGGCGTGGATTTTCGCGGCGCGGATATTGTGGAAGTGGCGCCGGCCTATGATGTGGCGGAAATCACCGCCCTCGCCGCCGCCACCATGGCTTGGGAGTATTTGTGCCTTTTTGCCAAGCGGAAGTGATCGCGCGACGGTTTTCAGGGTAAGCAGTTTTTTCTGCCGCAGACCCTGGCGCGGAACCGCGAACCCGCGTTAGCCTTCCAGCCAAGAACTTCCGGGAGGCTACCATGAACACCCCCACCAAAACCCTGCTCGCCGCCTTGATTGCGCTGCCCTTCGCCATGGGTACGCCAAGCGCGCAGACGCTCACGGTTGGCCTCGGCGCGCCGGTCACCACCATTGACCCGCATTTCCACAATGTTGGGCCGAATAATGCGCTCACGCATCATATTTTTGACAGGCTGGTGGAACGCGATGAACGCGCCCGCCCGCAGCCGAGCCTCGCGGAAAGCTGGCGTGTGGTGTCTGACACGGTGTGGGAATTCAAGCTCCGGCGCGATGTCACCTGGCATGATGGCCGGCCCTT
>JADCES010000126.1 GCA_020250005.1 Roseomonas sp.
TATCCGGCCAGAGCCGGATGTCGCGCTCGGGCGCGAAGCGCTTCAGGCGGTCAAGCCAGGGCAGGGGGTCCCAGCCGGTGATGCAAAGAAGAAGCGCCATGGTCTGATCCGAGACGGGAAGGGCCGGACTGCTTTTGGCGGTTTTTTCCCGATCTGTCTTCTCCGATTTGATTGTGGCCAAGTGACGCCATCGGGGACGGAATCCGGTGGACGTTGCAAGGGCCGGGTTTCCACTGGCCTCAAGCTGGGCTAGGCCTCAACGCGAAGCAGAACGAAGGAGGCTCCGATGGAGGGCGTGACGGTTGTCGATCACCCGATGGTGCAGCACAAGCTGACGCTGATGCGCGACAAGGAGCGCTCGACCAAGGGCTTCCGCCAGTTGCTGAACGAGATCGGCCGGCTGCTCTGCTACGAGGTGACGCGCGAAGTCTTTTCGGTAAAGGGAATAAATAATCATGGCATCGCCCAAGCTTTCTGATGTTCTGGCAAATGTCTTCGCGCAGGAAGGCTGCGATACGCTATTCACCCTGATGGGTGACGCGAATATGTATTGGACCGAGGCGATGCAGCGCCAGCCGGGGATGAATATCATCCATGCGCGGCATGAACATTGTGCGGTTGCGATGGCCGATGCTTACGCACGCGCCACCGGCAAGGTTGGTGTTGCTTCCACCACCTGCGGGCCAGGCTTTACGCAAATCATGACCGGGCTTGCGATTGCCGCGCGGGCCAATACGCCGATGGTGGTGTTCGCGGGCGATTCACCCATCGCCGCACCCTATTACATTCAGCAGATTGATATGGCGCCGCTCACGCAAGCAACGGGCGCGCATCATATCTCTGTCAAAACCATGGATCGCGCTTTGGATAATGTGCGGGAAGCCTTCCATTTCGCCGCACTGGAACGCCGGCCGGTGGTGATCAGCATTCCGATGGACCTGCAAAAACAGGCCTATCCGCATATGGTGGATTACATTCCGTCCGCTGATTATCTGCCCGCGCCGCAGCGCCCGCAGCCGGACCCGATGCTGGTTGAAAAACTGGTGGAGATGATCGCGGCATCCGAAAAGCCCATCATCATCGCGGGCCGTGGGGCGAAGCTCTCCCAGGCGCGCGAAGCCATTGAAGAAATGGCGGAAGCCATGGGCGCGCTGCTCACCACATCATTGCAGGCAAAGGGGCTGTTTACCGGCAATCGCTTCGCCATGGATATCTCGGGCGCCTATGCCAGTGATTTCTCGCGCGAACGCTTTGCCGAAGCTGATCTGGTGATCGGCATTGGTGTTGGTCTTGGCGCCTATACGACGGAAAGCGGCTACCTCTATCCCGGCGCGCAGACGGTGCAGATTGATATCGGCCCGCGCGGGCTATGGCAGGGGCTGCGCACGGCGGATTTGCATATCCGCGCCGATGCCAAGGCGGCGGCAGAAGCGGTGACGGCGGCGATCAAGCGCCTTGGGGCTTCGGGCAAGCGCTTCCGCAGCGATGAAATGGCGGCGCTGATTGCAGCCGATGTGCCGGACCGCAAGGAATTCACCATTGCGCCCGGCACGGTTGATCCGCGCAAGGCGATCATGGAATTGGATGCCGTGGTGCCCAAGGATTGGGATGTGGTGATTGGCGGTGGCCATTACCTTGGCTTTGCCATGACCTATCTGAAGGGTCGCGCCGCCGAACGCTATCATGTGGTGAGCGATTTCGGCGCCATCGGCAATGGCCTGCCGGCGGCGATTGGCGTGGCTGCCGCGCGCAAGGATGGCAAGGTGCTGCTGATTGAAGGTGATGGCAGCTTGCTGATGCATATCCAGGAATTGGAAACCGCGCGCCGGCATGGCACCAAATTCCTGATGGCGATCATCAATGATGGCGGCTATGGCGCGGAAATCCACAAATTCCGCGCCGGCAATATTGATCCCGGTATCGTCATTCATGGCCGCGGCGATTTGGCAGGTGTGGCCAATGGCTTTGGCGTGCGCGGCCAGACCGTGAGCGCACTTGGCCAAATGGGCGCGATGTTTGAGACCCACCAAAGCGGTAATAGCGCCAGCCTTTGGGATGTGCACACCGATGATACGGTGGTGTCCCGCCCCTATCGCCGCATTCATTACGGGGAAGCCTGAATCAAAAAGGGCGCTGCCTGATCTGGCAGCGCCATTTTTGTTTGGTCGCATTTTCCGAGTCGCCAAGTGATTCCACTTGGCTTGAAAATGCTCCGGCCCGCTTCGCTCAGCGCCCGTGAAAGACGGGCGCTCTTTTTTCGCGGAAGGCGGCAAGGCCTTCCTGGATATCCTCACTTTCCTTGCAAAGCCGTGCGCGTTCGGCACAGGCCTCGGCATCCAGCCGGCCATGGCCGATTTCATTCAGCGCCTGCTTCATGCCCTGAATGGCAAGCGGTGCGCCATTGGCGAGTGTGGTCGCAAGCTGATCCACCGCCGCATCCAGTTCGGATGGCTGCACCAAATGCGTGAGATAACCGATGCGGAGCAATTCCTCCGCCCCCAGCTTTTCCGCGGTCAGGAACAGGCGCTTCGCGGTATTGAGCCCAAGGCGGGAGACATAGCGCGATAGCCCCGTCGGGTAGTAATGCACGCCAAGCCGCGCGGCCGGCATGAACATTTCCATCCCCGTCACACCAATGCGGAAATCAGCCGTGAGCGCCAAATCCGTGGAACCGCCATAGACGCCGCCTTGCAGCCGGCAAATGGTTGGCACGCGGACAGCTTCAATCCGATCAACCATGGCCTCAAAACTCGGCGCGCGGGCGGCGGCTTCCTTATCCTCGGCAAAGCCACCCAAATGAAAGCCCGCGCTGAAGGCCGGCCCGCTCGCGGCCAGCACCAGCACGCGGAGTGACGGGTTGGCATCCACCTGATCCAGATGCTCCATGATGCGGATGATATCGCCAGGCTCCACGCGATTGCGGTGGCGGGAACGATGCAGGCGGATGGTCGCACGATTGCCCGCGATTTCGAGGCTCGGCGGATCAAGGCGGGTATCTTCGGTCATGGGGTCCCTCTCATCGGCGCCTGTTTTCTCAGATTTCCGCCTGCGGCGCCATTGCAGTGAGCCGCCCGCCAACAAAAAAGGGCGGCCCGAAAGCCGCCCCGATACAAAAAGGGAGAGGCCGGTTCAGCCATCCACCCGGATGTTATTGGCCTGAATGACCTCACGGAATTCATCGCGATGGCGGGCCAGGAAGGTGGTGAAATCGGCCGTATTGCGGAATTGCGGCTGGAAGCCGATCTGCGCGAGGCGAGAGCGCACTTCCTCAGTCGCAAGCGCCTTTTGCGTCTCGGCCGCAAGGCGCTCCACAATCGGGCGCGGGGTCGCGGCTGGTACCATATAGCCGCCGAAGGCGCCGGCATCATAACCTTCAACACCCGGCAGGCGCGCAAGCGGCATGAGATCCGGCTGCAATTCCGTGCCATCCTTCAGCGTAACGCCAAGGGCGCGCACCGCACCCTGTCGGAACAGAGCCGAGGTCGCGACCAAGGTTTCAATGGCGAAATCCACCTGACCAGCGGTCACGGCGGTCAGGCCTGGGCCGCTGCCCTGGAAGGGCACATGCAAGGCATCCAGCTTGGCCTTGGACAGGAACATCAGCGTGATCAAATGCGCCGCCGCCCCAATGCCGGAAGTGGCATAGCTGTATTTGCCGGGCTCCGCACGGACACGGGCGACGAATTCCGCGGCGGTCTGCGCCGGGAAGTCCTTCCGTACAATCAGCACGTAAGGCGAAATGCCAATCTGGGCGACCGGGGCGAAATCCCTGTTAACATCGTAAGGCGTGCGCTGCACGAGCGGCGCCGTGGTGAAGGGTCCGGTGGATGCCGCAAGCACGGTATAACCATCAGGTGCGGCCTTGGCGACCAGATCGGTCCCAATCATGCCCGCAGCGCCGGCGCGATTTTCCGGCACAATCGGCTGGCCCCAGGTCTCGGCGATTTTGGTCGCGGTCACGCGCGCCATCAGGTCCGTCGCCTGGCCGGGCGGCCAGGGGATCACGAGCCGCACCGGGCGGGACGGATAGGCGCCCTGCGCCCGGACAATGGCGGGGGCGGCGAGCCCGGCGGCAAGGCCGCTGGCGCCAAGCAATAGGGAACGACGATCCATGTTGAGCGTAGCCTCCTGGTTTGGAAGGGACATCCCCGGCTGATTGAGGCTCCCTATGGCGCGCTAACTGGATCACAAAAGTGTCAAAAACAAGTGGTGCCTAAAAATTTGGCAGTTCCGCCCTTAGGCCGCCTTGGCCGGCAGGGATTTCATCGCTGCGCGGAAGGCATCCAGGGTCTGCGCCACATCAGCGGCGCTATGCGCGAGCGACATGTAGAATTTGCTCTCGCCTTTCAGGATGCCGCGCCCGCGCAGCGTGCCATTCACATGCTTTTGCATCGCTGCGTCCTGGCGGATCACGCTGCGATAATCCCTAATATCACCAGTGGCATAGACCACATCGAACAAGGGCGGCTCACCCACCACCTGCGCAGGGATGCCGGCTTCATGGATCAGGCTGGTCAGGCCTTCCATCAGGCTGCGGCCGGTCGCGAAAATCTGCTCATAGGTGCCCGGTTCGCGCAGCACTTCCATAGTGGCAAGCCCCGCGACCGAGGCGACCGGGTTGCCCGAAAGCGTGCCAATTTGCGTGAGGAAGCGGTCTTCCCCCACCTGGGCCTTGTCGAATTGCGCCATGATATCGGCGCGCCCACCAAGGGCCGCCAAGGGAAAGCCGCCGCCAATGATCTTGCCCATGGTGCAGATATCGGGCGTCACGCCGTAGTATTCCTGCGCGCCGCCATAGGCGAAGCGAAAGCCGGTCACGACCTCATCAAAAATCAGCGGAATGCCAAGCCGCGCCGTCACCTCGCGGACCGCTTGCAGGAAGCCGGGCTTGGGCGGGATCAGGCGCTGGAAGGGCTCCAGGATCACGCCGCCGATTTCATCATGGCGCGCTTCAATCAGCCGCACCGCCGCTTCGGTGTCATTGAAGGGGGCGACCAGGACCTCGGCGCGCACACTGTCTGGAATGCCGGGCGTATCCGGCACGGCTTCCGGGAAATTCGCGAGCTTCTTGGGCGCAAGGCTCATCAGCCCCCAATCGCTCATGCCGTGATAGCCGCCTTCGAATTTCACGATCTTCGGGCGCTTGCGATAGGCGCGCGTCAGGCGCATGGCGTAAAGATCAGCCTCAGACCCGGATGATACAAAGCGCACCTGCTCCACGCAGGGCATGGCGTCCACAATGGCGGCGGCCAGGCGAATGCCGTGTTCATTATTGGTGAAGAAGGTGGTCCCTTTCGGCACCTGCGCCAGCACGGCTTCCAGCACTTTCGGGTGGTTGTGGCCGATATACATGGGGCCGCTGCCGAGCAGGTAATCAATATATTCGCGCCCCGAAACATCCCAGACATGGGCGCCGCGCCCTTCCCGCAGGATGATCTCGGCCGGGAAATTGCCGAAATGCCCGCCGGGCAGCACGCGCTTCGCAAGCGCGAGCAATTCCTGTTCTTCGGCGGAAGCGGGGATGCTGGTCATGGCGCTGGTTCCTCAAACATTGTTGGTGCAAGGCTAGACCATGATGGCGGTCGATGAAAACACCCGATGCGTGCCGCGCTTCTATTGCGCAAGTGGTGGCCGCAGATGCGCCCAGGGGCGGGCTTCTTCAAAAGCCGCACTTGCTTGCAGCACGCCCAAATCATCAAAGCGCCGCCCCACGATTTGCAGCCCAACCGGCAGCCCCGCCGGGGTGAAGCCACAGGGCAGGCTCGCCGCCGGGCTGCCCGACCAGTTGAAGGGGTAGGAGAATTCCGCCCACATCAACCAATCCCAATCATGCTGCGGCCAATGTGCGGGTTGCAGCCGATTGGCTGGGAAGGCGGCGACGCTGACGGCGGGCGTCAGCAGGAAATCATAGCCTTCCATGAAATCATGGATCTGCTGCACGTAATCAAAGCGCCGCGTGCGCATTTGCATATATTGCGCTGTGGTGACCTGGGCGTTTTGACGCAGCATGGCGACAAAGCCGGGATCCATCCGGTTCGCGTATTGCGCCAGATGTTCGCTGCGCCCGGCAAAAACCGCAGGCCAGAAGAAGCGGATCAGCTCTGGCCCCAGCTTCCCCCAGGCGGGAGAGACTTCTTCGATGATCGCCCCCATTTCTTCAAAGGCGCGAATGGCGCGGGCAACGGCTTCGGCCACTTCCGGATCAACACGCGCATGGCCAAGATCGGGCGAATAGGCAATGCGCTTTCCGCGCATGGAGGCTGCCTTCAATTGACCCGCATAATGCTGCGGCGGCGCTTCCAGTGATGTGTAATCCCATGGGTGCGGGCCGGCCATGGCTTCCGTCATCAGCGCGGCATCTTCGACGCTCCGCGTCAGCGGACCGATATGGGTGGCGAGTTCATTGTTGGACATAGGCCAGCTTGCCACCCGCCCATGGGTTGGCTTGAAGCCATAAACGCCGGAAAAATGCGCCGGCATGCGGATGGACCCCGCGCCATCACCGCCCTGATGCAAGGGGCCATAACCGCAGGCCGCGCCAACGCCAGCACCGGAAGATGAAGCGCCGGCCTTCAGACCATGGCCCCAGGGGTTGTGCGTGATGCCGGAAATCGGTGCCTCACTGACACCTTTCCAGCCCCATTCGGCGGCGGAAGTTGTCTTGCCCAGCATCATGCCGCCGGCAGCATAAAGCCGGCTGACGCAGGGCGCATCCACATCCGGAATGGTGCCTTGCGTGACGGCGCTGGCGAAATCCGTCTGCACGCCCTTGGTATGCTGCAGATCCTTGATGGTGAAGGGGATCCCTTCCAGCAGGCGTGGCTTTTCGCGCTGCATGAAGACGGTTTCGGAACGCCGCGCGGCAGCCAGCGCTATGTCAGGTGTCAGCCGCATCATGGCATTCACGCGCGGTTCGATGCGTTCAATGCGCGCCAGGATGGCCTGCACAACCTCAACCGGGGAAAGCTTGCGGCTGCGATAGAGCGCTGTCAGGTCACGCACACCAAGAAAGCCGATATCATCCGGGTTCATGCTTTTGCCTCCGCGCTTCTGGCCATTTGCTTGTGGGTGAAGACTGCAACGGGGCGGCGTGGTGGGCAATGGCAATCTGCCTTGACGCTGAAGGGCAGCGCGCCATAGCCTTTTCCAAACCCTGGGGAGGGACAGAAGACATGCTCCGTCGAAATCTTTTGGCGGCCTCGGCAGCGGCTTTGGCCGCTCCGCGCCTTGGTGCAGCGCAAGGCCAGCCGGGGCGGCGCGTCTTGCGCTTTGTGCCCCAGGCCGATCTGACCCTGCTGGACCCGATCCACTCGGTCGCTTTCGTCAGCCGCAACCATGCGATGATGGTCTATGACACGCTTTACGGTTGGGATGCGGAGCTGCGCGCACGCCCGCAAATGGCCGAAGGGCATACCATCAGCAATGATGGGCGCGAATGGCGCATCCGCCTGCGTGACGGCTTGCGCTTTCATGATGGCGAAGCTGTGCGCGCGCAGGATTGCGCCGCTTCCATCCGCCGCTGGGCAACGCGTGATGCCTTTGGCCAGGCGCTTTGGGCAGTGACGGATGAATGCGGCGCTGCTGATGATCGCACCATTTTGATCCGCCTGAAGCAGCCCTTCCCGCTTTTGGCGGATGCGCTCGCCAAGGTAGGTACGCATCTTTGCGTGATGATGCCCGAACGCCACGCAGCCCTGCCATCCTCACAATCCGTGCCGGAGATGATCGGGTCCGGCCCCTTCCGCTTTGTGGCGAGTGAACGCCTGCCAGGCAGCCGTAATGTTTATGCGAAGAATGAGAATTACGTGCCGCGCCAGGAACCGGCTTCCTATATGGCTGGCGGCAAGGTGGTGCATTTCGATCGCGTGGAATGGCTGACCATTCCGGATGGCGCCACCGCTTCCGCAGCCCTGCAGCGCGGTGAGGTTGATTGGTGGGAATTGCCGGCGATTGATCTGGTGCCGCAGCTTCGCCGCGCGCGTGGGCTCAAGGTCGAAATCCTGGACCCGAATGGATCAATCGGTTTCCTCCGGCCCAATCACCTCAATCCGCCGCTTGATAATCCGGCAATCCGGCGCGCCATTCTGCGCGGCATTGTGCAGCGTGATTTCATGACCGCCGCCGGCAGCACGGATGAATCGCTCTGGCGCGTGCCCTATGGTTTCTTCGTGCCAAGTTCCATCATGGCAAGCGATGAGGGGATGGATGCCTTCCGCAACCCGACCAGCATTGCCGATACGCGCCGCGCGCTTCAGGAAGCGGGCTATCGGGGGGAGAGGATCAATCTGTTGGCGGCGACGGATTTCCCCGTCATCAACGCCATGAGTGAGGTGGCGGGGGATTATCTCCGCCGCATCGGCATCAATCTGGATTATGTCGCGACCGATTGGGGCACGGTGACCACGCGCATCCTGAACCAGAACCCGGTGGACCAGGGCGGCTGGAATTTCATGGTGAGCTGGACGGCGGGCAGTGCCCAGGTGAACCCGGCGGCGAATAACCTGATCCGCGGCCATGGGCGGAGTGCCATTTTTGGCTGGCCCAATATTCCGGAACTGGAAACGCTGCGTAATGCCTGGTTCGCCGCGCCGGATGATGCGGCGCGCGCGGCCATTGGCCGGCAAATGCAGCGCGTGAGCTTTGACCAGGTGCCCTATATTCCGCTCGGGCAATTCTTCTCGCCCACCGCGATGCGGGCTGACCTGACCGGGATGCTGCAAGGTGTGGCGCTGTTCTACAATATCCGGCGCGGGTGAGGCAGCGCTTTTGCATTGACCTCCCGCGCGGCGGCGCGGCACAATAACAGGATGGTGCAGCGCATAGGTCTGATGGCTTTGGTCGGGCTCGGTTTGGGCGCGGCGGCCTGGGCGCAACCGCTGCCCGGGGCGCCCGGCCAAATGCCGCGCGTTGCGCTGCCGACGGAAAAGCCCCCGCCTTTGCCCCGCCAGGGTGCGGAGGCCGAGCTGCCGCGAGAAAAGCCTCTGCCGCTTGCCCCTGGGGAGCGTGCCGCACGCCGCGCGGTTTCTTCCGGCACGGGCTTTGTGGTGGCGGCGCGACGGATCATGACCAATCATCATGTGATTCAAGGCTGCGCCGAGGTTGCGGCGCGCCTGCCCGATGGGCGGGAAGTGCCGACGCGCGTCTTGGCGAGCGATGCGACGCGTGATCTGGCCCTGCTCAGCACCGAGGCAGATGCCGGTCCCAGCCTGCCCTTCCGCAGTGCGGACGCCTATCGCCGCGGTGAAGGTGTGGTCACTTATGGCTTTCCCTTGGCGGGCTTGCTGTCTTCAGGCCCGACGCTGACGACCGGAGAGGTCTCCGCGCTGTCTGGCCTTGCCGATAACCCGCGCCATATTCAGATCAGCGCGCCGGTGCAGTCGGGCAATTCCGGTGGGCCGCTTTTGGATATGCGTGGGCAGGTGATTGGGGTTGTGGTTTCCAAGCTCAATGCCGGCCAGGTGGCGCGGCAGACGGGCGATATTCCGCAAAACGTGAATTTCGCGGTGAAGCATACGGAGGCCGTGGCGTTTTTGCGCGAGCAGAATGTCGCTGTGACGCAAGGGCCGGCCAATAACGCGCCGCGCGCCGCCGATGCGGTGGGAGAGGTCGCGCATCCTTCAACGCTGTTTTTGCGCTGCCTGAAGTGACGACTAGCGCCATATCGGCGCATGGCTGCCAAGCGGCATGGCCGGCAAATCCCAGCGCGGCGGTGTGGCGGAAAGCCGCGCGGCATGGCGTGTGGCGCACATCCGGCCAAAGCCGCTGCCGCTTTCTTCCAAGGCAGCGTCAATGTCAGCGGGCGCGAGGCCCGGCGCGGACAAGCCTGCGTCCAGCCGGCCCAGGCGCTTGATCCATTCGCCCGTGCCGGCAAGCGAGACACGCACCAGCCAGGAACCGCCTTCTTCCGCACGCCGCAGCAGTGCGGCCATGGCACCAAAGGCGAGCAGATAGCCCGAAGCGTGATCCAAGGCCTGGCACGGCAAGGGGCGCGGCTTGGCTTCCTCGGCCGCAAGTGCCTCGGCGTCATTCATCCCATTGGCGTTTTGCACGAGTGAATCAAATCCGCGCCGCGCCGCCCAGGGACCAAGATGGCCATAGGCGGAAAGCGAGACGCAGATGATGCCAGGATTGAGCGCGGCGAGGGCTTCCGGCGCAAAGCCATGCGCGGCAATGGCACCCGGCCGATAGCCTTGCAGGAAAATATCGGCATGTGCGGCCAGATCACGCAGACGCGCGCAATCATTCGGCGCGCGCAAATCAAGCGCGGCGGTTCTTTTGCCGCGCCCGGTATCCATCACCAATTCATGAAAGCTCGGCAAATGCGCGCCGCTGATGTGCAAAACATCAGCGCCATGTGCGGCCAAAGTGCGCCCAGCGACAGGCCCGGCAATCACCCGTGTCAGGTCAAGCACACGCACGCCTCTTAGCGGACGCGCCGCAGCAGGCGGCAAAGGGATAGGTGGCGCATCGGCGATTTTCTCGATCAGCACAGGCGGCGGGCTGGCCGAAGCTTGTCCCTGGGGTGAGGCGTCCCATTCGGCCAGGCTCCGCGTCATCGTCACCACCAGCCCTGCTTCCGCTGCTGCTGCTTCGAATTCCGCCGCGCTCCAATTCGCCAGCGCCTTGGCGACTGCGGCGCGGTCATGCGCGATGTTTCCAAGCAAACGCAGCACACCATCGCGATGATGCGGGAAGTTGGTGTGCAGCCGCACCCAGCGCCCATCGCCGCACAGACATAGCCCCGCAATCGCATCCCAACGCGCGCCGGCGGGTCGGCCCGCGATGCTGAGCCAATGTTCCGAGCGAAACTCAATCGCGGCGTCGCGCATATCCACCGCAACACGCTGCGCAGCGCCGCCACGCCGCTGATGGATCAGTGCCGCCACCAAGCCTGACGCCGCGATGCTGCTTTGCGCTGCCGCATCCACGCGAAAGCTGGAAGGCTGGATGGGTTCCGCGCCAGTCAGGCTGATCTGCGCCAGCGCAGCGGGATCAAGCGCAGCCTGGTGCCACAAGGTGGCGAGGATATCGGGCGGGGTCGGGTTCATGACGCCAGCTTTCACCGGCAGCGCCACTTGGTCCAGAGGCCAGCTTGCCCGCCTGCCCTGCCAAGCCCTACCCTTTGCCCACTTGAAAAGGGTTTTCGCATGTCACCTTTGGCCGGTATCCGGGTTGTCGAAATCGCGCAGAATCTCGCGGGGCCTTTTGCGGGCCAGATCCTCGCCATGCTGGGGGCCGAGGTGATCAAGCTTGAACGGCCCGAAGGTGGCGATGATGCGCGCGGCTGGGGGCCACCAATGCATGAAGGCACGGCCACCACCTTCATCGCTGTCAATCGCGGCAAAAGATCGCTCAGCCTTGATCTGCGTAATGATGCTGATCGCGCATTGCTGATGGAATTGGTGGGTGAGGCGGATGTGGTGGTGCAAAACATGCGCCCCGGCGCCTTGGAAGATTTGGGGCTGGGCGGTGCGGCGCTCACCGCGCGTTTTCCGCGGCTGATTTATGCGTCACTCGGCGCCTTTGGCGCGGTGGGGCCGAAGGCCTTGCACCCGGGCTATGAGCCGATCTTGCAGGGCTATTCGGGCCTGATGATGATGAATGGCGCGGAAGGCGGGCCACCCACGCGGAGTGGCGTGCAGATCCTCGATCTCGGCACCGGCATGTGGGCGGTGATTGGCATTCTGGCCGCGCTTGAACGGCGTCACAGTACCGGCAAGGGCGGCGTTGTGGATACATCTCTGCTGGAAACCGCACTTGGCTGGATGGGGCCGCATTTCGCGGGCTTCACGGTTTCAGGCCGCCCGCCGCCGCGCAATCTTTCGGGCAATCCGAATACGGTGGTGTTCCAATCTTTTGAAACAGCAACCGCGCCGGTGATGGTGGCGGCGGCCAATGACAGGCTGTTTCGCAAATTATGCGACGCCATGGGGCTTTCCGCGCTTGGCAGCGATGAACGCTTTGCCAGCAATCGGCTGCGCGTGGCCAATAAGCCGGCGCTCATGGCGGTGATGGAACCGGCCTTTCGCGTGCGCCCGGCGGAAGAATGGCTGCCGCTATTGGAAGCCGCCGGCATTCCCTCAGGCCCGATCAATACCATGCGCGAAATCGCGGTGGATCGGCAGGTGGAAGCGCTTGGCATCGTCGCCCCCGTGCCAGGGCTGCCGGTGCGCGCCATTGGTCTGCCGATCAGCTTTGAAGGTGTGCGCCCGCAACCGGCACGTGGCGTGCCGGCGGCGGGTGAGGATAGCGATGACATCCGCGCCGGTTTGCGCTGGGCGCCACGATAAGGCGCGCTAGCCCCAAAGCTTTTCGATCTCCGCCGCACGTTCCTGCAAGGCGGCGCGGCGCTTCAGCTTCATGGTTGGCGTGAGCAGGCCATTCTCAATGGTGAAGGGTGCCGTCACCGCATGGCGGCGCATGCGTTCAATCACGGCAAGCCTGGCATTCACGCGCGCAACGGCAGCCGCAACGCCCGCTTCCTGGCCCTCGGCTGGGACAATCAGCGCGACAAGGCCGGGCTTGCCCTCACCGGCGACAAGCGCCTGCTGGATTTCGGGCTCCGCCATCAATTGGCCTTCGATCTTGGCCGGGCTGATCATGTCGCCGCCCAGCAGCTTGATGAAATCGCGCTTGCGGTCGGTGATATACAGGAACCCATCGCGCAGCGCGCCGATATCGCCGGTATGCAGCCAGGGGCGCGGGTCATCCCCTTCGGGCTTCAGGGTGGCGGCGGTGGCTTCCGCATTGCCCCAATAGCCGGTCATGACCAGATCACCCTTGATCAGGATTTCGCCATCGGCGGCGATGCGGCATTCAACGCCTTCCAGCGGCATGCCAACACTGTCATGCCGATTGGCCCAGGGCAGGTTCACACTCACCACCGGCCCGGCTTCGGTCTGCCCATAGCCTTGCAGCACCGGCAGGCCGAGCGCGATGAAAAACGCCGCCAGGTCAGGATCAAGCCGCGCGCCGCCGGAAACCAGCGCCCGCAGCGCACCACCGAAACGCGCGCGCACCTTTTCTCGCACCAGCTTTTCCAGAAGCGCGTCCTCAATGCCGCCGATCACGCCAAGCGAGGCACCCGCCATGCGCTGCTGGCCACGCAGCAAGGCGCGATCAAACAGCTTGCGCTTGATGGGCTTTTCCTTTTCCAGCGCCGCCAGCAGCCGGGCGCGCAGCACTTCGAACAGCCGCGGCACCGCGGTCATGATGGCAGGGCGGATTTCGGCCATTTCCTGCACCAGCCGATCCGCGCCGCGCGAATAAACCACCTCCATGCCATAAGATGGCAGAAGGAAACCGCCCACGGTGTGTTCATAGCTATGCGACAGCGGCAGGAAGGACAGATACGGCTTCCCATCCAATTCCAGCCTTTCCGCCAGCGGCAGCACGCCATGCCGATTGGCGAGCAAGGCGCGATGCGGCAGCATCACCCCCTTGGGCGCGCCACCGGTGCCGGAAGTATAGATCAGGCAGGCCAGGGCTTCTGAGGCGATCTGATGCGTCTCGGCTTCTAGCGCCAAGGGATCGGCGGGGGTGGCCAGCGCATCACCCCAGAAATGGCCGGCCAGCCCCGGCGCTTGGGGCGGGGCCTCGCAACAGAGCAAGCCATCAAGCCCATGCGCCAGGGCAGCGCCTTCCAACACGCGCCCAGCCAGCGCGGTGGTCGAGACAATGGCAAAGCGCGCCCCGGAATCGCGCAGGATATGGGCGTGATCGCTCGGCAAATTGGTGACATAGGTCGGCACGGTGATGGCGCCGATCGCCATGATCGCCGTATCGGCTATGGGGAATTCGGGGCGGTTTTCCGAAACCAGGAGCACGCGGTCCCCGGGCGCAACCCCCTGCGCGCGCAAAAATGCCGCGAGCGCTGCAACCTGGCGCGCAAATTCCGCCCAATGCAGGCTTTGCCACGCGCCATCGCGCCAGAAGCGAAATAGCGGCTTATCCGGCCATTCCCGCGCCCTGCCCAGCATCATGGCCGGCAGATTGGGCCATCCTTGTTCCGTATAGGGCATTCCCTTCCCCCCCGTTTTACGCCTCGGCGCCTCATGTAGGGCGCGGCTTGCCGCTTGGCCATGCGCTGCTTCGCTCTATATGAGGGGGGTGAACCGAATCATCTCTCCCGCCCCGCTCCGCGCGCCGCTTGATGGCGGCGCCGCCGCTGCCAACCTTCCCGTCTGGGACCTATCGGACCTGTATAAGGCGCCGGATGACCCGGCGCTCACGCGCGACCTGGATGGCGCCGAGGCCAAGGCGCGGGCCTTTTCCGCGCGGCTTTCCGGCAAGCTTACCGCCATTTCGGGCAATGACCTGGCGGCCGCGATTGCCGAATACGAGGCGATTGAGGAAGTGCTCGGCCGCGCCATGTCCTATGCCCAGCTGGTCTTCAGCGGCGATGCGGAAGACCCGGCCAATGGGCGTTTCTATCAAACCATGCAGGAACGCGCGACCACGATCAGCAGCCATTTGATCTTCTTCACGCTGGAATTGAACCGGCTGGAAGATGCGGTGCTGGATCGCAAATGCGCCGATTCCGCCGCGCTGGCCCGCTTCCGCCCCTGGCTGCGCGACCTTCGCGTTTTCCGCCCGCATCAGCTTTCCGATGAGGTGGAAAAGCTGCTGCATGAGAAGGAAGTGACGGGCCGATCCGCCTGGAACCGCCTGTTTGATGAAACCATCGCCACCATGAAGGTGAGCGTCCCTCTGCCGAGTGGCGCGGAAAGCCTGACGGTCTCAGACGCGCTGAACAAGCTTTCCGATGGTGATCGCGCGGTGCGCGAAGCCGCTGCCAAGGGGGTATCGGCCGCCTTCGCGGAAAAGGGCCGGCTGTTTACGCTGATCACGAATACGCTCGCGAAAGACAAGGAAATCATTGACAAGTGGCGGCGCTATCCGCGCCCCGGCTCCGCGCGCAACCGCGCCAATATGGTGGAAGATGAGGTGGTGGAGGCTTTGGTTTCCGCCGTCACCGCCAGCTTCCCGCGGCTTTCGCATCGCTATTACGCCATGAAGGCGAAATGGCTTGGCCTGCCGAAATTGCAGCATTGGGACCGCAATGCGCCGCTGCCGGATCAGGATGACAGCCTGATCCCCTGGCCCAAGGCCGTGTCCCAAGTGCTGGATTCCTATGGCGCCTTCAGCCCGCGTTTGGCTGAAATTGGCCAGCAATTCTTCGACAAGCCTTGGATTGATGCGGCACTCCGCCCCGGCAAGGCATCGGGTGCTTTCGCGCACCCCACCGTGCCTTCGGCGCATCCCTATCTGCTGGTGAATTACCACGGCAAGGCGCGGGATGTGATGACGCTGGCGCATGAATTGGGCCATGGCGTGCATCAGGTATTGGCGGGTGAACAGGGCTATCTGATGTCCTCAACCCCGCTGACCTTGGCTGAAACCGCCTCGGTTTTCGGGGAGATGATGACCTTCCGCGCGGTATTGGATGCGGAAGCCGATCCGCGAAAGCGTCGCGGCCTTCTCGCCGCCAAGGTCGAGGATATGCTGAACACGGTGGTGCGCCAGATCGCCTTCTATCGGTTCGAAACCCTGCTGCATGATGCGCGCGCGAAGGGTGAGCTTTCGTCAGAACAGATCGGCGCGCTTTGGATGCAGGTGCAGACCGAAAGCCTGGGTCCGGCCTTTGAATTTACGCCGGATTACAACGTTTATTGGTCCTATATCCCGCATTTCATCCACACGCCTTTTTATGTCTATGCCTATGCCTTTGGCGATTGTCTGGTGAATGCGCTGTATGGCGTTTACCGCGATGGCGGTGTTGCGGATTTTGAGGCGAAATATATCGAGATGCTGCGCGCCGGTGGCACCTTGAGGCATAAGGAATTGCTCGCACCCTTTGGGCTGAATGCCGCAGACCCGGCCTTCTGGACGCGCGGGCTTGATGTGATTGCGGGCTTCATTGATGAGATTGAGCGCGCGGATGGCTGAAGATCGGGAAGCCCATTCGATTTTTGGCGAGGTGCGCCGCATGGTGCGCACTTCCGGCGCCGTCACGGGCATGGCGGCGCGCGTTGCCGGCCATAAGCTGTTTGGCCTGAAATCCGATGAAAAGCACGCCGAGGATTTGAAGGCGGTGCTGGGTTCCCTCAAGGGACCCATGATGAAGATCGCGCAATTCCTCTCCACCGTGCCGGATGCGCTGCCGCCTGAAATCGCCAAGGAGTTGGCGACCCTTCAGGCCAATGCGCCGCCCATGGGTTGGCCCTTTGTGCGCCGGCGCATGATGAGCGAATTGGGACCGAACTGGGAAAGCAAATTCAAATCCTTTGAACGTGAGGCTGCGGCTGCGGCCTCCCTCGGCCAGGTGCATCGCGCCGTGCTGCCCGATGGCCAGCGCGTGGCCTGCAAGCTGCAATACCCGGATATGGCAAGCGTGGTGGAAGCCGATCTTCGCCAATTGAAGATCGCCATGAGCCTCTATCGCCGCATGGACAGCGCGCTTGAGAATGAGGAAGCCTATCTGGAGCTTTCCGAACGCCTGCGGGAGGAATTGGATTACCTGCGAGAGGCATCGCAGCAGCGGCTTTACGGCATCATGCTGCGCGATGTGCCCAGTGTGCGTGTGCCCGTGCCGGTTGAAGCCTATTGCACCAAGCGCTTGCTGACGATGTCCTGGCTGGATGGCCGGGCCATTCAGGGACGGATTGATGAGGACCCGCCGGAAGAAGAACGCGCTGCCTATGCCCGCGCCCTGTTCCGTGCCTGGTATGTGCCCTTCTATCGCTATGCGGTGATCCATGGCGATCCGCATCTTGGCAATTACCAGGTGCATGCCGATGCGCCGGATAATGACGGCTTTGGCATCAATCTGCTTGATTTCGGCGTGGTGCGGATTTTTGAACCGCGCTTCGTGGGCGGCGTGATCATGCTCTATGAAGCTGTGCGCGATGGGGATTTTGACAAGGCGGCAGAAGCCTATCGCATCTGGGGCTTCAAGGATTTGAAGCGCGAGACGATGGAAGTGCTGAATATGTGGGCGCGCTTCCTTTATGAACCGCTGCTGGAAGATCGTGTGCGGCCCATTCAGGAAAGCGACGATCTGCAATATGGCCGCAAGGTCGCCGAACAGGTGCATGCCGGGCTCAAGCGCACCGGGGGCGTGCGCATTCCGCGCGAATTCCCGCTCATGGACCGTGCCGCGATTGGGCTTGGCGCGGTATTCCTGCGGCTCAATGCCAAGCTCAATTGGCACCAGCTGTTTCAGGAACTGATCGCCGATTTCGATGTGGCGAAAATCGCCGAACGCCAGAAGGCGGCGATTGCTGAGGCGGGCGTGCCGACGACAACGCCTGGCTGAATGAGCTTCAAAGGCGCCCCCAGGTCTGGGGGCGCCCCAGCCCAGCTTCAGCTTGGCCGCGTGAAGGCCTGCCGCGCGAGCAGCTTCCAGCCATCGGGCTGCTTCTTCCACACCTGCAATATGCCGATATTGACCGGGTTCACCCGCCCGCCACTTTCGGATTCACCGCGCAGCACATGGCGCACAATGGCGTCATCGCCGACCACATCAATCGTCTGATCGGAAACGGTGATGGACCGGAAGACCGAGGTCTTGTTCACCAGCGGGTCAATGAATTGCTGGCGGTTTTCGATCCGGCCGGCGGAATGGCCGTAGCTTAATCTTTCATGCGTCACGGCCATCAGCCCGGCACGGTCCCCGGCCAGCATGGCCTTGGTGAGCGCATCAACCGCGGCGGCAACGGCGGCGGCATCGCTGCCCTGGGCCTGGGCGGTTGAGGGGTTAAGATTGGCGGCAGCCAGGGCAGCGGCCCCGGCCAGCGCCAAATGGCGGCGTTTCATGGACATTGGCTTTCCTCCTGCTGCGGTGATCTTCAGTCGGGCAAACTCTGCGCCCGGGAAATGCCCATACGCAAGGCACAACCGGCCCAAAAAGCCGCGCCTTGGGGTTGCAATTTGGCGCGGCACCCCCTTTTGGAAGGGCCGGCCTGGGTGGACACCCGGGCCCCGCGCCTGTAGTGCGGCGCACAATCTAGTCCTTTGGGGGTATCCCTTATGAAAGTGGCCGTTCTGAAAGAACGCCGGGCCGGCGATACGCGGGTTGCCGCGACGCCGGAGACCGTGAAGAAGCTGATTGGCATGGGCTGCACGCTGACCGTTGAGGCCGGCGCGGGCTTGGCCTCAGGCATTACCGATGCGGCGTTCAGCGATGCGGGCGCCAGCCTGGCTGCCGATGCCGCCGGGGCGCTGGCCGGGGCCAATATTGTGCTGAAGGTGCGCGCGCCGCTGGCTGCCGGCGAAGGCGCGGTGGACGAGCTTTCGCTGATCCCGCGCGGGGCACTCCTGATCGCAACGCTCGCCGCCGATGCCGATGCCGCTGGGCGCTATGCGGCTGGCGGCATTGACGCCTGCGCGATGGAATTGCTGCCGCGCATCACCCGCGCGCAATCCATGGATGTGCTGTCTTCCCAGGCCAATCTGGCCGGTTATCGCGCCGTCATTGAAGGTGCGACTTCCTACGACAAGGGCTTTCCCATGATGATGACCGCCGCCGGCACCGTGCCTGCGGCCAATGCCTTCATTATGGGTGCCGGGGTTGCGGGCTTGCAGGCGATTGCGACCGCGCGGCGCCTGGGTGGCCGTGTCTCCGCGACCGATGTGCGCCCCGCCGCCAAGGAAGAAATCAAATCGCTTGGCGCCAGCTTCGTCGGTTACGAGGATGAAGAAAGCAAGGCCGCGCAAACCGCGGGCGGCTATGCCAAGCAGCTTTCGGCTGCCTTCTACGCCAAGCAGGCGGAAGTGGTGGCAGCGCATATCGCCAAACAGGATGTCGTGATCTGCACCGCCTTGGTGCAAGGCCGCCGCGCGCCCATTCTGGTGACGGCGGAAATGGTCGCTGCCATGAAGCCGGGGTCGGTGATTGTGGATATCGCGTCCGATGCTGGCGGGAATTGCGCGCTGACCAAGCCTGGTGAGCTTTTCGTCACCGAAAATGGCGTGAAGATTCTGGGCTTCACCAATTGGCCCGGGCGCATCCCCGCCGCCGCTTCCGCGCTTTATGCGCGCAA
>JADCES010000127.1 GCA_020250005.1 Roseomonas sp.
GAGGAACGGCTTTATGACGCGCAGAACCGCCCGACTGATCGCGTGATCGGCACGGTGGAATCCTATGATCCCGCCACTGATAGCTGGCAGCACCACGCGCCCATGCCGACACCGCGGCATGGTCTGGGCGCGGCGCTGATTGGCGATTGGATCTATGTCGCGGGTGGCGGGCCGATTGTTGGCGGTGGTATCCAGACCGCGGTGCATGAGGCTTTCACGCCGGGGTAATTGGTTCCCTCAAAACCCCGCGAATTTCAGCACCAATCCCGCAATCGCGGTGAAGCCAAGGCTGCGCGCCAAGCCTTGCTTCATCGGGAATAGCAGCACGGCGGCAAAAACCGCAAGCGCCAGCGCTGCCGGGTCAAGGCTGGTCAGAACCGGCAGATCAAGCCGGATCGGCCCGAAGCTGCTGACCTGCACATCGCGGAAAATCACGCGCAACCCAAACCAGAGCGCGAGGTTGGCGATCACACCAACCACCGCCGCCGTCACTGCCCCCAAGGCGCCCTTCAGGCGTGGCGCGGCATGCAGCTTTTCAACAAAGGGCGCACCCAGAAAAATCCAGGCAAAGCAGGGCGCGAATGTGACCCAAAGCGTCAGCGCGCTACCCGCAACCCCACCCAATACACCATCGGCACGGTAGCCCGCCAGGAATCCCACAAATTGCAGCACGAGAATGAGCGGCCCTGGCGTGGTTTCCGCCAAGCCCAACCCCGCCAGCATTTCGGGTGCGGAGAGCCATTGGTAATGCTCCACCGCTTCCTGCGCGGCATAGGCCAGCACCGCATAGGCGCCGCCAAAAGTCACCACCGCGAGCTTTGAGAAAAACCAGGCTATATCGCCATAAACGCCCGATCCCAGCAGCAGCACCACGGGCCAAAGCCAGAGCGCGAGTGCAATCAGCCCCGCGCGCCGCGCGGCGCCGGCCATGCGCGCCGGGCGTTCCGGATCGGCCGCGATGGCGGCATCCAATAGCGCAGGCGGGCCATCCTTTGCCGCGCCATGCCCGGCGCCGCCGAAAGCCTGGGGCAAAGCAAAACCAATCGCGAGCGCGCCCAGCACCACCAGCGGAAAGGGCACATTGAACAGCGCGAGTGCGGCGAAGGCTGCGATGGCGAGCGCGACCGGCACCGGCCCCTTCAGCGCGCGTTTCGCCACCTTGATCAGCGCTTCCACCACCAGCACCAGCACCGCGCATTTCAAGCCAAAGAAGAGCGCGGCGACAATCGGCACATCGCCCAAGGTTGCGTAGATGATGGAAAGTGCCAGCATCACCGCCGCACCGGGCAGGATGAACAGCAAGCCCGCCGCCAGCCCGCCGCGCACGCCATGCATCAGCCAGCCGAGGTAGGTGGCCAATTGCTGCGCCTCTGGCCCCGGCAGCAGCATGCAGAAATTCAGCGCATGCAGAAAACGCGCATCGGATACCCAATGCCGCTGTTCCACCACTTCGCGATGCATCACCGCAATCTGCGCCGCCGGTCCGCCAAAGGACAGCAAACCGATGCGAAGCCAGACGCGCAAAGCCTCGGCAAAGCTGGGAAAGGCTGGCGTCATTGCGCTACTCCGCCGCAACAGGGGTGAGCAGGCTTTCGCCTGGCTTCAGGCGCGTGAAGGCGACAGGCTGCCATTCCAAAACCACGCGGCCATCATCCAGCCGCACGGATGTTGCAGCAAGCCCTGCCCGGTCATCGCGCGTTTCCGGAAAATCCTCTCGCCAATGCGCGCCGCGTGATTCCTCCCGCGCCTGGGATGCCACCACAATCGCGCGGCTGACCAACAGCAGCGATTTCAGATTGAGCCAATCATGCCAGGTCAGGTTGAAGGCGCGATTGGCGCCATCAACGCCGGAAGCATCAAGCTCAGCCTCCAAAGCATCTAACGCGCTGGTCGCGTCAGCAAGCCCTGCGGCGTCGCGCAGAATGCCAGCCTTGTCCCACATCATTTCCTGCAAGGCGTCACGCAGCGGCGAAAGATTGCGCGCCGGTCGCGCGAAAGGCGCTTCAAGCACGGCGATGGCGGCATCAAGCGCGGTTGCATCGGGTGCTACCAGCGCCCCTTCGCGCGGCACCCAGCTGGCCATGGTATCGCCGGCAATGCCGCCGAACACGGTGGAATTCGCAACGCCATTCCCGCCCAAGCGATTGGCGCCATGCACACCGCCCGTATCCTCACCAGCGGCGAAAAGCCCCGGCAAGGCAGTGCTGCCATCCGGGCGGAAGACCACCCCGCCCATCATGTAATGCGCGGTCGGCACCACCGGCACGCGGCCGCCGGCCAGGTCAAAGCCGATATCGGCGCAGCGTTCCACCATGCCCTTGAATTCGCGCCGCACACGATCCGGACCAAGATGCCCCATTTCAATCCAAAGCCCACCGGCATCATTCACATTGCCGGCCAGGATTTCGCGCTGCATTGATCGGCTGACGATATCGCGCGTGGCACGTTCGGCGCGCTTGTCATACTTTGCCATGAAGCGCTTGCCATCACCACCCAGCAGATAACCGCCCGCGCCGCGCAAGCCTTCTTCAATGATGGTGCCTGTCATGCGCGTACCAGGCCCTGCCAGCACGCCGGTCGGGTGGAATTGCACCATTTCCATATCACGCAAAGGCAAGCCGGCGCGCAGCGCCATTGCCATGCCATCGCAGGATTTATCGCCCGATGGTGTGTGGTACTTATACATGGTGGGCCCGCCACCGGTACCGAGCATCACGGCCTTGGCCTGCACAAAGACCAAACCACCGCTCC
This sequence comes from Roseomonas sp., assembly GCA_020250005.1. Taxonomy (GTDB): domain Bacteria; phylum Pseudomonadota; class Alphaproteobacteria; order Acetobacterales; family Acetobacteraceae; genus Neoroseomonas. Next base: position 2,752 of record JADCES010000127.1, read on the forward strand.
GCATATCAATCAGCAGCACACCCGAAAGCCGCGCGCCATCCGCGCTTGGAATAAGTGCGACAGCGCGATGTTCTTCCAGGCGCTGAATGCCGCGCGCCCAGACCTGCTCTGCCAGGCGATTGACAATCTCAATCCCGGTCAGATCACCCTTATGCACGGTCCGATCAAACGTCTGACCCGCAAAAGCCTTTTGGTGAATGGTGCCATCGGCATTGCGATCGAAAAAACAGCCCCAGCGATTTTCCAATTCACGAATGCGCCGCTGCGCGCCCACCACCAGCGTCCA
>JADCES010000128.1 GCA_020250005.1 Roseomonas sp.
ATCAGATTTCGGCCGCGCTCGACAAACTCGAGCATGACTGCGGCGCGCCTTGGTTCTTTGACGGAAAGATGACGCAGGCCGATATCACCGCCGGCTGCCTTGTTGGCTACATGAAGATGCGCGTGCCCGATATGTTTCTGGCGGACAAGTATCCGAAGCTTCACCACCTCGCGCTCCATTGTGAGAGCATGGAAGAATTCGTGAAGGCCCGCCCCTCGGCAGACGAAACGGTGCCAGACCAGACGCGGAATTAGCCGCCTATAAGCCCGACCTCCTGGCAAAGGTCATACGGGCTAGGAAATTCAAGGCTTGTCACGGGCGGGCGTGAATGCCCATGGGGCGCGTGACGTCACATCCGCGTTGACAGGCCTTCAGCCGTAACACTAGGCTTTGATTCATGAACGGGCTCCGCCACCGCAACGCTAACCGACGCCGTCGCTGTTTCTCAGCGGCGGCTTCTGTGGCTGCGTGCAGACAAGCCCCTCCCAAGGTGAGGTCCGCCCCGTAGCGGTCCACCGCCGAGGCGGCATCAGCCCGCATCTTTGAACCCCCGCAGCCCCTGGCCTCGGGGGTTTTTCTTTGCCCAGATCACAGGAGAACACCGTGCGAAACAGCGACTCCGCCCACCCCGATCCTTCACAAGCATCTAAAGATGCCGGGCACAAAACAGTGCGGCGCGCCACCACCGCTGATGCAGCGGCCGTCCGCGAACTGACCCGCGCGGCCTACGCGAAGTGGGTGCCCATTCTTGGGCGTGAGCCGCGGCCGATGACAGCCGACTATGATGCGGCACTGCGTGAACACCTCGTAGATCTACTGCGTGTGGACGGCGAAGCCGTGGCGCTGATCGAAATGGCGCCTAAGGCTGACCACCTGCTGATCGTCAACGTCGCGGCGGTACCCACCCATCAGGGCTGTGGCCATGGCAGCGCGCTGATGGCGCATGCGGAGGAAGTCGCCCGCTCTCTCAACCTGAGCGAGATGCGGCTCTACACCAACGCGCGATTTGCCGAGAATCTCCGACTCTACGGCAGGCTCGGCTATCGGATTGATCGCGAGGAAGAGCACCCGCAGTTCGGTGCGACCGTATACATGAGCAAGCGCCTCGACGCCGCAGGCAACGAGCAATCCAGCAATAGGAAACCATCATGAGCATTCGTATTGGCATTGTCGGGATCAGCGGTTTTGGTGGTGGCGAGGCGATGCGCCTGGTCGCAAACCACCCGGCTTTCGAACTGGTCTACGCCGCAGGTGAGGGCAGCGCCGGCAGCCGCTTGGGGGATCGCTTCCCCGGTGTGCCAGCCAAACTGGCCGAAATGGTGATCGAGAAATGGGACCCGGCGATGCTCCCGAAGCTTGATGTACTATTCGCTTCGCTGCCCACAGGCAGTTCCGCCGAGGCGCTGGCGCGTATCCCCAAAAGCGTGAAGATCGTCGATATCGGTGGTGACCATCGCTACGTTGAGGGTTGGACTTATGGCTTGGCTGATGTCTGGCCGGCGCAGATTGCGGGTCAGACCCGCATTGCCAATCCCGGGTGTTTTCCAGCGGCAGCGCTGACAGCACTCGCGCCATTGCTGGCCAATAAGTTGATCGAACCGGGCAACATCGTGATTGATGCCAAGACCGGCATCTCTGGTGCTGGTCGGGGCGGCGGCGACACAAAGTTCGGCTTTGCCGAGATCAACGAGAATTTGGTGCCCTATGGTCTGCTGAAGCACACGCACATGCCCGAGATGGCCAAAACGATTGAGCGGCTAAGCGACAGCAGCTCGGCCGGGCTGGTATTTACGCCGCACTTGGTGCCGATGACCCGCGGCATACTCGCGACCATCTACTGCCGCGGCCGCGCTACCACGGACCAATGCCTGGACGCGGCGCGGCGCTTCTACGACGGGCGGGCTTTTGTGCGCGTGACCGATAAGCCACCGCAGACCAAATGGGCGACCGGGTCGAACCTTTCGTTCGTCAGCTACGCAACGGACCCAGAGCGAAACTTGGTGATTGCGATGGGCGTGGTGGATAATCTCGGCAAGGGGGCAGCAGGCCAGGCGGTGCAGAATGCGAATCTGATCTGCGGCCTGCCGGAAACGGCTGGGCTGGAGGGCGTGCCTGTTTGGCCGTGAGCGTCGCCAAGCGCATAATCAAACCGCTCGCTGCAACGCGCGCCAAATCATGCATTTCGCGCTATAGGCAGGCAAGAAAAGTCAGAGGTCGGGCGGCTGCCCGGAAATACCGCATGAAGCCGGCCCGCCATGGCCTGATCGCCCTGATGCTGCTGGTGTTTGCCGCACCCGCTGACGCTGCCTGGGAATATACCCGCTGGGGCATGACGGAAGCGCAGGCGGTGACCGCATCACGCCGCGCGGTACGCAGCCTGCCGGCCGCCGAGCGGCGGATGATGGATGCGCGGGTGGAATATCGCGCACGCGGCACCTTCAGCGTGGAGGGGCTGCGCATGAATATCGCCTTTGGGTTTGATACGAAAACTGGTGGCTTGGCGTGTGTTTCAGGCCGTGGCGCTGCAGAGCAGGGCAATGTGTTACGCCAAAGGCTGATCGCGCGCTTCGGGCCACCGGAATTTGATGACCAGCACCCGCGTAGTGGGGAGCAGGATATCGGCTGGACCACGCCGGATAAGATTGACCTGGTGATTACCTCGGCCGGTTTTACCCTGCTGCATTGTGCGCCGGGCTTCTGAGCAATTCCATCAACGGCGCGATGGAGGCCGAGCTGTCCAAAGCCCATAGCGCCGCAAGCTGCGCCTCCGTATCAGCGGTGGTTCCGCCAAGCGCTGCATTGGCGTGGTATTTAGCTGCGAGTTCTGTATCACTCAGCGGGCGTTGCGCACTGCCGCGTGGATGTTCGACATAGTTCTGATGCGTGCTGCCATCGGCGAGCGTCACGGTCACACGCGCAGCGCCGCGCGGCAGGCTGGCATCGCATTCCGCCACCACTTTGGCGCGGAGCGCCGCGAGGGCGGGGTCCTGTACCGCAGCCATTTCAAAATCTGCCACATCCGCACGACCCAGCAGCAGCGCAATCGCGGCGCAGTGATGAATGCTGACACGCGTATCACGTTCATTGCGCACTTTGCGATCACCACGCGCCAGCAAAAGCGCATCACCGGCGACCGTGAGGCTTTTAATATGCGCGACTGAAATGCCAAGCTGTTCGCGCAGCGCCAGACAGGCATCAATCACCGCGTGAAAGACAATGCCCGCCGCATAGGGCTTATAGGTATTGCGCGCGATTTCCCAGCGCTGGCCGAGCCCTTCGGTGATTTCAGCCAACACCGGCTCATCCCCCATGGCGCGCGCCCAGCCAAGCGGCCCTTCAATGGCAAGCGGCGCGGCCTGATAGCCGCGGGCGGCAAAGCGCGCGGCCAGAATACCATTACGCGCCGCATTGCCCACGCCGATATTCTTCGCCGCAGTCGCTAGATTTTCCACAATGCTGCCTGATTGGCTGGCGGCAATGCCAAGCGCATGCGCGGTTTCTTCTGCCGATAGCCGCATCAGCCGCGCCGCTGCCGCCGCTGCGCCAAAAACGCCGCAGCTTGCCGTGATGTGCCAGCCTCGCGCGTAATGCCCGGGGGAGACCGCATTGCCGATGCGGCAGGCGATTTCTCCGCCCAGCAGGAAGGCGTGCAAAACCTCGGCCCCGCTGGCGCCAAATTCCTCACCAAGCGCAAAGGCCACGGGCGCTACCGGCGCGCTTGGGTGGATCACGGTATTCAGATGCGTATCGTCATAATCAAGCAAGTTTGAAGCGATGGCATTGACGAAGGCCGCTTCCATGACGCCAAGCCGATCACGCTGCCCCAGCACGGTGGCGCTTGGCTTGCCGGAGACTTCGCGCATGATTTCAAGCGCTGTGATCACTGCCGGATCGCGCGCAACACCCAGCGCGCAGCCGATGTGATTGAGGATGGAGCGCCTCCCTTCATGGCGCAGCGCCTCGGGCAGGGAATCGAAGCGCGATTCAGCGATGAAACGCCCCAGGATTTGCGTGGCGGAAGATGCTTCACCCATGGGCGCGTCCTTTAAATTACTGAGCGATTTCACGCGCCATGACGCGTGCCGGCGCGCCATCTGATCCGGTGATGGAAAGCGCACCAAAGATGAATTCCACGCGCTTGCCGGCAAGTGGGCGCGGTCCGCGCAAATGCTCACAAATCAGCACACCATCACGCAATAGGCGCTGATGCACGGGCCAGGTGAAGCCCTCAGCCGGGCGGCGATGCACGGGCAGATCGGGCGTTGGGAAATCACAAGCGAGCAGCTTCACCTGCTTCGCCACAATCCAATCCGCTGCCGCCAGGCTCAGACACGGATGCGCATCATAGGCGGGCGTATTGATATGCGGCGAAGACCCCGTATCCAGCGCCAGGATATCACCCGGCCGCAGCAGCGGGCGCGCAGCTTCCAGATGTTCTGGTTCGATCAGGCTATTGGGCGGCAGATCGAAGCGCCAGACAACGCCAGGGCCATTCCAGCGTTCCAAAGGCACTTGTTCCATGCTGGGGCCATCGCTGAAGAAATGGCAGGGCGCATCCACATGCGTGCCGGTATGCACCACCATCTCGAAGCTTGTTACGGTCAGTGGATCAGCCGGCAGGCAAAACAGCTTCTTGACCTTGGGCGGGCCGAAGGTGGGCACGCGCGGCATCGCCTCATCTATCGGGTGCGTCAAATCAAGCCAGGGGCCGAGCGGTTTGGTTTCCGTCCGCGGTGGCAGCGGCATCCAACCGCGCCAGCCAAGCCCGCGTTCCGTTGCCTTGTCGCACATGTTTTCTCTCCCCTATGCCGCGCACATTTTTCGGGACTTGGGCGTCAGTGAAAGTTTTTTCATGCTGCCCTCCCTCTCTTGCCACGATCGTGGCCGGGCGCGCGCTATCTGTCCAGCACGCACACCGCTTCCCCTCGCGCGCCAGCGGCGCAATACTCGGCGCCAAGACCAAAGGGATGAAACAGCATGGCCAAGGGCGGCGGTTTGCTTTGCGTGATGAATGATATCGCGCCTGCTTGTGATCGGCGCGATTATGAAGCCTGGTATCAGCAGGATCACGTGCCGGATCGGCTTGGCATTCCGGGCTTTCTTTCTGCCCGGCGCTATCGCCGCATGAATGGCCCGCGCGCGGAATTTCTCACCTTCTATGAAACTGAGACACCGCAGGTGCTGTGCTCCGCGCCGTATCTCAAGCGCTTGGCGGAGCCCACGGATTGGACCGCGCACATCATGGCGCATTTCCGCACCATGTCGCGCAGTATTTGCCGCGTGGCTTTGGATGAGGGGCAGGCCGGAGCCGGCGGCATGCTGGCGCTGATCGCGTATCAGGCGGCACCCGCAGCAGCGCTTGAGTCACAATTGGCTGCAATACTTGCTAAGCCCGGCGTGACGCGCGTGCGGCTGTGGCGCGCTGATCCATCCGTGACCCTCCCAAGCCCTGAGGAAAAGCTGCGCCCAGGGGGCGATGGGTCCTTCGCCACGATTATCGTGGTTGAAGGCACGAATACCGAAATGATCAATGCAGCGCTTACTGCGCAGGGAATATCGGACCCAGCCACTTTCTACAGCCTGATCTACGCCTCACTGGAAAAGTCTCAGAAGGAATCACCAGCATGACCACGCGCGCGCTTGCGGAATTTACCGCCTCCATTAAGCCTGACGCGCTGCCACCTGAAGTACGGCGCCAGGCGGCACGGCTTGTTTTGGATGCGCTGGGCTGTGCCATGGCGGCCTGGACTGAGGATGCGGAGAAATCCCGCATCGCGCGCGATATCGCCGCACTTTATCCCGGCGCACCCGGCGCGCATGTCATGGGCACGAAGGGTGCGGCTGTGCAGCCTGCTTTCGCGGCACTCGCCAATGGCATTCTGATCAATGCTGCTGATAATGATGACACGCATAAGCGCGCCTTGTTGCATGTGGGTTCCGTGATGGTGCCAACCGCGCTTGCCTTGGCCGAAGCGCGTGGGCTTTCCGGCCGCGCCATGCTCGCGGCACTAGTGGCGGGGTATGAGGTCGCGGTACGTGTCGGCATGGCGGTGATGCCAACGCATTACCGCTTCTGGCATTCCACCGCGACCAATGGAACCTTCGGCGCGGCAGCCGGCGCGGCGCATGCCATGGGCCTTGATGCTGATGGCGTGCAACGCGCACTCGGCCTCGCGGGCACACAAGCTGCGGGGTTAAACACCTTCTTCGAATCCGGCGACATGACGAAATCCATCCACCCCGGCAAGGCCGCGCTGAATGGTATTCTGTCGGCGCAATTGGCGGCGCTTGGTGCCACCAGCCCGCCCGGTATTCTGGAACACCCCAAAGGCTATCTGGCGGCATTTTCGCTGGAACCGAAAGCCACCGCGCTGACCGCTGGCCTTGGGACAGAATGGGAGATTTTGCAAAACGGCTTCAAGTATTTCCCCTCCATCCTGGCGAGCCATTCGCCCATTCAGGCAACGCTCGCCATCGTGGCGAAGCATAAGCCGGACCCGAAGCGCATCATCGCCATCACCAATGAAACCTATGAAACGGTGAAATCACATTTTTCGAACAAGGATGTCACCTCGGTCATGGGGGCGCGGGTTTCGGTGCCCTATTGCATCGCTGCCGCCGCGGTGGATGGGGAATTGACTCAGCGCCAATTCGCGCCGGCACGCGTGAATGATGCGCTGATCCGCCAAGTGCTGGCGCGCACCGAAGTGGTGCCGGATGCGGAATTGAATAAGCTCTACCCCGCTAAATTCCCCGCCCGCGTGACCATTACCTTGGAAGATGGCACGAAGCTGACAGAAACCGTGCTGCTGCCGAAGGGTGACCCAGGCGCGCCGCTTTCCGATGATGAATTGGAAGCGAAATTCCGCGACAATGCCGAACCGCTTTTGGGCAAGGCGGGCGCAGCAGCGCTACGGGACGCGATCTGGCGCCTGGATGATGCGCCGGATGTGGCAGAGCTGGTGCGCTGCATGCGCCCCAGCTAAATCCTACCCATAGCGCTTCAGAATATCGCGCATGGCCGGCGCCAGATCGGGTCTGGCCAGCGCGTAAGCCACCTGCGCTTCCAAAAAACCCGCCTTGTCGCCGCAATCAAAGCGGCGGCCTTCATAGCGTAGCCCATGGAAGGGCTGTGTGCCGATCAGCTTCGCCATGCTGTCGGTCAATTGCACTTCCCCGCCCGCGCCCTTTTCCATCCGCGCCAAATGGCCGATCACTTCCGGCATCAGCACATAGCGGCCAATGATGGTCAGATTGGACGGCGCCTTTTCAATCGGCGGCTTTTCCACCAGGCCCTTCACTGAAACCAACCGCCCGCGATCTTCCGCCACATCCAAAACGCCATAACGGTTGACGCGATCACGCGGCACTTCCTCGATTGCCACCACATTGCCGCCGGTTTCGCGATAGGCATCGGCCAACTGCGCCGTGCAGGACACTTCGCATTGCATCAGATCATCGGGCAGCAGTATCGCGAAGGGATCATCGGCAATGAAAGCGCGCGCGCACCAAATGGCATGGCCAAGCCCCATTGGCACTTGCTGACGGACAGAAAAGACCATGCCCGGCTGAATCGCGTCAGCCCGCAGCGCCGCCAATTCCTTTTCCTTGCCACGTTCGGCCAGCGTCTTTTCCAGCTCATAGGCAATGTCAAAATGATCCACCAGCATGGTCTTGCCGCGACCAGTGATAAGGCAGATTTGCTCAATGCCCGCAGCGCGCGCTTCTTCCACCGCGTATTGGATCAGCGGCTTGTCCACGATGGGCAGCATTTCCTTCGCCATGGTCTTGGTGGCGGGCAGGAAACGCGTACCAAGCCCGGCAACGGGCAGCACGGCTTTCTTGAGCGGCTTCAACGGCACGGGAGGCTTCCCCTGGATTGATCTTCTGCCATCTTATGCCGCGAAAGCCGGGCATGATTAAGGCGGGGGCAGCGCCTAAAATACCGAAAAACGTTCTTCCAGGATGCGCCGCCGGGGCACGCCAAGCGCGGCCAAGCCCTGATGCGCGGCACGGATCATGGGGCCAGGGCCGCAGAGCAGGAAAACCCAGCCCTCCCGCGCGGCTTGCGCCGCTTCGGCCTGGATCAAGGCGGGCGTGATCATCCCGGTAAAGCCCGCCCAACCGGGCGGGGGTTCCTGCAGCACATGGTGCAGATCAAGCCGCAAGCGCCCGGCAAGTGCTGCCAATTCCGCCGCTGCCATGATCTGCCCTTCATGCCGATTACCATAAAGCAGGGTGATGGGGCGGGTTTCGCCACGCGCCGCCGCGTCCCGCAATAGGGAAAGCATGGGCGCCAACCCCGCCCCGCCGGCGATCATGAAAATGCCAGGCTCCTGCCGGTCTTCCAGGCACAGCGCGCCATGCGGGCCATCCACAAAAGCGCGCGCGCCAAGCGGCAGCGTGCCGATTTGGCGTGTGAAATCGCCCACTTCCTTGATCAGAAAGCGCAAGGCCTTTCCATCCGCGGGCGCCGAGGCGATGGAGAATGGATGCTCGCGTACCGAAAAGGCCGAGCAATTCAGCCGCAGCCAGGCGAATTGCCCGGCGCGATAGGCGAGCCCCGCATGGCCATCGGGTTCCAGCGTCAGCGACCACAGCCGATCACCCACGCGCTCCAGCCCCGCAATGCGCCAAGGGCGGCGCGCCAGGCGCCAAGGCCGCAGCAGATAAACCGCAACCAGACTGCCGAGCGCCAAGGCCAGCAGGAAGGCCCAATAGGCGATCAGCGCTGGCGCGCCCGAATAGCGCCCGGCCGAGATGGCGTGATGCAGCGCCAACCCCGCCAGCAGCGCCGCACCAAGCCCATGGCTGACCCGCCAGACCTCATACCGATACGGCAAATCATCGCGCCTGATGGCGGTGAGTGTCAGCAAACCCAGCAGCAACCAGGCCAAGGCACCAGAAATGAGGGAGGCCGCATCCAAGCCCAGCACCAGCGCGCCGGTAGGGTCATCCGGGCGATCAAAAGCCGCGCCGCTCGGGCTCAGATAAAACAGCGGATGCAGCAATGCCGCGATCGTCAGCACATGCGCGAAAACCTGATGCCAGCGCAGGCTGCGATCCATGCCGATGCCAGCGCTGATCACGCGAAACCGGCCAGAGAGCAGAAATTCCAACAACAGCGCTGCGGTCGCCATCATGGCGATGGCGCTGGACGCCTCATCCAACCAGGGCCGCGCGGGGCCGATCAGCCACCAGCCAAGTGCGACCGGCAGCGCGACCAACAAGGCATAGGCGGCAAGGATTATAAGGGCAGGCAGGGTGGATCACCTTTCATCGCGCGCAGCCTAACATCGCCCGCGCCGCACGTCTTGGCTTTGACGCCTGCGCGGATTGGGATTTGAATATCGTCAAAGCCCAAGGGCAGAACGCATGAACTCCTCCCCGCTATTCAACCCTGCCGATTTTCGTATCGCGCCTGGCATTACGCATCTTTGTGCCGCCGGTGAAACGCCGTTTCTGCGCCAGCATGATGCCGCCTTTAGCGCCTATGCCGCCGATAAATCGGATGGCCCCGCTGGGCGGCATCGCCAGGAAGCCATGATGGAAAGC
>JADCES010000129.1 GCA_020250005.1 Roseomonas sp.
GAACCCGTGACACCCAGCAGCACCTGGTCGCGGTCACCACCCTGCAATCCGGCGACGAGTTCCCCGATGGCGCGCGGCTGGTCGCCATTCGGTTCATAGGGCGCGGTCACGGTCAGCCGCCGCGTGGTCGGGGGCGCCGGGCGCTTTTCCGGCATGAACAATACGGGGCCTGGGGCGATCATATTCATGGGCGTAAGATGGCCCCAGCGGCGCCGCGGCGCCAGGGTGGGGCTTGTCGGGCCGGGCCGAATTGTGAGAGGGCAGCGCCATGTCCAAGCACCCCATCCCGCGCCCGGCCCTGCTGCTGGGCGCTGCCGGCCTGCTGCCAAGCCTTGCCATGCCTGTTTTGCTGGCGGCGGGGGAAAGTGCGGCCGCCTTTGCGCTGCTCGCCGGCCCGGCCTATGGCGCCCTGATCGCGAGTTTTATCGGTGGCGCCTGGTGGGGGCTGGCGGCGAATAGGGCAGGTGATGCGGCACTGACACGCTGGTTGGTGCTGTCTGTCCTGCCCATGCTGGCGGCCTGGGTCGCGCTACTGCTGCCGCCCCAGGCGGGGCTGTTATTGCTGGCGGTGATCTTTGCGCTGCTGCCCTTGGCGGATCGTGCAGCGCAGGCGGGGGCGCTGGCGCCCGATTGGTGGTGGCGGCTTCGCCTGCCGCTTTCGCTATTGATGGCCTGCCTGCATGGCGTTTCCGCCGGCATGGTACCGCATTGAAGGCATGTTAGCCTTCCAGTCGCACATTCCCCGCGCGCGCCACTTCGCGCCATTTCGCCACTTCTGCGCGGACGAAACTTCCGAATTGGTCTGGCGTCAGCGGGTCTGCGACCGCGCCCATCTCCTCGATCCTTTTGGTCATGGCGGGATCGCGCAGGATGGCAACCACATCCGTATTGATGCGATTGATGATTTCGGCCGGTGTGCCAGCGGGCGCCACCAGGCCAGACCAGCCCGAGGCCTCATAGCCAGGCACCAGGCTTTCCGCGATGGTTGGGACATCGGGCAATTGCGGTACGCGCCGCGCGCTGCAGAGCGCGATGGGGCGCACGCGGCCCGATTGGATATGCGGCAGGGCGGAGGCAACGGAATCCGTCATCAGCTTCACATTGCCGGCCATGACATCGGCAATGGCGGGGCCGCTGCCGCGATAATGCACGATATTGAAGCGAATGCCGGCGCGCAGCATGAGCAATTCGGCCGCCATATGCTGGCTGGTGGCGGGACCGGCAGAGGCCATATCCAATTGCCCAGGCCGCGCCCTGGCGCTGGCCGCCAATTCCTGAATCGTGCGTTCAGTGACGGAAGGATGCGCAATCACCAGCAAGGGCACCATCACCACATTGCTGATGAAGGCGAAGTCCTTTTCAACATCATAAGGCAGGCGCGGCATCACCGAAGGGTTCACGCCAAGCGGGCCCGAAGTACCCGTCAGCAGCGTATAACCATCAGCCGGCGCGCGTGCGACAGATTCAACGCCCGGAACAGAAGCACCGCCAGCGCGATTTTCCACCACCACGCGCTGCGGCCAGCGCTTGGAAAGCTCATCGGCGATCAGCCGGGTGAAAATATCGGCGGCCTGCCCGGGCGGGAAAGGCACCACAATGCGCACGGGGCGATTGGGCCAATCCGATTGTGCCTGCGCGGCAAAGGGGGCGAGCGCGGCAGCGCCCATCACGGCGCGACGGCTGAACTTCAAGGTCATGGCTTTTCTCCCGGTGATTTGCGCGAAGCTTAACCACAACCGGGTGGCGCCCGGCAAGGTTTCTCAATAGGTATCAAGGCCCATAATGCCATCAACGCCACCTGCATCGGCCAGGATGCGCTTGCCGATCAGATCGCGCAGCGATTCCGAAGACCCGCCACCGAGCGAACCATAACGCGCGCCTCGGTAAAGCCGTGACACCGGGTATTCATCGGTAAAGCCATAGCCGCCATGCACCTGCACCGCCTCACTGGTCACACGCAGCGACATTTCATTGCAAAACACCTTGGCGGTGGCCGCCATGAGGGGATCCGGGAAGGGATTGGCGGTGAGGCAGGCGCGATACAGCAAGCCGCGCCCAGCTTCGACATCCTTGAACATATCAGCGAATTTCCAGCGAATGCCCTGGAAATCGGCAATGGATTTATTGAATAGCTTGCGGTCATTCACGTAAGCCACCGCCTCATCAAAGGCGCCTTCGGCTAGCCCCAGGGAAATGCTGGGGTTGAGGCAGCGCTGCGTATTGAAGGCCGTCAGCAACTTCTTGAAGCCATCGGTTTCAATCACAAGGTTTTCCGGCGGCAATTCGCAATCATTGAATTGCACTTCGTGCAGATTCTCACCACCCATGGTGTGGTAGGTGCCGGTGACCGAAAGGCCCGGCGTGCCCTGTTCCACCAGTACGCAGCCGATCCCTTCGCGGCCCGGCTTGCCATCCACGCGGGTAAACACCACGAACATGCCCGCTTCCGCCGCGCGAGAGATCAGCGTTTTTGTACCATTCAGCACCAGATGATTGCCATGGCGTTTGGTATTGGTACGGTAATTGGCGACATCGGTCCCGGCATGCGGTTCCGTCATGCAAATCGCAAGGATGCAGTCACCGGAAATCACGCGCGGCAGGATGCGTTCCTTGATCGCCTTCGGCGCATAATGGGAAATGACGCGAGTTTGCACGCCTGCCTCACCGAGTACCGCCATGGCGGTGACATAATCCACCTTGGCGATTTCTTCGAGAATCAAAGCGGAATCGAGAATGGAAAGGCCAAGCCCGCCATATTCTTCCGGCACCGACATGCCCAGCACGCCAAGCCCCGCGAGCTTCTTGATATTCGCCCAGGGAAAGGTGCCATCCATCCATTTCGGCGCATCTTGCTTGAATTCGCCTTGCGCCAATTGTCGGACGGCAGCGATCATTTCACGCTGTTCAGTGCCGATTTTGAATTCCATGATCGTTTTCCAGGATTCTGTAATGCGTCTTCAGCCCGCCTCGCCCTTCAGCGCATCCAAGGCGCCCTTGAGGGCAGATTGGAAAACGCTGACATCAGACCCGTAGCAGAGGCAGCGAAACCCCTTGGCGCGCCAACCGCGCACCATTTCCAGCCCCGCGCCCAAAACGCCGGCCGGTTTGCCTGCGGCTTCACACGCCTTCAGGAAGCGAGTGAGCGCAGCCTGGAATGTGGGGTGATCGAATTGCGCAGTGATGCCGAGTGAATCACTCAAATCATAATGGCCGAACCAGCCGAGATCGACGCCGGGCACCGCCATGATCGCTTCCACATTTTCGATCCCCTTGGCGGTTTCGATGAGCGGGATCACCATGACGCGGTCGTTCTCCGCCTTCATGCCGGCGATCACATCCTGGCCCTGATAATCATCATGCGCATAGCCAAAGCCAACGCCGCGCCTGCCTTCGGGGCGATAGCGGCACCAGGCGGCCAGTTCTTCGGCCTGTTGGCGCGTTTCCACCATGGGTTCCATGATGCCCATGGCGCCCGCATCCAGCACTGGCGCGATCAGATGATAGTGATGGCCCGTGACACGCACCAAAGGCACCACGCCGGCATGGCGCGCGAAGGCGCATTGCGCCTTGATCGCGTCAATGCCCATGCCGCCATGTTCCATATCGAAAATCACGTAATCCGTGCCTGCATTGCCGAGGATTTGGCAGAGCCCCGGTGTCAGGAATTCCGTTGCCATAATGCCATGCGCCATGCTGCCTTGGCGAAGTGCGGCGCGAACAGGGTTTTGGCGCATGGTGCGGCCCTCAGCTCAGGATCATGCCGGCATAGCCCTGCGCGGCGACCGCATCACATTTTTCGCGATAGGCCGGCGCACCGCCCTGATATTGCAGAATACGCCGCTGATCGCGGCCTTCGACATTGCGGTTGATCCCCGTGGCCCAGGAATCGATCTGCGCATAAAGCATCCCCTCGGCCAGGGTTTCGATATGGTGCGACCATTCGGCCTCGGCCGCTTCGGTCGCTTCAAAGCGCGTGATGCCGTTGTCGCGCACATGGCGCATCAGGTCGGTCACCCATTCCACATTCTGTTCAATGCAGCGCGGAATATTGCAGCGGGTTGAGGCATTATGCGGCCCGACAATGGTCAGCATATTGGGAAAGCCCGCGGATTGCAGACCCAGATAGGTTTTTGGCCCATCCGCCCATTTGTCCTTCAGGCGCTGGCCGCCAATGCCCCGGAAATCAATCCGGTCAAAGGCACCCGTGATGGCATCAAAGCCGGTGGCGTAGATGATCATGTCGAATTCATATTCGGTAGTGCTGGTCTTGATGCCTTTTGGCGTAATGCGCTCAATCGGGGTTTCATTGATGTCCACCAGCCGCACATTGTCGCGGTTATAGGCCTCATAATACCGGGTTTCGAGCGGGACGCGGCGCGTGCCGAAACCGTGATTTTTTGGGATGAGTTTTTCCGCAACTGCGGGGTCCTTCACGCGCTGGCGGATCTTGCGCGCGATGAAGTCGCTGATCAACGCATTGGCCTTAGGGTCGGTCAGGATATCACGGTAATTCGCCTGCCAGATGCCAAAGCCCGGTTCGGCGTAGCGCTGTTCCCAAAAGGCTTCGCGTTCTTCGGGGGTGACTTCAAACACGCTGCGCGGATCGGCATTGTGGATATAGCAGCCAGGTGTGGTGCGCAGCAGCGCGAAAAGTGCTGGGTAATTGCCCTTGATCTGGCGCTGTTCTTCTTCCGTGATCGGGCGATTATGCAAAGGCGCGCACCAATTCGGCGTGCGCTGAAACACGGTCAGCAAACCAACCTCAGAAGCGATGGTCTGGATCACCTGCACGCCTGTCGCACCCGTACCAATCACCGCTACGCGCTTGCCCGCAAAGCTCACAGGTTCATGCGGCCAGCGATAGGTATGGAAGGATTGGCCGGAAAAGCTTTCAACACCTGGAATGCGCGGCAGCGTATCGGCGGAAAGCGGGCCAAGGGCGGTGATCAGGAAGCGGCAGCTATGCTGCGCGCCACTATCAAGCGTGACTATCCAGCGCTGCGCAGCCTCATTGAAATGCGCGCTGACAACACGGCTATTGAATTGGATATGGCGACGCAGATCGAAGCGGTCCGCCACATGCTGCAAATAGCGGAGCGTTTCCGGCTGTGGGGCGAAATGCTCGCTCCAGCTCCATTCCTGCAGCAGTTCATCGGAAAAGGAATAGCCATAGGTGTAGCTTTCCGAATCAAACCGCGCGCCGGGGTAGCGGTTCCAATACCAAGTGCCGCCAAGATCACTGCCGGTTTCAAACATATGGACGGAATAGCCAAGCTCTCGCAACCGATAGAGCTGGTAAAGGCCGGAAATGCCGGCACCGATGATGATCACGTCTGGGTCCGTCAAGGCCGGCCCGGTGTTTGCCGGCATGGTCCGCCGCATCTCATTCATCGCATCCACCCTTTCCGGCGGGGCTGTGTGCCGCGCCGCATAACAGGAAATTCATCATCCCAAGCCCAGGGCTTGCGCCCGGTACGGGCCGGGGGTGAGTATTCCCGCAAAAGAGGAAACCGCCAATGCCAAGCCGTCTTTTTTCGCCGTTTACCTTGCGCGGGTAATTGTCATCAGAATGACACCCCCACGCGCTGAAGCCACCCCTTGACTGAAAGCGCATCCGGGCGGAGCCTTTCCCGCAAATAACAGTGCGGGCCATGCAAGCCCAGCGCAAAGGTAATGAGGAATGTCATGAAGCTTGGTTTCATCGGCCTTGGCAATATTGGTGGCGTGATGGCGCGGCGCCTGGTGAAGGCTGGCAATACGCTGGTGGTGCATGATCTTGATACGAAGGCAGTCGCCAGCCTCACGGCCATGGGTGCGACGGCCGCGACCAGCGCGCGTGATGTTGCAGATCAATGCGATGCGGTGCTGCTCAGCCTGCCGACACCAGCGGCGGTGGAAGCCGTGGCTTTGGGGCCGGATGGGTTGGTGCATGGCAATAAGGCGAAGATCGTGGTGGATCTTTCCACCACTGGCCCCACAGTCGCGCGGCGCGTGGCGGAAGGCCTGGCCGCAAAAGGCATTCATCAAATTGATGGGCCGGTCAGCGGCGGTGTTTCGGGCGCCGAGGCCGGCACGCTCGCCATCATGACCTCGGGCGATGCGACATCACAAAAGGCGGTGGAGCCGGTGCTAAAGCAGATCGGGCAGAACATCTTCTATCTTGGCGCGGAACCGGGCCTTGGGCAGACGATGAAGCTCGTGAATAACGTGATCCTCGCCAGCAATACGCTCGCTTGTCTGGAGGGCATGGTGCTCGGCGCCAAGGCGGGGCTTGATGCCAAGATGATGTTTGACGTGCTGAATGCTTCCAGCGGGCGTTCCTTCATTTCCGAAAAACGCGTGCCGCAAGCCATTACGGAACGCGCGCAAGGCTTCCCAGTGCGCTTCGCGGCAGGGCTGATGCACAAGGATGTGAAGCTTTGCCTGGAAGAGGCTGAGCGCTTCGGCGTGCCGATGTTCATCGGCCCGGCAGCGCGGCAATATCTTTCCATGGCCTTGGCACTTGGGTCTGGGCCGGAGGATTTCGTTTCCACCATTCAGCATATGGAAAAATTGGCAGGCATTGAGGTGCGCGCCACCCCCAAGGAAGCAGGCGGCTGAAGCGACCACAAGGATCACGGCAGTAGGAAGCAGCAATGGAATTCGGCATTGGCAGGGCCTGACCGCGCGCACTGCTGGGGAAATCCTGCGCAGCATGACGCTTTTCGCCCAGCATGTGATCCCGGCCTTCCGCTCGCCGGCCAGCCGGGTGGCTGCGGAATAGGCATGGATTTCACCAACTGCATGCGCTAAGACGCCGGCTTCTGGGAGTCTCATCCAGACATCCGGGAGACGAAGGGAGATAACATGACAATTGAGAGACGTTCCGTTTTGACCGCTGCCGGCGGTGCCGCGGCCCTTGGTGGCCTGCCCTGGCGCAGTGCGAAAGCCCAGGCCGCGAATACCATCCGCATCGGTATTCTGACTGACATGTCGGGCACATTCCGTGACATCAACGGCCCGACCACGGTCGCTTGCGCGCGCCTTGCGGTGCAGGAATTCGGCCAGCGCGGCTTCAATGTGGAAACCGTGGTGGCGGATCACCAGAACCGCCCGGATGTCGCCATCAATATCGCGCGCCAATGGTATGATCGTGACGGCGTGGACATGACACTCAGCCTCGCGGCTTCCTCGGTCGCCTTGGCGGTGGCGGAGCTGACGCGCGAAAAGAACAAGGTCACGATCCCGACCTCCACTGCAACATCCGATATGACTGGCCGCGCCTGCACGCCGAATACGGTGCATTGGTCCTATGATACCTTCATGCTTGGCAGGTCCACAGGTGGTGCGACGGTGCGTGCAGGGGGCGATAGCTGGTTCTTCATCACCGCGGATTACGCCTTCGGCCATTCCTTGGAACGCGACACCACAGCCTTTGTGCAGGCGGCGGGTGGGCGCGTCATTGGTTCCGTGCGCACACCTTTTCCGGGCACGACAGATTTCTCATCCTTCCTGCTGCAGGCGCAGGCTTCGCGCGCGAAAGTCATTGGCTTTGCCAATGCCGGCACGGATACCATCAATTGCATCAAGCAGGCGGCGGAATTCGGCATTACGCGGCGTGGCACCAAGCTTGCCTCCATGCTCATGTTCCTGCCGGATGTGCATGCGCTTGGCCTGCAAACGGCCCAAGGGCTGGTCTGCACTGAAACCTTCTATTGGGATCTGAATGACCGCACCCGCGCCTTCTGGCGCCGCGCGCAAGCGGTAGCCGGCCAGGTCGCCATCGGCATGAGCCATGCCGGCGATTATTCCGGTACGCTGCATTATCTTAAGGCGGTTGCCGATATGGGCGTGCAGGCCGCAAAAGCGAGCGGCGCGGCAACGGTTGCGCGCATGAAGGCCATGCCAACTGATGATGATGCTTTTGGCCAGGGCACCATTCGCGCTGATGGCCGCAAGATGCACCCGGCCTATCTGTTCGAAGTGAAAAAGCCCGAGGAAAGCCGCGGCCCGTTTGATTATTACAAGCTGCTGCAAAGCACCCCGGCTGAGCAAGCCTTCCGCCCCTTGGCTGATGGTGGCTGCGCTTTCGTTCGTAGCTGATGCAATGCGCATGGGGCGGCGTGCTGCCGCCCCATGTGATCCTTACCCTTTCGGCAAGGGCGGCAGTGGGGTGGCATCGGGCGGAATTTGGACTTCCGCGACATTGAGAGTCATGGAAACCGCGACGTAATAGCCGCTGACGGCAATCAAATCCACCGCACCTTGTTCACCAAAACGCGCGACGGTGGCGGCAAAAGTTGCGTCAGATACGCCATGGTCGCGATGCAATTCAGTGCAGAATTCATAGACAATGCGTTGATCTTCCGTCATGCCTGCGGGGCGGCGGCCGGCGGCTAGGTCAGCCGCGATGGTGGGTGGCAAGCCGGCCTTCATCGCCATGGCGTGATGCGCATACCATTCATACTGGCTGGTCCAGACACGCGCCGTGATCAGGATGGCGAATTCGTTCAAATCGGTGGGGATCGAGCTATTGAAGCGTAGATATTCCCCAACCCTTTGCATGCGATCAGCGAAAACCGGGCTGCGCAGCCAGGCATTGAAGGGGCCGCGCAAGCCGCCGCGCGGGCCTTTGATGATGCCTTCAGCCGCGGTGCGCTGCTCCGCACTCATGCTTTCGGGTGTCAGTTCGGGGAAGCGCGGTTTTTTGGGCGTGGCCATCGGGGTTTCCTTGCTTTGGCAAAAGCCGAAAGCGCTGCGCCCCCGGCTGACCAGAAAAGGCTAGACAGGGCGCGCTGACTGGGCAAGGCATGCTTGCCGTAGCTACGCGCTTTGGTTAGCTTGATCGCCCAAGATGACCAGCCCAGCCAAGCTAGGGTCAGCAGCAAGCCGGATGGAGAAGCACCATGCATGATATCGTGATTCGCGGCGGCACCATTGTGGATGGGCTCGGCACGCCGCGTTATATGGGCGATGTCGCGATTGATGGTGATCGTATCACGCAAGTTGGCGGCAAGGCTGGCCCGGCGCGGCGTGATGTGGCGGCTGAAGGTCGGTTGGTGACGCCTGGCTGGGTAGATGTGCACACGCATTATGATGGGCAGGCCACCTGGGACCCCAATCTGGCGCCTTCTTCCTGGCATGGCGTGACGACGCTACTTTTTGGCAATTGCGGCGTTGGCTTCGCGCCGGTGCAGAAAAGCCATCACCAGGCGCTGATTGACCTGATGGAAGGCGTGGAAGACATCCCTGGCATTACGCTGACCGAAGGGCTCAAATGGAATTGGGAAAGCTTCCCTGAATATCTTGACGCTTTGGAAGCGATGCCGCGTACGCTGAATATCGGAGCGCAGCTCGCGCATCATCCCTTGCGTGTTTATGTCATGGGTGAACGCGGGCTGAAGCGCGAAAACGCGACCGGCGATGATATCGAAGCCATGGCGCGGCTGACACAGGAAGCGCTGGAAGCTGGCGCCTTCGGCTTCACCACATCGCGCACGGATCAGCACAAGACCCTCGCCGGCGATCTGGTGCCGGGGCGCTATGCGGAGGAAGAGGAATTGCTCGCCATCGGCCGCGCCATGGGCAAGGCGGGGCGCGGCGCCTTCGGCATGTTGAGCGATTTTGAGGATGAGGCAGCGGAATTCCGCTGGCTGCGCGAAGTGGCGAAATCCACTAAACGCCCGGTTTGGTTCCTGCTGACGGATCGCGCCTATGACCCGCAGCGCTGGAAGCGCCTGATGCAGGGTGTGCATCAGGCACGCGCCGAGGGATTGAACCTGGCGGCGCAAGTTGCGGGGCGCACCGTGGGGTTGATTTTGGGGCTGACGACATCGCTCAATCCCTTCGCTTTGCGTGAAAGTTTCGCCGCGCTGGCTGGGCTGCCGCCGGCCGAGCAATTGGCGCGGCTGCGTGATCCCGAAACACGGCGCAAGATTCTTTCTGAAGAGGCATCGAAGCGCTTGCTGGATGTGCTGCCGCCGCTCTCGCGCCAGATCGCGACGCGGTGGGACAATATGTTCGAATTGGGCGACCCGCCGGATTACGAGCCGCCGCGGGAACGGAGCATTGCCGCACTCGCCGCCAAGGCAGGGCAGGACCCGGCTTCCTATTGCTATGATTTCCTGGTGGGCGCTGATGGCGGGCGGATGCTCTATTTCCCGGTCACCAATTATGTGACGGGTGATCTTTCTGTGGTGCGCGAAATGAATATGGACAAGGCAACGGTACTTGGCCTTTCCGATGGCGGTGCGCATTGCGGCGTGATTTGCGATGCCTCTACCCCCAGCTTCATGCTGACCCATTGGGCGCGTGATCGGAAGCGCGGCGATGGGCTGCCCTTGGAATTCGTGGTGAAGCGGCAGACGAGTGAAACTGCGGATTTCTTTGGCCTCACGGATCGCGGGCGGCTTGCGCCGGGGGCGGTTGCCGATGTGAACATCATCAATTTCGATGCGATGCGCCTGTATCATCCTGAAATGATCTATGATCTGCCGGCCGGTGGGCGGCGTTTGGTGCAGCGGGTGGAAGGCTACGACATGACGCTGGTCGCCGGGCAGCCCATTCGCGAAGCGGGGCAGGATACGGGTGCGCTGCCGGGCAAGCTGCTGCGCGCGACAAGCTGACAGGTAGCGCCGTTACGTCAGCCGATAATGGCTTGGCATTTCGTCCTTGAGCGCGACACCTGTGGCGCCGAGCTTGCGTGCTTCCACCAATAGCCAGAGCGCCTTGGCGGCAGCCGCATCAGCACTCAGGCCGCCCGGGCGGATATTGCTGATGCAGTTCCGCATGGCGTCATTGCTGCCGCGCCGTGCTGCCCAAGTCAGGTAAAGCCCCATACTGTCGGTTGCGGAAAGCCCGGGCCTTTCGCCGATCAGCACCACTACGGCTGCGGCTTCCATCGCCTCCGCGACATCATCACCAAGAGCGACGCGCGCCTGTTCGGCAATGATGATCGGGCCTGGCGTGAAGCCAGCCTTGGCAAGTGCGGGCACCAGCGCAGCAAGCAGAGCCGGCGCCTGTTGCTGCACGCCGCTGGCGCAAAGCCCATCCGCAACCACAAGCGCGATGCAGCCTTTTGCCCTTAGCAGCGTGGTGCCTTCCCGCAGCTTACGGCCAAGATCGGGACGCAGCAGGAAGCGGCGGCGTTCTTCCGCCTGGCTTGTCACGTGTTGAATGGGAAGACCAAGGGTCGTCAGTTCCCCATCAAGCTTAGCCACATCCAGTCTGGACCAAACGGCATCGCGTGCGCGGGCATGCGCCTCCTGAAAATCGAGATGCGCGGCGGTGGGCAGCGCATTACCAACGCGCCCCAGCGCCACGCGCGCATCGGTGAAGCGGCGCAGATCGCGCCATTTGCTCGGCGTGTTCATGCAAGCCCGATCAGCTTGGGTGACAGGCGCGTGGGGATTGCTTCTGTGTGCGCGCCAATGCCCATGCGGTTCAGCCAATCCTCGAACTCCGGCGCGGGGCGTTTGCCAAGCGCGGCGCGCGCATAAAGCCCATCATGGAAGGAGGTCGATTGATAGGCGAGCATCACATCATCCGCCCCCGGCACGCCCATGACGTAAGTCACTCCCGCGGCGGCAAGGCAAGTCAGCAGCGCATCCATATCATCCTGATCCGCCTCTGCATGGTTGGTATAGCAAACATCAACCCCCATCGGCAGGCCAAGAAGCTTGCCGCAGAAATGATCTTCCAAGCCGGCGCGGAGAATCTGCTTGCCGTCAAACAAATATTCTGGGCCGATAAAGCCCACGACGGAATTCACCAGCAGCGGCGAAAAGCGCCGCGCCACCGCATAGGCGCGTGCTTCAAGTGTTTGCTGATCCACGCCGTGATGCGCATCCGCACTCAGCGCGCTGCCCTGGCCGGTTTCGAAATACATCACATTCTGCCCAAGGCTGCCGCGCTTGAGCGTGAGCGCCTGGTCATGCGCTTCGGTGAGTAGGGCCAGATCAACACCAAAGGATCGGTTCACGCCTTCTGTGCCACCAATGGATTGAAACACCAGGTCAACCGGCGCGCCCATATCCATGGCGCGCATGGTGGTGGTGACATGCGCCAGCACACAGCTTTGCGTTGGGATATCATAGGCGATGCGCAGCCTGTCCAGCATATCCAGAATCCGCAGCACCGCTTCCACATTATCGGTTGCGGGATTGACGCCAATCACGGCATCGCCAGCGCCGAGCAAGAGCCCATCAAGCGTGGCGGCGGCGATCCCGCGCGGATCATCGGTTGGGTGATTAGGTTGCAGGCGAATGGAAAGCCTGCCCTTGAGGCCGATAGTATTGCGAAAGCGCGTGACATTGACGCATTTCGCCGCAACCGAAATCAAATCCGCCGCACGCATGATCTTGGACGTTGCGGCTACCATTTCCGGCGTCAGCCCCGGTGCAAGCGCCGCAAGGGTCGCGCTATCGGCCGCATCGGCAAGCAGCCAATCGCGCAGGCCACCAATCGTCAGGCTGCTGATCTGGGCAAAGGCAGCCTTATCGTGGCTGTCCTGGATCAGGCGCGTGACCTCATCATTTTCGTAGGGAATGACGCTTTCTGAGAGGAAATGCTTGAGCGGCAGATCGGCCAGCGCACGCTGCGCGGCGATGCGTTCTTCAGCGCTTTCGGCCGCCACACCCGCCAGCGCGTCGCCGGACCGAAAGGGGGTCGCGCGCGCGAGCAATGTCCTCAGATCGGGGAAGACATAATGCGTGGTGCCGATGGTCTGCGCGAAGGCCATGCTTGTCCTGGGGGTAGGGTGTGAAACCTTGGCCAGCATAGCGCGAAGGCGTGCGGGATTCGAGACCGAAAGCGCGCTGCCCACCTGGCATGACAGGCCAACCGCGCAGCGATACACTGGCCGCACCTACAGGAGAATTGGCATGCGCATTGCGGTGATGGGGACAGGCGGTGTTGGCGGAGGTTTTGGCGCGGCCTTGGCCAAGGCGGGGGCGGATGTGACCTTCATCGCCCGCGGCGCGCATCTGGCGGCGATGCAGCGTGATGGGTTGCGCATCATTGGTGGTCGGGGTGAGACGCATCTGCTGCCGACCAAAGCCACTGATGATCCTGCCAGCATTGGGCCAGTGGATCTGGTGATGTTCTGCGTCA
>JADCES010000013.1 GCA_020250005.1 Roseomonas sp.
AGTTCTTCCATCAGCCACAGCACCTTCATCACATTGCTGGAACTGGTCCGGCCCCAAAGCTTGCGCATGGCTGATCTCCCCTGTCTGAGATCAGCCTAAAGGGCTGGGCCGGGCGGGTCCAGTTGCAAGCGGCGCCCTGGCGCGCAATCTGTCCTCCATGAAGCGCGCCCTGATCGTATTGGCCCTGGCCGCCGCCGCCCCGCTTGTCGCGCAAGCCAGCGAGACTTGGCTGGGCCTGGCGCCGTGCGAGCTGTGCCTGTGGCAGCGCTGGCCCTATTGGGCGGCGGCGGGCTTCGCGGCTTTGGCCCTAGCGCTGCCGCATTTCGCTGGGGTGCTGCTGAGCCTGGCCGCCTTGGCCGCCTTCGCCTCCGGCTTGCTGGGCGGGTTTCATCTCGGGGTGGAGCAAGGCTTCTGGCCCTCACCGCTTGCGGGCTGCAAGGCCGCGACGGCAGGCGGGGCAATGAGTATCGAGGATATGCTGAAAAGCCTCGCCCCAACCCCGAACAAGCCCTGTGATGCGCCGGCTTTTCTGATCCCTGGCCTTCCCATTTCGATGGCGGCAATGAATATGGTGTATGGTTTGGGCCTTGGGGCGCTTGCGCTGCGCCTCGCCCGGCAAGGAGCAAGAGCATGACGCAGAAAACCGCCGAATACCGCCTGCCTGGCGACCCCACGGCGCGTGAGGTGGTGGAACGCACCATCCGCGTGGATCATGCCGGCGAATATGGCGCCAAGCGCATTTATGAGGGCCAATTGGCCGTATTGGGCCGCACCAAATACGGCCCGCTGATCGAACATATGAAGGCGCAGGAACAGGTCCATCTGGATACGTTTTCGCGCCTGATTGGCCAACGCCGCGTGCGCCCGACGGCGCTGCTGCCCTTCTGGCATGTTGCCGGCTTCGCGCTTGGGGCGGCGACCGCTTTGCTCGGCCATCGCGGTGCCATGGCCTGCACGGTCGCGGTCGAAGAAGCGATTGATGAGCATTACCGCGCCCAGGAAGACACGCTTGGCGATGATGAGGCGGAACTCCGCGCCGATATCGCCCGCTTCCGTGCCGAGGAATTGGAACATCGCGACACTGGGCTGGAGCATGAGGCCGAACAGGCGCCGGCCTATCGGCTGCTGAGTGCCGCGATCAAGACCGGCTGCAAGATTGCCATCAAAATCAGTGAGCGTGTGTAATGCGCCGCGCCGGCTTTGCCCTGCTATTCGCCATGGCGGCGCTGGGCTGTGCGGAACAGCCACTGCCGCCTGAAGCGCAACCGGTGACGCAAGCGCCTGTTCCGGATGTGCAGATAACCCAGCTTTACCCGAATGACCTGCCCGGACCGCCCGGACCCGGTGGCGTCGCAATAGCCCCTGCCCAGCCCTCGGAAAGAACCCAAGCGGTGGCGGCACGCCTGCCCTTGCGCGTTGGGCCCTGGGTGCGCGCTGTCGGCCCGCCGGATGAGGGGGCGATTGCGCGCAATGGCCTCAGCCAGATGTATGTCCGCTATACCCTACCCGGCCATGGAAGCTGGGCGACGGTGGCGGTGAATGATCACGGGATGGAAGTGCCGGATGGCTTTGCCTCGGCCGCGGTAGCGGCGGGCTTCAATGCCAGCAAGGCCAGCGTCCGCGCCAATGCGCCCGGTGATGTGGCGCGCATGCGCCTGGTGTGGATTCCCGACGCGCCTTCGCAGCGCTGCGTGACGGGGCGGGTTGTTCTGCAGGGTCAGGGCACGCTGCATGTGGCGTGCTCCACGGGCGTTGCCGGCCAGGAATTGCGCGTACGCGCGACCGCAGCCTTTCGCCCCGGGGATTCGGGGCGGTTGTTTGAATTGGAAGGCGAGGTGGCGCGCTTGATTGCGGAAGTGACTCGCGCCGCTGCCGGGCTTCAGCCAAACCCAGGCGTGCGCTCAGACGGGCGCGTTTTCATTCCAAGGTTTGGCGCGGAAGCGGTGCTGTAGCGGGGCGTCAATTGCCCCGCTGCATCAGCGCCGCCACATCGCGGTCCCGCATATCTTCGCTATTGCCGAGACCCTCCACCACACCATGCCGATCCTGTTCCGGCCGGTTCTGGCTGAGCTTGCGCTTGCCGATCAGGGTTTCGATTTCCAGGCGTAGCCCAACAATACCCTTGAGCTGTGAGGCAATGAAATCCCCCGGCGCATCATCCACCGCCCAAGGGGTGGCGCGTGGCGCTTCGTGGTGATTGGTCAGCCGATCCACCAGCGCATGCAGCCGCGCGGCATCCTCAAACACCTCAACCGCGCCGATCGCATGCACGGCCACGTAATTCCAGGTCGGCACGACCTTCCCGTGCTCCTTTTTGGAGGCATAAAAGGACGGCGAGACATAAGCCTCTGGCCCCATGAAGATCGCGCGCGCGCGGCCAGCGCTGGCAAGCGCGCGCCAATGTGGATTGGCCTTGGCCAAATGGCCGTAAAGCGTGCCATGCGGCCCTTCATCGGCGGCGAATTGCAGCGGCAAATGGGTCGCTTCCGGCACGCCATCCGCCCCCGCGCTGACCAGAATGGCGAGCCGTGCTTCGCGCAGGATGGTGTGGAGGATTTCTGGTCGGTCTTCGCGGAATAGGGGCGGATTATACATGCCGGGTCTTCTCCAAACTTGGATTGCTGTTAGCCTGTTCTGGTTTTGGGGAAAAGTCGTATGTCAGATGAATTGATCCGCCTGAGTGCCACGGAAGCCGCCGCCAGGCTGAAAGCGGGCGATATCACGCCGCTTGACCTGATTGACGCGGCCGAGGCGCGCATTGCCGCGGTGGATGGTGCGGTGAATGCCCTGCCCACACTTTGCCTTGACCGCGCGCGTGACCATGCCCGCGCACTGATGGCCGGCAAACGCCGCGAAGCGGAAGGTGAAGCCGGCTGGCTTGGCGGCATCCCCGTTGCCATCAAGGATTTGGCGGAAGTGGCTCGCGTGCGCACCACCTATGGCAGCCCGATCTTTGCCGATTACGTGCCACGCGAAAGTCACCCCTTGGTAGAACGCATCGAACGCAAGGGCGGCATTGTCATTGCCAAATCCAATACCCCGGAATTCGGCGCCGGCGGTTCCACCTTCAACGAAGTGTTTGGCCGCACGCGCAATCCTTGGAATACCTCGCTCACCTGCGGCGGTTCCACCGGGGGCGGCGCGGTTGCGCTGGCGACAGGGCAGGTGTGGTTGGCGCATGGGTCGGATCATGGCGGGTCTTTGCGCCGCCCCGCCACCTATTGTTCCGTGGTGGGGCTAAGGCCTTCGCCGGGGCGTGTCAGTCGCGGCACGGCGGATGATCTCTATTCGCCGTTATCAGTACAAGGACCGATGGCGCGCAATATCCCCGATCTGGCGCTGTTTTTGGACAGCATGGCGGGCTGGGATTTGGCCGATCCGCTGACCTGGGAAGCGCCCGCGCGCCCCTATGCAGCGGCGGTTGCGGCGGCGGAGGCCGAGGCACCGAAGCGCATCGCCTTCACCGCACGCTTCGGCGGCGCGCTTGCGATGGACCGGGAGACTGAGGAAATTTGTGCGCGCGAAGTGCGCCGCTTTGAAGCGCTGGGCGCCGTGGTGGAAGAAGCCCATCCCGAGATTGGCGATTTGAATGAGGCGTTTCTGGTGCTGCGCAGCCAGCATTTTGTGGTGGACCGCGAAAAAATGCTGCAAGAGCATCGCGATAAGATCAAGCCCGATATCATCTGGCAAACCGAACGCGGCCTGAAGGAAACCGCATCGCGCCTTGCCTGGGCGGAACATGAACGCCGGCGCTTCTTCATCAGCATGCGTGATCTGTTCAAACGCTATGATGTGCTGATCACGCCGGGGGCGGCCACGCCCGCCTTTGATGTGATGCTGCGCGCGCCTGAGAGCATTGGCGGCAAGAAGCTCGAAAACTATATGGGCGGATCGCTGATCAATGCCTTCGCCACGCTGGCGGGCTGCCCCGCTGTCGCGGTGCCTTGCGGCTTTGATCAATATGGCAGGCCGGTTGGGCTGCATATTGTGGCCCCCCCGCGGCAGGATGCGCGCGCCTTGCAGGTGGCGGCGCTGTTTGAAAAAATGACTGGTCTCGACAAGCTTTTGCCGATCACGCCACGGCCCGGAACCGTGCCGCCGGCTGAGGGAGGATGATCATGCAGCGCCGCTCCCTATTGCTTGCAACTGGCATTCTGGCCGCCCCCAGCCTGGCCCGCGCGCAGGAATTCCCGGCGCGGCCTATTCGCGTGGTGGTGCCCTACGCGCCGGGCGGGCAATCAGATACGGTGATGCGGCTGCTGATACCGCGCATGTCGGAATTCCTTGGCCAGAATATCATTGTGGAAAATCGGAGCGGCGGTGGCGGCACGATTGGTGCGGGCATTGTCGCGAATGCGCCGGCTGATGGTTATACGCTGTTCTTCGAAAGCTTCGCCTTTGCGGTGGCGCCGCTGATCCATCGCGGCCTGCCCTTTGATTATGAAACCGCCTTTGTGCCAATCGGCCAGGCGGTAGCGCTGCCCTATGTGCTGGTGACGAAGCGCGATTATCCCGCGCGCAATGTCGCGGAATTCATCGCATCCGTGAAGGCGCGGCCCGGCTTCACCTATGGCACGCCTGGCATTGGCACCATCGGCCATTTGGCCGGCGTGCTGTTGGAAATGCGCGCGGGCATCAGGATGGAACATGTGGCGTATCGAGGCGGCGCTGAATCCGCGCGCGATGTCGCCGCCGGCAATATTGATGGCGCCATCGGCACGGCCAATAGCTTCGCCCCGATCATTCAGAACGACCGCGCCCGCGGCATTGCGCTGACGAGTGGTGAGCGTCGCGGCACCCTGGCCCATTTGCCGACCTTGGCCGAAAGCGGCTTTCCCGGTTTTGATCTGACAAGTTGGAACGGGCTATTCGCGCCAGCCGCAACACCCGCGCCCATCCGCGCTCGCCTGGAAGCCGCCTTGCGCCACGCCACAACGGATGACCCAACCCGCCAAAGGCTGGCCGCTTCCGGCAATGATGTGGTGACGGAAAGCGCCGATGCTTTTGCCGAACGCATCAGAAAGGATCGCGATTTGGTGCGGCAATTGATCCGCGAAACCGGCCTCAAGATCGAATAGCCGAAGCGCCATCCGAGATCAGCGCCAGCGCCGCTTCCAGCCGATCCGCTTCCGCGGCCGGCTTGTCGCGGCGGATGCGCGCGATACGCGGAAAGCGCAGCGCCACACCGGATTTGTGCCGGGTGCTGCGTTGCGCCGCGTCGAAGGCCACTTCCAGCACCAATTCCTTTTCCACTTCCCGAACCGGGCCGAAGCGATCCACGGTATGGTTCCTGATCCAGCGATCAAGCCAGGCCAATTCCTCATCCGTATAGCCGGAATAGGCCTTGCCGATCGGCACCAATTCGCCGTCTTCGCGCCAGACGCCGAAGGTGTAATCCGAATAAAAGCTGCTGCGCTTGCCATGGCCGCGCTGCGCATACATCAGCACCGTATCAAGCGTGAGCGGCGCGCGCTTCCATTTCCACCACTGCCCCTTCACGCGCCCCGGCAGATAGGGTCCATCAGCGCGCTTCAGCATGAGGCCTTCAATCGCCGCATCCCGCGCGCCATCGCGCAGGCCTTGCAAATCGCTGATCTGGCTGAAGGGGATCAGCGCAGATAGATCCATGCGCGGCGGCTGCTGGCGTTGATGCCAGGCTTCCAGCCGCGCGCGCCGCGCCGCAAAAGGCAGGGGGCGCAAATCCTCCGTGCCTTCAAACAACATGTCATAAAGCCGGATCGCCACCGGGTAGTCGCGCTGCATCTTGGCGGTGACGCTTTTGCGGTTCAGCCTTTGCTGCAAATCGGCGAAGGGCGCGACTTCGCCATTCCGCAGCACGAGCAATTCACCATCCAGCACGGCGTGGAAATCCAAGCCCGCGATGATTTCAGGAAAGCTCGCGGAGATATCTTCGGCCCCACGGCTCCAGAGTCTTGCACCACCTGGCCCCGAAGTGACTTGCACGCGAATGCCATCCCATTTCCATTCCGCGCAATAGGCAGCCGGATCAAGCCCAGCGAGATCGGCGTCTTCCAGGGGATGCGCCAGCATCAAGGGGCGGAAAATGGGGGCGGCGCGCGGGTCAGGCTGCGGCGCGCGGCCTTCCAGCCAGGCAAAAAGCGGCTGATAGGGCGCTGGGATGGCGTGCCAGGCTTCCTCAATCGCCTCCACCGCCGTGCCGGACCATTCAGCAAGCGCCACGCGCGCCAGCCGCGCCGAAACCCCAACGCGCAGCCCGCCCGTCAGCAGCTTGATCAGCGCGAGCCGCCCGCTTGCATCGAGTGTATCAAGCCAGCCCGCGATCAGCGCCGGTACCTCGGACTTTGGCGTGGTTTCCAGCGCGCCGATGATATCGGAAAGCGCCGGTGGCGGCGCATTCACGCCGGCGCGCTTCGGCCAGATCAGCGCTATGGTTTCCGCGAGATCACCGACATAATCATAGGAAAGCCGGAACAGATCAGGGTCCACCCGCGCCATGGTAATTTCCCTGAGCATGACGGGCTTGGCCGTGGCAAGCTTCAGGCTTTCCGTAATGGCCGCGAGGCCAAGGCCGCGTTCCGGGTCTGCCTGCCCGGCAAACCATTGGCCAAGCAGCGCCAGCTTGGCGTTGCGGCCAGGGGAAAACACCAGCCTTTCCAGCAATTCAGCGAAGGCCGGCAGGCTCATGGCGCTGCCCCGCGCAGGCCGATCTTGCGCAATTCCGTTCTAGGCCCGATTCTGATCACATGATTCCCGCGCAGCACCCGAAAGATGCCGGCCAAGCCCGTGCCGGGCCGCTGTTCAGCCTTTGCACGCTGGTCACGCGCCACACCGAATACGCAGCCATGCTGGAAAGTTTCGCGGCGCGCGGCTTCACGCCGGACAAGGCTGAGTTTCTTTACCTCGACAATTCCAAAGGCCATCAATGGGATGCCTTCCAGGGCATCAGGCGTTTCTTGAGCCTTGCACGCGGCACTTACGTGATCATTTGCCATCAGGACATCCGGCTGCTGGCGGATGATATCGAAACGCTCTGCGACCGCCTTGCGGCGCTTGATGCGCTTGATGCGGATTGGGCGCTGGCCGGCAATGCCGGGGCCATGGCGGATGGCAGCCTTGTGATCCGCATTTCCGATCCGCATGGCGAAGACCAGCGCCGCGGCGCCTTTCCCGCGCGCGTGGTCAGCCTGGATGAAAATTTCATCATCATCCGTCGCGATGCGCTGGTGAGTGTCTCTGCCGGGCTTTCCGGCTTTCACCTTTACGGCACCGATATGTGCCTGCAAGCGCGTTGCGCCGGGCGCAGCGCCTGGGTGATTGATTTCCACCTGCGGCATTTGAGTGCGGGGAAGGTTGACGCCAGCTTTCATCAGGCGCAGCAGCGACTTGAAGCGCATTACGACAAGCTCCTCACCCTGCCCTGGCATATTCGCACCACCTGCACGAAAATGATCCTGGGCGGCGGCGGATTGCGCCGCTGGCTCGCGCGGCGGAAATTGGTGCGGCGTCTGAAATAAAGGCGGAAAGGCTGGGCGTCACGCGGCCACCTCCTCATCTTCCTCACCACGCCCGATAAGGTTTAGCGCGCGGCCCCTGATCCCTTGCAAGCCCAGCGCATGGATCAGCGCATCTTCACGCCCATGCGTGACCCAAACCTCCTGCGCGCCGGTCTGCTCGCAAGTTGCCAGCAACTCATCCCAATCGGCGTGATCGGAAATCACCAGCGGCAATTCCACGCCCCCCTGGCGCGCGCGTTGCCGCACGCCCATCCAGCCGGAGGCATTGGCCACCACCGGCTCCGCAAGCCGCCTTGCCCAGCGATCAGCAATGGCCGAAGGCGGCGCCAGCACAATCGCGCCCTTCAACGCATCCTTGCGCGCCACCGTTGCGGGCAGCAGCGGGCCAAGGGCGATGCCCAATTCCTCATAAACCGCGCAAAGCCCCTGCTGCGCACCATGCAAATGGATCGGGCGATCATAACCCGCCTGGCGCAGCATGCGGATCAGGCGTTGGCATTTGCCAAGCGCATAGCAGCCAATCACATGGGTGCGCTCAGGAAATAGCGCTGCCGAGCGCAATAGCCGCGCAATCTCGCCCATCGCATCCGGATGGCGAAACACGGGCAGCGCAAATGTCGCCTCGGTAATAAACACATCGCAGCGTTCAACTTCAAAAGCCGCACAGCTTGGATCGGCGCGGCGCTTGTAATCGCCGGAAACCACCACGCGGCTGCCCTGCCATTCCAGCGCAATCTGCGCCGAGCCCAGCACATGCCCAGCCGGCCGCAGCCAAAGCTTCACGCCATTGATGGTAAGCACCTCCCCATAGCGTAGTGCCTGTTGGGTGGTGCCAGCGCGGCCTTCGCCGAGCCGCGCGGTCATGATGGCTAAAGTCTCGGGTGTTGCCAGCACCGCCGCATGGCCGGGGCGGGCATGATCCGAATGGCCATGGCTAATCACGGCGCGGTCCACGGCACGTAGCGGGTCAATGTAAAACCCACCCGGTTCGCAGAACAGCCCGGCCGGGGTCACTTTCAGCCAGGTCTCGGGATGGGGCGCGGTGGTGAAGGCCATGCGTTTCCGGTCTTGCGTCGGCGGCTTGTCACGCCATAGATAGCGCTCAATGCGAACATTACCAGAACCTTTTGCCGGTTGGTTTTCGGCGCGTGGCTGGCAGCCGCGCCCGCATCAGCTTGCTGTTCTGGATGCCGTGGCGGGCGGGGAGCACGCGCTGCTTGTGGCGCCAACCGGCGGCGGCAAGACGCTGGCGGGGTTTTTGCCGACTCTGCTGGATTTGGCCGCCACGCCGCGAGACGGTTTGCACACGCTGTACATCTCGCCGCTCAAGGCACTCGCCGTGGATATTGCGCGCAATCTGATGGCACCGATTGGCGATATGGCGTTGCCCATTCGCGTGGAAACTCGCACGGGCGATACGCCGGCCAATCGCCGCGCACGGCAACGCGCGGCACCGCCCCATATCCTGCTGACCACGCCGGAAAGCCTGACGCTTTTGCTGTCCCAACCAGAGGCTACCGAGTTCTTCGCCGGGCTTGGCGGCATCATCATTGATGAGATTCATGCGCTGGCCGGCACCAAGCGCGGCGATCAATTGGCGCTGTGTCTCTCACGATTAGCGGTGCTGGCGCCAGGCGCCAAACGCATCGGGCTTTCCGCAACCGTGGCCGTGCCGGATGCCCTGCGCGCCTGGTTGGCGCCGGATGCGCGGGCGAAATCGGTGCGGTTGATAACGGCAGAAGGCGGCGCAGCGCCGGTCTTTGATCTGCAATTGCCCGAAGGCCATTTGCCCTGGGGCGGGCATATGGGCCTGGCTTCCATGCCGGAGGTTTATCAGCGCATCGAAGCCGCGCGAGTCACAATCGTCTTCGTCAATACCCGTGCGCAGGCAGAGCTTTGCTTCGCAGCCCTTTGGCGGCTGAATGAAGCCGCACTGCCAATCGCGCTTCATCACGGCAGTCTTGAGATTGATCAGCGCCGCAAAGTGGAAGCGGCCATGGCGGCGGGCAAGCTGCGCGCGGTGGTCGCCACCGCCTCGCTCGATCTCGGCATTGATTGGGGGGATGTGGATCAGGTTATCCAGATCGGCGCGCCCAAAGGTGTCGCGCGGCTATTGCAGCGCGTGGGCCGCGCCAATCACCGCATGGATGAACCATCGCGCGCCGTGCTGGTGCCCGCCAATCGGTTTGAGGTGATTGAATGCGTCGCCGCCATGGAAGCCGCGGCGGCTGGTGAATTGGATGGCGATCCGCCGCGCCCGGGCGGGCTTGATGTGCTGGCGCAACATGTACTCGCCATGGCTTGCCACGCGGCGTTTCATCCGGATGAACTCTATGCCGAAGTGATTCGCGCCGCGCCCTATGCCGCGCTCACGCGGCGCGATTTCGATGATGTGGTCCGCTTTGTCGAAGATGGCGGCTATGCGCTGGCGGCCTATGAGCGTTTTCGCCGCCTGTTTCGCGATTCCGAAGGCCGGCTGCATGTTCGGGATGCGCGTGTGGCGCGGCAATTCCGCCTGAACCTTGGCACCATTGTCGAAACGCCGATGATCAAGGTGCGAATGCGCGGCGGCGGCACTTTGGGGGAGGTGGAGGAATGGTTCGTCTCCACCCTTGCGGCTGGCGATTGCTTTTTATTCGCCGGCCAGGTGGTGCGCTATGAACGGCTTGACCCGGCGGCAGTGATTGTCAGCCCCGGCGGTGGTGATGAACCGCGCGTGCCGGTTTATGCCGGCAGCCGCATGCCGCTCACTACCTGGCTTGCCGCACGCGTGCGCGCCATTCTGCATGATCCCGCACGCTGGGCGTATTTGCCCGCGCCGGTGCAGGAATGGCTGAAGCTGCAAACGCTACGGAGCGAATTGCCGCCATCCGATGGGCTCTTGATTGAAACTTTCCCGCGCGGCGGGCGCTGGTTTCTGGTGGCCTATACTTTTGAAGGCCGCCTCGCGCATCAGACACTCGGGATTTTGGTAACCAAGCGGATGGAACGGCTTGGCATGGGGCCGCTTGGCTATGTGGGCACGGATTATGTGCTGGCGATCTGGTCCGCCTTTGAACCGACCGGCGTGGAAAGATTATTTGCCGAAGATATCTTAGGCGATGAGATGGAGGAATGGCTCGCGGAATCTTCCATGCTGCGGCGGAGTTTCCGTAATATCGCGACCATTGCGGGCTTGCTGGAAAAGCACCATCCGGGGGCGGAGAAATCAGGCCGACAAATGACGATGAATGCGGATTTGATTTATGATGTGCTGCGCCGGCATGAACCGGACCACATCCTTTTGCGCGCCACGCGTGAAGAAGCCGCGCGGGGCCTCACGGATGTGGCGCGCATCGCTTCGCTTCTCGCGCGCATTCAGGGGCGCATCACGCATCGCGCGCTTTCGCGTGTTTCACCACTTGCTGTGCCCGCCCTGATCGAAGAAGGCCGCGAATGGGTGGCAGGCGGTGCTGAGGATGCGCTGCTCGCGGAAGCCGCTGCGCTGGTCGCGGATGCCACCGATGGCGCGGAAGAATTTGGCGAAACCCTCGCCGAAATGACCGATGGCATCATCACGCGCGGCGCCTCCGCACGGCCCAAACCGCGTGAGGCGCGGCGGTCGCGCTTTATCCGTTCCGCACCAAGGCGCGCCTCATGAATGCCGCGCCGCTGCATTTGGGGGCAGAGCGTGTCATGCTCGACCCCGCTGGCGTTTTGCATTGGCCGGCGCAGAAGCTGCTCTGTGTGGCGGACCTGCATCTGGAAAAAGGGAGCGCTTTTGCCCGCGCCGGCTATTTCCTGCCGCCCTATGATACGCGCGAAACCCTCGCACGGCTTGCGCTGCTGATCCGGCGCTATGGCCCGAAGCGCCTGGTGTTTCTAGGCGATAGTTTCCATGATGCGGATGGCGCGGCGCGCCTTTCGCCCGCGGATCGCGCCGCGCTGCTCAAGCTGCTGGAAGGGCTGGAGCCCATTTGGGTACTCGGCAATCACGACCCCGCGCCGCCTTGCGATCTGCCCGGTGAGGCTTTTGCCGAATGGCGCCAGGGGCCGATCACCTTTCGCCATATCCCAAGCCCCTTCGCGCGCCAGGCGCCGCCGGAAATCGCTGGGCATCTTCACCCGAAGGCGACAGCACCGACGCGCGCCGGCGGCATTTCCCGCCCCTGTTTTGTCGCCAATCCGCGCCGCGTGGTGATGCCGGCCTTTGGCGCCTTCACCGGCGGGCTTTGCGTGACCGACCCCGCCATTGCCCGGCTTTTCCCGCAAGGCGGGCGCGCCTTTTTGCTGGGGGAGGAACGGCTTTATTCCTTTCCACTCGCCGCCGGACAGGGGAATGGCGCGGCGCCGCGACAGGGCGCATGATGGGGCTGGAGGAACCAGCCATGCCCGATGCCCTGCCAACTGCCGAAAAACCTGCCCTTGATGCCAAGGCCATTGCCGAATTGGCGCGGCAGTTGACCGAATTGCTGCGCATTCGCACCTTCCCCTTCGGCATGAAGCTGTTTGATGACGCCGAGGAAATGACGAAAATCCCCGGGCTCCGCCGCCCGACCGAGGGCAAGAAATTCTCCACCTGCCAATTGGTGACACAGGCGCGCATCGCCGGCTTTACCATGGGCATCACGGAAGAAAACGTGCCGGGTTTCAGCAATTGCGGTGGGGTGATCGGGTTGAATGAACCCTCGGAACTGTACCTCTCGGGCCGCAAATTCGAAGGTGTGTGGTTTGAAAACCGCGAAGCCGGGCGGCTGCACCAGGCGCAAATGCCGCGCGTGCCGGCGCGCTACAAGGGCTTGGTGGTATCGCCCTTGCGGTCCGCGCGGCTTGATCCGCCCGATATCTGCCTGTTCTACGCCAATCCCGCGCAAATGATCCTGTTCATCAACGGGCTGCAATGGAAGAATTACAAGCGCTATGATTTTTCCATCACCGGCGAAAGCGCCTGCGCCGATTCCTGGGGCCGCGCTTTGCGTGACCGCACCGTCTGCCTTTCCATCCCCTGCTATGCGGAACGCCGCTATGGCGGTGTTGCCGATGATGAAATGCTGATGGCCTGCCCGCCCGAGGAGTTGGCGCGCGCCGTGGAAGGCTTGCTTGGCCTTTCCAAAGCGGGGCTGCGTTACCCCATTATGCCCTATGGCCCGCAGGCCGATCCCGCAGATGGCATGGCGAAATCCTACGCGGGGAAAACCTAACCCATCCGCTTGGCCCGCTGCATGAAAAAGGCAAGCGGCACGCTGAGTGCCGCGGTCAGCGCCATCAGGTAGAAGGCATTCACATAGCCAATCATCGCCGCCTGGCGCTGGATTTCGCCCGCCAGGCGAAACAGGCCGGATGCGCTTTCTAAATCCCAGCTTGCCGGAAAGCTCGGCAGGAACAGCAGCTTGTTGTAGGGGGTCACGAATTCGCCAAGCCGCGCATAGTTTTCACTGCTTGATCTGATCAGCATCATCACCGCGATCGAGATAAAAAGGCTTGATCCAAAATTGCGCATGAGCGTGAAAATGGCGGAACCTTCCGTCACTTGATGCGCGGGCAAGGTGGAAAAGGCCATCACCGTCATGGGTGTAAAGGCAATGGATTGGCCAAAACCTTGCAGCAGATGCGACCAGAAGATCTGGCTTTCCGTGACATTGATGTCGAATTGCGCCATCCAGAAACCTGATGCCGCCTGCAGCAAAAGCCCAAGCCCAATGGTAAAGCGTGGCGCCCAACGCGTGAGCTGCACCACCACGAGAAACGCCACCCAATTCCCCATGCCGCGCGCGGCGATCAGGATACTCACCGCATTATCCGGATAGCCGCGCAGATCATGCAGCATGGTCGGGAATAGCGTCAGGCTGGTGAAGGCCAGCATCCCCATGACAAAGGCAATCGCCGTGCCGATCGCGAAATTCCGATCGAGCAAAAGCCTGGGATTGAGAAAGGGCGCCCGTGCGGTCAGGCAATGGGCCACGAAGATATAGAAGCTGATGGCACCAATCACGGCGCAGGCAATCATTTCCGGCGCTTCGAACCAATCCAGCCTTTGGCCGCGATCCAGGATAAGCTGAATGCAGATGATGGCCACCGAAAGCGCCAGAAAGCCGGTCCAGTCGAAGGAAATCGGCTGGCGTTCGGTGCGATCAGACAGCGCAAACCAGATGCAAACCAGCGTCGCGATACCCGGCGGCACAATCATGAAAAACGCCGCGCGCCAATTCCACGCCTCGGTCGCCATGGCGCCCAAAATGGGGCCAAGCACAGGGCCAAAGACGGCGCCCACGCCCCAGATCACAATCGCGGTCGGTTGCAAATGCTTGGGGAAGGATGCCAGCAATATCGCCTGCCCCATGGGCATGATCGGCGCGCCAAAAGCGCCCTGCCCAATCCGCGCCAGGATCAACATATCAAGGCTGGTCGCCAAGCCGCACAGCAAGGAACAAATGGTGAAGCCAAGCACCGTGCCGAACATCAGATTGCGCCAGCCAAGCCGGCTCGCGAGCCAACCCGTCACCGGTGTTGCCACCGCTGTCGCCACCAGATTGAGCGTAATGACCCAGGAGATTTCATCCTGTGTCGCCGAAAGCGCGCCTCGCATATCCGGCAGCACCAGATTGGCCAGCGTAATGGTCATGCCGAACAGCAGATTGGCCAATTGCACCATCAGCAGGATCAGCCATTGCCGGCCGCTGATGCTGAAAATCCCGCCTTGCGCGGTGGTCTCGCTCATGAACGTCCCGGTTTCCCCATAAGGGAAGCCTAGGCTGGATTGGGCGCTGCCGTCACCCGGGAATTCGGGCCGGGCAGGTCAGGCGCTGATCAGGCGGCGGCGGATGCGCCCGGAAATCCAATCAATCGCGGCGACGGTGATGATCATCAGGATGATGATGAAGGCCACCTCATCCCAATGGCGCACGCGAATGCGCTCGGCGATTTGCAGCCCGATCCCGCCCGCGCCCACCACGCCAAGGATGGAGGCAGAACGCGTATTACTTTCAAAGAAATAGAGCGCTTGGGCCAGCATGACGGGTGCCACCTGCGGCAAAAGCCCGAAGCGGATGCCAAGCAGGCGCCCACCGCCGGCGGCTGTGACACCCTCGGCCTGACGCTTTTCGGCGTTTTCGATGGCCTCGGCATAGAGCTTCGACAGGATCGCGATATCCGAGACAAAAATCGCGAGCACCCCGGCCAAAGGCCCAAGCCCGACCGCGCGCACAAAGGCCAGCGCCCAGATCAATTGATCCACGCCGCGCATACCATCCAGCACGCGCCGGAAGGAAAAGCGCAGCAGTGTCACCGTCACCACATTGCGCGCCCCCATAAAGCCCAGCGGAATGGCGACAATGGCGGCCAGGAAAGTGCCGAGGAACGCCATGGCGACGCTTTCCGCCATGCCCTTCATGATTTCCACCCAGAGCTCCCCTGGGGAGGGCGGGACCATCAGCACAATGATCTTGCCAAGCCCGCT
This sequence comes from Roseomonas sp., assembly GCA_020250005.1. GTDB lineage: Bacteria > Pseudomonadota > Alphaproteobacteria > Acetobacterales > Acetobacteraceae > Neoroseomonas. The sequence continues at coordinate 14,932 of JADCES010000013.1, forward strand.
CAGGCCATTCCAAAGCCTTGTCGGTGAGAAATCAAAATACCAAAGCGTGCCGATGAACCAAGCCAGGAATAGCGCTAGGCCAAGAACGCGAAGGCCGCGTTGCATAGGCCCTGGCCCAAAGGCAGCCGGCATGCGTGTGCGCCACGCGGTGATGGTGGCATCACTCATCGCGCAGCCTCCAGCCGGCCAATCGCGGCGTGGCGCAGCCTTTCGGACAGCAGGTCCACACAGGCAACAGTCAGGATAATCAGCAGGATGATGGCGCTGATTTCCTCGTAATAATTGAAGGAGATCACCTTATAGAGCTCCTCACCAATGCCGCCGGCGCCGACAAAGCCGATCACGCTGGCAGAGCGGATATTCACTTCAAAACGCAGCAACAGATAGGACAGGAAATTGGGCAGCACTTGCGGCAGAATGGCGAAGCGGCAGGCAGCGAACCAACTGCCACCGGCAGAGGTCACACCATCCCAAGGCTTCATATCGGCATTCTCAATCGCCTCAGCGAATAACTTGCCATTGGCGCCAGCGCTGTGCAGCGCAATCGCCAAAATGCCCGCGAGTGCACCAACGCCAAAGGCCCAAACGAAAATCAGCGCATAGACGATTTCAGGAATGGTCCGCAGCGCTTCCAGAAAGCGCCGCGTGAGGTGATAGATGATGCCGGAAGGCGCGATATTGCGCGCCGCCGGAAAGGCCAGCGCGAGCGACAACGCGGATCCAAGCAAGGTTGCCAGCGCTGCCATATTGGCAGTCTCCACAATCAACAACGCCCATTCCGGCAGGCGATAGAACCAAAAGGCGATGGAACCTTCAGTTTCCGTATCGGCAAACAGCCTATCCCAGCGCAAATCCGGCAGGATGCGGATAAAATACTCGCCAATGCGCGGCAGCCCAGCCCATAATGTCGCTGGATGCGCCTCACTGATCCAAGCCGCAACAACCAGGCACACCAATATCACCGCAGCGCCCAAAAGCGCGGCATTACGCTTCTGGCGGCGCGCGGCCTGAAAGGCTTCCTCCCCGCGGATCACCGCGGGAAGGCTGGTGGCATAGGCTGCCTGCATCATCAGGAACGGCGGCGACGCGCGGCGGCTTCCTCACGCCGGAGTTCGACGAAAAGTTCGAAATCCTGATGGCGTACTTCGCGATACCCCATGCCGCCGCCGCGTTCGATCTGCTTGTAGATATCCGGATGCGTCTTGGGCAGCGCCAAATGGAAGCGCTTGATATCTTCCTTGAAGGCCGCAGGAAGATCGGTGCGCGTGCCCATCGGGCCGTTCAGGATGGGTTCAGACCGCCAGATGATGCGCAGATCGCGCATATTGAGCAGGCCCTTTTGCACCATGGCGGCCAGATTGCCACGGCTGAAGCCCTGCGCCTCATCACCCTGGCCAGAGGTCCAGGTGACGGCGGCATCATATTGGCGCTGCAGCACCGCAACCACGGCCTGTTCATGCCCGCCGCCAAAGCCGGCGCGAG
>JADCES010000130.1 GCA_020250005.1 Roseomonas sp.
GATATGCTGCCCAGCGCGACGACATTGCTTGATCAATCCATCCCCTGCCTCACCAATCCTTTGGGCGTGAAGGGCGTGGGTGAGCTTGGCACCATCGGAGCCACGCCAGCGCTGGTGAACGCAGTGGCAGATGCGCTGGCACGGCATGGCCGCGGCGCAGTGGCCGATAGCGTGCAAATGCCGCTGACCCCGCCGCGCATCTGGGCGCTGCTGCAAGGCTGAAACGGCGATGGCGCTTGGCAGAAAACGCAGCCGGGAACGCCGCCAGCGCGCCACGCGCTGGCTGTGGCGTCTTTCCCAGGCAGTGATGATTCTGCTGGTGTTCCTTGGCTTTGGCATTGTCACCTATCGCGGGGCGGAGGAAATCGCGCGCGCCGAAGTATCCGCACTCGAAGCGCGGCTGGCCGAGGCGGCAGAACGCGAAAGCGCCGCAACTGCTGAACGAAGCCGCCTTGTCACCGAAGTTGAACAAGCGCGCGCCGAGGCCAGCACCTGGCGCGCGCGCCATGATCAGGAAGTGCCGCGCCCGCCCTTCACGGATGTGCTGGCCATGGCCGCGCAGCGTATGGCTGCTGGTGTTGCGCCTGAACGGCTGATGGATGTGCTGCGCCTCGCCGATAATCCGCGCCGCTGTGAAGGCCGCCCGATCATTCGTCGCTTCGCCATTCGCTTTGGTGGCGCGCCAAGCGCCGATGAAGGCACCAGCTTCATGGATGGCTTGCTCCGCATCACCACCGCCATGCCCGTGGGTGCTGAGGATGTGGCGCGGCTGGCCAATGTGACCGTTACCACCAGCTGGAATGGCCGCACGGAAAACCTGACCGGCCTGCCGCAGCGTCTCGTTTTACCCATGGGCAATCTGGAATTGGAGCTTACCATTACCGCAAGTGAATTGCGCGGCTTCGCGCAGGCCGCGCTTGCTACTTGTCCGCGGAGCTGAAACAATCGATTCTGCACAGGAGGAGCAACACAATGCAGATAGCGCGCCTCAAGATCACGCTGGATGATGTGGAGCCCCGGGTCATGCGCCGGGTTGAGGTGCCTTTCGACATTCGGCTTGACCGGCTGCATCTGGTCATCCAGGCGGCCGTGGGCTGGACCAATAGTCACCTTTTTGAATTTCGGCTTGGCGATGCGGGTTGGGGTATTCCGAATCGAGACTTTCCGGATGAAGCACAGGATGCGCGCAAGGCGCGCCTCTCGATGTTTTTGACAGAGTATGGCAGAAAGAAATTCGACTATATCTATGATTTTGGTGATTGCTGGGAACACACCATCTCTATCGAAAAAATTCTGGAAGCTGCCCATGGCCAGGAATATCCTTGCCTGATTGAAGCCGAAGGAAATTGCCCTCCAGAGGATGTTGGCGGCTATCCCGGCTACGAGGAATTGCTTGCTGCCAAGGCAGACCCGGCACATGAACGACGCGAAGAATTCGAAGACTGGATGGATCTTGACGCGTTTGATCCCAGAACGCCCGATACTGCATTCATAAGGCTCGCATTGAAGGCTTTGGCGAAGAAATGGGCAGCAAAGCCAAGAGCCAAGTCAGCGAAGCAGGGCACTTAAGCCCAGTCGCTGACACTTACACCCGCTTCAGCACCGCCGCCGCGTCCACCGCGAAGTAGGTGAGAACGCCGGCGGCGCCGGCACGCTTGAAGGCCAGCAGGCTTTCCATCATCGCACGTTCGCGATCAATCCAGCCATTTTGCGCGGCACCTGCGATCATGGCGTATTCACCACTCACCTGATAGGCAAAAGTGGGCACGCCGAAGCGTTCATGCACCCGCCGCACAATATCCAAATAGGGCATGCCAGGCTTGACCATGACCATATCGGCACCTTCGGCCAAATCCATGGCCACTTCGCGCATTGCCTCATCCGAATTGGCGGGATCCATCTGATAGGTTTTCTTGTCACCCTTCAGCGACGAACCAGACCCCACCGCATCCCGGAATGGCCCATAAAAGGCCGAGGCATATTTCGCCGCATAGGACATGATGCGCGTATGGATGAAACCCCGCGCATCCAGCGCAGCACGAATGGCGGCCACGCGCCCATCCATCATGTCGGATGGCGCGATCACATCAATGCCCGCTTCGGCCTGATTGACCGCCTGCGCCGTCAGCACCACCAAAGTATCATCATTGGCGACATAGCCATCACGGATTACGCCATCATGCCCATGATCGGTATAGGGATCGAGCGCGACATCCCCCACCAGCCCAAGCTCCGGGAACTTCGCCTTCAGCAGGCGCGAAGCGCGGCACATCAAGTTATTCGGATTCGTGGATTCCGTGCCCTCCGCATCCTTGATCTCGGATGGCGTCATGGGAAACAGCGCCACCGCAGGAACACCAAGCTTTACCGCCGGCGTCACATGTTCTTCCAGCTCATCAATGGTGACACGCACCACGCCGGGCATGGAAGCAACCGGCATGATGGTATTCGTGCCTTCCATGATGAAGATCGGCCAGATCAGATCACCAACACTCAGCACATTTTCCGCGACAAGCTTGCGCGTCCAGGCATCGTAGCGGTTGCGGCGCATGCGAATGGCGGGGAAGGCGCCAAGCGCGGGGGAGGAAGGCTCGGTCAGGCCAAGCCCTTCGGCTATGCGGCGACGATCCGCGTTCATGCCTGGGCCGCCTTCAGCGCCTGATCAAGATCTGCCAGAATATCATCAATATGCTCAATGCCGATGGAAAGCCGCACGTAACCAGGCGTGACACCCGATGCCGCCTGTTCGCTTTCATCCAATTGGCTATGCGTTGTGGTGGCGGGATGGATCGCAAGGCTTCGCGCATCGCCGATATTGGCAACGTGGTAGAACATTTTCAGCGCTTCAATAAAGCGTTGCCCGGCTTCCTTGCCGCCTTTCAGTTCAATCCCCATCAGGCTGCCATGCCCACCGCGCAAATAGGCATCAGCGCGACGGCGGCTTTCGCCTTCCATCAGTGACGGATGGATCACCCGCGTCACCGAAGGGTGCTGCGCCAGGAAGGCGGCCGCGCGCGTGGCATTGGCGCAATGGCGTTCCATGCGCAGCGGCAGTGTTTCCATGCCTTGCAGGAACAGGAAGGCATTCATGGGCGACATGGGCGCGCCCAGATCGCGCAGCAGGCAGGTGCGCATGCGGATGATATAGGCAATGGGGCCCAGCGGCTTCACCGCCTGGGTCCACACCGCGCCGTGATAGGAAGGATCGGGCTTGTTCAGCGTGGGGAAGCGATCGCCATAGGCTTCCCAATCGAAATTCCCGCCATCCACCACCACGCCACCAATGCTATTTCCATGCCCACCAATCCATTTGGTGGTGGAATGCATGACAATCGCCGCACCATGATCAAGCGGCCGGCAGAGCACCGGCGCCGCGGTATTGTCCATGATCAGCGGAATGCCAAGCTTCCGCCCAATCGCCGCCACTTCCGCGATTGGGAAGACTTGCAGCTTCGGATTTGGCAAAGTCTCAGCATAATAGGCGCGGGTGCGTGCATCCGTCGCACGCGCAAAGCCTTCCGGATCGGCGGGATCCACAAAGCGCACCTCAATGCCGAATTGCTTCAGCGTATTGGCGAAGAGATTCCAGGTACCGCCGTAAAGATCGGTGGAGGAGACAATATTGTCTCCTGCCTCACACAAATTCATCACCGCGAAGGTGGTCGCTGCCTGGCCGGAACCGACCGCCAAAGCTGCCACGCCACCTTCCAAAGCCGCGACGCGCTTTTCCAGCACATCCACGGTCGGGTTCATGATGCGCGTATAGATATTGCCAAGCTCGGCCAGCCCAAACAGCCGCGCCGCATGGCCGGTATCCTGGAACTGGAAGGATGTTGTCTGATGGATCGGTACGGCGACCGAACCGGTGGTCGGGTCCGCACGCCAGCCGGCATGCAGCACCAGGGTTTCAGGATTGGTCCAATTCGGTGCCGACATGGCATTCTCCCATCCCCGCCGGGCAAAAGCCGCGCGGGAATATCTGTTCAGGGCGCGGATAACGCCGCGTCAGGGCGAAACCTGCCACGCCACCGCCGGTTGCGAAAGGGTTTTCCGCAAAAGACAAGGGCTTTGCCCAATGCCTGGGCCGGGCAGGGGCCGCGTTTCACGTGAAGCGCCTGATCGGGGAGAATTTCGCCCCCAGCCTTGCCTCAATCGGGCGGCGTCAGGCTCAGCCGCTTGATCGCAATCCCGCGCAAGGGCGGCGCGCGATGCCCCTGCTGCGGCGGGCTGTGCAAATGCGGCACGCGGATAATCAGCTGCGTCGGCCCCTCATTGGCGCGCGGCAGGATGGGGCCGGCGATCAGGTTTTTCCCGGGGCCGCGGCGCAGCAGGGGGTAAAGCTCTCCATCCACAATCAGGGAAAGCGCATCCAGATTCGCGAGGTGGCCGAAATCCACCAACTCCAGCCAGGCGCGCAGGGGGTAGCGACGATCAACCAAAATGGTCAAAGCCGCTTCTGCCCCAGGCCCGGTCCAGCGGAAGCTGCCCTCAGGCCCTTCCTCGGGCGCATGGAATTGGCCGGCTTCGGGCAGGTCGGTGGCGGCATCGAAGACAAAGCGCTCAGGCAGCGCCGTTTCAGCGGATTGGCTCATGACCCCTATGTAATAGATGTTGCGGGAAAGAAGCCAGCGATGCCCAAACGGAGCCTTCCCGCCCGAACCGCTTAGGCTTAGCTTCGAAGCTGTCAGCAGGAGCCAACCCGCATGCCCTCCATCACCCGCCGCACGAGCCTTGGCCTTTTCGCCACCGGCCTCGCCGCCCCTGCCTTGGCCCAGGCGCCTGGCTTCCCCAATCGCCCGATCCGGATTTTCGTGCCCTTCGCTGCCGGCGGCACCACGGACATCCTGGCCCGAGCCCTCGGCGAAAGGCTCTCCGCCGCCCTTGGCCAGCCTGTGGTGATAGACAATCGCGGCGGCGCCGGCGGCACCGTGGCCGGTGAGGCCTTTGCACGTTCGGAACCTGATGGTCACGCCCTTCTGGTCGCGACTGCTTCGCTGATTTGCATCAATAAGGCGCTCTATCAGCGGCTCGCCTTTGATCCGGATACGGATTTCCTGCCCATGGCCATGCTGGCGCAACAGCCCAATGTGCTGGTGGTCAATCCGCGCGCTTTGCCCTTCACCGACCTGCCTGCGCTGATCGCCCATATCCGCGCCCGGCCTGGCCAGATCGCTTTCGCATCTTCCGGCACCGGGTCACAGCTCCATCTGACTGGGGAGATGTTTCGCGCCGCCATTGGCGCTGAGATGACTCATATCCCCTATCGCGGCAGCGCGCCGGCCATGACGGATCTGGTCGCGGGCAATGTGCCGATGATGTTTGATGGGCTTGGCACCGCGCTGCCGCAAATCCGTGGCGGTGCCATTCGCGCGCTAGGCGTTGCCTCCGCCGCGCCGAATGCCGCTTTGCCCGGCGTGCCGCCCATCGCCAGCGTATTGCCGGGCTTTCTGTCTGTGAATTGGACCGGGCTTTTCGCACTGCGCGGCACGCCCGAGGCTGTCTTGGCGCGGATCGAGGCCGAAACCGCCAAGGCGCTCGCCAGTCCTGAAATGACGCGGCTTTTCACCGAACGCGCCTTTGACCCCATGCCCATCCCGCGCGCTGAATTACCTGGCTTTGTCGCGGCCGAAAGCCAACGCTGGCGCGATGCCGTGCGCCAATCCGGCGCCAAGGCGGAATAGGCCAAAGCCCGCTTCATGGCCCGGCTTGCCCCTGGCGTGGCGCTGGTCTTGGCGCTGGCACTGCTGACCGGGCTCAGCCAATTCCATCGCAGCGCCCTTGGCGTGATTGCGCCGGAATTGAGCGCCGATCTGGCGCTTTCGCCGGCCATGCTCGGCGCGGCCAATGGGATGTTCTTCGCATCCTTGCTGGTGATGCAGCTTCCGGTCGGCATTGCGCTCGATCGGCTGGGGCCGCGGCTGGTGGTGGCGGGGCTGAGTGGGATTGCTGTGCTGGGCCTCATGCTGCAAGCCTTTGCGACGGATGGCACCACGCTGCTTATCGCGCGCGCACTGATCGGCATTGGTTGCGCGGCGTCCTTCATGTCGGCTGTGGTGCTTTGTGCGCGCTGGTATGGCGGCAGTGAGATGACGCTTGCGCTTTCGCGAGTATTTGCCTTTTCGCAGCTGGGGATTTTGCTGGCGGGCGCGCCGCTGGCGTGGCTCGCGGGCTGGCTTGGCTGGCGCGCGGCCTTTCTGGTCTCTGCGCTGCTGACGGGGCTTGCCGCGCTGGCCTGGTGGCGGCTGGTGCAGAATGACCCGCCGGAGAAGCCCGCCCCAACGCGCAAGCCAGAAAGCCTGATGGAAGCGCTGCGCGGCCAGTTTTCCATCTGGCGGCTGCCGGGTCTTTCGCGGGTGCTGGCGTTGCATCTGGTGGCCTATGCCGCCGCCGCCACGGTCATCGGGCTTTGGGCCGGGCCCTATTTCGCCGATGTGCATGGGCTGAACGCCAATGAACGCGGCCTGGCGCTCGCCGCGATGGGGCTTGCCATGCCGGTCGGTCTTTTGCTGGTAGGCCCTTTGGAACGGCGCTTTTTCCGCCGCAGCGCCATGATCAGCGCCGGCGCGGCGCTTTCCGCTGCCATGCTGATAATTCTTGCGGTTTGGCCAGCGCCACCCCTCCCTGTGGCGCTTGGTCTACTGGTCGGGCTGGTGCTGTTTTCCAGCTACCCTGTGCTTTTGGTGACAGAAGCGCGCATGTTGTTTCCCGATCACCTGGTCGGGCGCGGCGCCAGTACGGTGAATATGGCGCAGGTGCTGGGCTCTTCCCTGCTGCCCCTGTTAGTGGGCCTCGTGATTGGTTTCTTCCCGATGGATGAATTCACGCGGCCCGAGGCCGCCTATCGCGCCGGCTTCGCGCTGCTGGCGGGCAGCTTGGTGCTGGGTCTGGCCGGCTGGCTTTTGCTGCCGCGCGCCAAAGCATGATGACGCGGCCCGATTTCAGCCTGGAATTGGCGCTTGGTAGCCGTGTGGCTGGGGTGGATGAGGCGGGGCGCGGCCCCCTCGCTGGTCCGGTGCTTGCGGCGGCCTTGGTGTTTCTTGCCCCGCCACCTGAAAGCCTTGCGGCGCTGTTGCAGGATTCCAAGAAGCTCAAGGAAGCGGCGAGGGATGCTGCCTTTGCCGCACTCCGCGACGCTCAAGCGCAGGGGCTGGTTGAAATCGGTGTCGGCGCCGCTTCGGCCAGCGAAATCGGACACGTCAATATCCTGCGCGCCACGCATCTTGCCATGCGCCGCGCGGTCGCGAAGCTGCCGCTACCCCCCGATCACGCGCTTGTGGATGGCAATCAGCCGCCGCCCTTGGCCTGCCCGGTGCGCTGCGTGGTGGGCGGCGATGGGCTCAGCTTTTCCATCGCTGGCGCCTCCATCATTGCTAAGGTGCTGCGGGATCGGGCCATGCGCCGGCTCGATCCGCGCTGGCCGGCTTACGGCTTTGCGCGCCATGCCGGCTACCCGACGGCTGCGCATCGGGAGGCTTTGGCGCGGCTCGGCCCATCCCCCCATCACCGGCGCGGCTTTGGCCCGGTGGATCAGGCCGTTTTGAAACTGACTTGACCGGGCTGCTCGGGCGCGCGATTCTTGCGTGATCAACAAGGGATTTTACGGTGGGAACGCAGCTTGAGCTGCTCTTGGACCAGGTTCTGGTCGGGGATTCGATTGCCATGCTGCGCCGCCTGCCGCCGGCGAGTGTGCATGCGATTTTTGCTGACCCGCCCTATAACCTTCAGCTGAAAGGCGAATTGCGCCGCCCGGATGAAAGCATTGTGGATGGCGTGGATGACGCCTGGGACCGCTTCCCTGATCTCGCCGCCTATGACGCCTTCACCCGCGCCTGGCTGACCGAATGCCGCCGCGTCTTGCGCAAGGATGGCACGATTTGGGTGATGGGTGCCTATCATAATGTGTTCCGCCTGGGTGTGGCGCTACAGGATCTTGGCTTTTGGATCCTGAATGATGTGATCTGGCGCAAGGCCAATCCCATGCCGAATTTCCGCGGCCGTCGCTTCACCAATGCGCATGAAACCCTGATCTGGGCGGCGCATGGGCAGGAATCCAAATACCGCTTCAACTACGCCGCCATGAAGACGCTGAATGATGATGTGCAGATGCGGAGCGACTGGTTCATCCCGCTTTGCACGGGCGGCGAGCGGCTGCGCGACGAAAATGGTGACAAGCTGCACCCAACGCAAAAGCCCGAAGCGCTGCTGCATCGCGTGATCCTGTCCTGCACCCAGCCGGGAGAAGTGGTGCTCGACCCCTTCCTTGGTTCCGGCACCACGGCGGCGGTCGCCAAGCGGCTCGGCCGGCGCTTCATCGGCATTGAACGGGAAGAACGCTACGCCAAAGGGGCGCGCGCCCGGCTGGCAGCAGTAGAGCCCATGCCGGAATCAGCCGCGCTTGCCCTGCCATCCCGGCGTGAGCAGCCGCGCATTCCCTTTGGTGTCCTGGTGGAACGCGGCCTGGTGCCGGCGGGCAGTGTGCTGACCGATGCACGCCGGCGTTGGCGGGCGGAAGTGGGTGCTGATGGTACGCTCCGCTGCGGCAAGGCGGCAGGGTCCATTCATCAGGTGGGGGCGGCGGTGCAGGAAGTGCCTTCCTGCAATGGTTGGCTGTTTTGGCATGTGGAGGGCTCGGGCGGTGGGCTTCGGGTCCTAGATGAGCTGCGTGCGGAGGTCGCGGGGGCAGGTTAGGGGCCTCAGTTATCGGGCTTTACACCCTTAAATCAGCCCAGGCGGCCCAAAACCCGGGCAGATTGCGCTGCATGGGCCGAAATCGCCCGGATTTCGGGCAATCCGCGGCTGGAATCGGCATTCAGTCTTTTTTCTGATTTATGTCTGTCTTGTAATTTCAGCGGCGCTGCGCAATGTCACGCGCGAAGCGGGTGGAACTTCCTCCGCTGGGAGAAGAGGAAAACGACAATGAAATTCAAGTTTCTCGCCGCTGCTGCGGCGGCCTTCATGACTTTTGGCGTGGCTGAGGCCCTGGCCGGGCGCGACCTGGATCAGATTCGCCAGCGCGGCACGCTCCGTTGTGGCGTGCAAGGTCCGTCGAACCCGGGCTTCGGGGTGCCGGATAGCCAGGGCCGTTGGGGTGGCTTCAATGTGGAAGTCTGCCGCGCCATCGCGATCACGATCTTCAATGACCCGAGCAAGGTGGAATTTGTCCCTGTCACCACGCAAAGCCGCTTCCCCGCGCTTTCAGCCGGCGAAGTGGATGTGCTGTCCAACAACACCACCTGGACGTTGACGCGCGATTCCAATGTGAACCGCTTCAACTTCCCGGCCATCACCTTCTATGACGGTCAGGCCATCATGGTGCCGCGCCGCCTGAACGTGACCAGCGCGCGTCAGCTGAACGGCGCCACGGTTTGCGTGCAGCCGGGCACCACCACCGAACTCAACATCGCCGATTTCTTCCGCGCCAATAATCTTCGCTTCACCCCGGTGGTGATCGCCGATCTGGATGAACTCCGCCGCGCCTATGACAGTGGCCGCTGCGATGTGTTCACCAATGACTTCGCGGCGCTGGCCGCCCAGCGTACCCTGTTGACCCGCCCGGCGGATCACGTGATCCTGCCCGAGCGCCTGTCCAAGGAGCCGCTGGCCGTCACCATCCGCCAGGGTGATGAGGAGCTGACGAATATCGTCGCCTGGACCACCTTCGCCCTGATTGACGCCGAAGAAATGGGCATCACCCAGGCCAATGTGGAACAGATGGCCGCCACCGCGACCAACCCAGTGATCCGCCGTCTGCTGGGCGTTGAAGGCAATATGGGCGAAAGCCTGGGTGCGGCCCGCCCTGACTTTGCGCGCGTCATCATCCGCACCTTCGGCAATTACGGCGAAATCTTTGAGCGTCACCTCGGCACCAATACGCCGCTGGGCCTTGAGCGCGGGATGAACAATATCTGGACCCGTGGCGGCCTGCTCTATGCCCCGCCGGCCCGCTGATTTTCAGGCGTAACGTAAGGCCGCGCGCTGTCATGGCGCGCGGTCACTTTTCTGGGTGGTGCGTGTTACAAACGACCTTCACCCTTTCCTGCTTTATGTCGCCGATGGAATCCACTGCATGAGTGCCTCCACCGCCATACCGCCTTCGCGCGGCATCATCCCCTTGCCGGGATCGCGCCGCGGGCTGTTGATCCAGGCCGGGTTACTGGCTGCGGTGGTGCTGCTTGGTTGGTGGTTCTGGTCCAATGCGCAAGCGAATATGGCGGCGCGTGGCCTGCAATTCGGTTTCGGCTTCCTGGACCGTTCGGCTGGCATTCCGATTGGTGAACATCTGATCCCCTATACGCCGGCGGATACCTATCGCCGTGCCCTGACGGTTGGGCTTTTGAACACGCTGCGTGTCGCCGTTGTTGGCATCGCGCTTTGCACCGTGTTTGGCATTCTGCTGGGCCTTGCTCGGCTTTCGTCAAACCCGCTGCTGCGCGGCCTGGTGGGTGGGTATATCGAAGTCATTCGCAATACGCCCCTGGTGCTGCAATTGGTGTTTTGGCATGCGGTGCTGCTGCAACTTCCCTCCGTGCGTCAGGCGCTCAATCCGCTGCCAGGGGTATTCCTTTCCCAACGCGGGATGAAGATTCCTGGGCTGATGGCCGATACGGCGTTGCTGGTATTTCTGCTGGCCGCGGTGATTGGTGCCATTGGTTGGTGGTTGCTGCTGCGGCGCGAAGGCGCGCGCCAGATCGCGACTGGGGATCGAGGTTCCACGCTGCTGCCCGGTTTGCTGATGCTGCTTGGCTTTCCGGGCCTTGCGCTGGCCTTTGGCTTCGTCCCCATCGTGGAATGGCCGGAACTTGCCGGCTTCAATTTTGAAGGCGGGCTTGCGCTATCGCCGGAATTCTTCGCGTTGCTGGTGGGGTTGGTGGTCTATACCTCGGCCTTCATTGCGGAAATTGTGCGTTCGGGCATTCAAAGCGTGCATAAGGGGCAATGGGAAGCGGCGCGTGCCCTTGGCCTGCCGCCGGGACGCATCATGCGTCTGGTCATTCTGCCGCAGGCGCTGCGCGTCATCATTCCGCCGCTGACTTCGCAATATCTGAACCTCACGAAGAATTCCTCGCTCGCCATCGTCATCGGCTATCCGGATCTGGTGAGTGTCGCCAATACCTCGATCAATCAGACCGGACAGGCGATTGAGGTGATTTCGATTTTTATGGCGGTCTATCTGATCATAAGCCTGATCACCTCGGCGCTGATGAATTGGTACAATGCCAAAGTCGCCCTGTTGAAGGAGCGTTGATCCGATGTCGGCCGTGATGTCCACCCAAGCAGCGCCGCGCGGGCCAAGCTTTGCCGAAAGGGCGCAGACCTTCATCAAGGCGTGCTTTGCCGGGCCGCTCAATACGCTGATTACGCTCGCCTGCATCGCCGTGCTCTATTTCGCGGTGCCGCCCTTCTGGTCCTGGGCGGTGACCAATGCGACCTGGGATGGCAATGCGCAGGCGTGCCGCGCCGCCGGCGGCGCCTGCTGGGCCTTTGTGCGGGAGAAATTCTGGTTCTCCATTTTTGGCCTTTATCCCTATGAGGAACGTTGGCGCCCCGCGACCATGATTGTGATCCTAGTTGCCATGGTGCTGCTTTCCACCATAAGGCGCTTTTGGGGGCGCTGGCTTTTGCTCGGTTGGGCGATTGCGGCGCCTGCGATGTGGCTGCTGATGCAGGGCGGCGTCTTTGGGCTGTCCTTTGTGCAGACGCGCCAATGGGGTGGGCTGACCATCACTGGCATCATCGCGGTTTATGGGCTGGCGCTTGGTTATCCTCTGGCGATTCTGCTGGCGCTCGGCCGGCGTAGCGAATTGAAGCTGGTGCGCTGGTTTTCCACCGCCATCATCGAATGCGTGCGCGGCGTGCCGCTGATTTCGCTGCTGTTCATGGCGGCGATCATGCTGCCGCTCTTCATGCCGCAAGGGGTCACGATTGATCGGCTGATGCGCGTGCTGGTGGCCTATACGCTGTTTACCGCGGCTTATATGGCGGAAGTGGTGCGCGGTGGTCTGCAAGCCATGCCGCGCGGGCAATATGAAGCAGCGGATGCGATCGGGCTCACTTTCTGGCAGAAGATGCGCCTGATCATTCTGCCCCAGGCGCTGACCATCACCATCCCTTCGCAGGTCAATACCTTCATCGGGCTGTTCAAGGACACGACGCTGGTGGTGGTGATTGGTGTGTTCGACTTCTTTACCACGCTGCGCGCTGCGCTGGGCGATCCGAATTGGCTCGGCTTCCCGACCGAAGCTTATCTTTTCGCAGCCTTTGTCTATTTCGTGCTCTGCTTCGCCATGAGCCGGTATTCGCAATCGCTTGAGAAAAGCTTGAGGCCTGAATCGCGATAAGCGCTTCAGGTGCGTCGTTTCTCCAACGCCAGCAATACCCGCTCAGGTGTGGCGGGCAGATCAAGCGCGGTCAGGCCGGTTGCATCACAGAGCGCATTCCACACCGCGGTCGCCAGCATCAGCGGCGGTTCGCCCACACCTTTGGATCGGAAAATCGTCTCTGCCCGCGCTGGCGCATTGGCCAGCAAACGCAGCCGGAAATCCGGCGGCGCATCGCGGCTGCCGGGTATCTTGTAGGTAGAGGGTCCGAGGGTGCGTTGCCGCCCTTCCTTGTCCCAATAGAGGCTTTCCGTCGTCAGCCAGCCAAGCCCCTGCACAAAGCCGCCTTCAATCTGGCCCCGATCAATCGCGGGGTTCAGTGAACGCCCGCAATCCTGCACCAGATCAGCGCGCAAGACGCGATGTTCGCCGGTGAGAATATCCACCACCACTTCCACCACCGCAGCGCCGTAGGAGAAGTAGAAGAACGGCTCACCCCGCATGGTTTTTGCATCCCAATGAATGTCAGGCGTGCGATAAAACCCTGTGGCAGAAAGCGAAATGCGCTGCACCCAGCAGCGATGCGCCAGATCGCCGAAATCCATGGCGCGATTGTCACCCGGTTTTGCGACAAAGACGCGGCCTTCGCCAAAGCCAATCACCTCTACCGGCACTTCCCAAAGCCGCGCGGCCTCAGTAGCCATGCGTTCGCGGATGGCGCTTGCGGCCAGATGCGCGGCCCAGCCATTCAAATCGGAACCGGTGGATGCGGCGGTTGGCGCGGTATTGGGAACCTCTGCCGTGCTGGTGGGCGTGATGCGAATGCGGGAGATCGGCACGCCAAAGGCATCCGCTACCACCTGCGCGATTTTGATATTGAGCCCCTGGCCCATTTCCGTCCCGCCGTGATTGAGCCGGATGGACCCATCCGCATAAACATGCACCAGGGCGCCCGCCTGGTTCAGGTGCATCAGGCCAAAGGAAATGCCAAAGGCCAGCACAAAACTGCCAAGCCCGCGCCGCAAGAAAGGATGGCGCGTATTGAAGGCGGCGATTTCCGCGCGCCGCGCTGCCCAGCCGGCATCTTCCATCGCCTCAGCATAAACGCGGCGGATTAAATCCCCTTCCATGGCTTGGCCATAAGGCGCCTTGCTGCCGTTATCGCCACCCGCGAAATTGCGCGCGCGCACCGCTTCCATATCCTGTCCCGTCGCGGCGGCGACACCGCGCAGCACATCTTCCATCAGCACCACGCCTTGCGGGCCACCAAAACCGCGAAAGGCGGTGTGGCTCACCATATTGGTGCGCAGCGACAATGCGCGCAGCTTTACCGCCTGTACCTCATAGCAATTCAGCGCATGCGTCAGCGCGCGAAACACCACGCCACCGGTCAGATCAAGACTATGCCCGCCATCAGCGGCGAGCATTGCCTCCAGCCCCGTAATGCGCCCTGTCGCGTCAAAGCCCGCGCGCCAGCGATACAGAAACGGGTGGCGCTTGCCGGTCGCGGCCATATCCGCCTTGCGGGAGAGGCGCAGTTTTACCGGCCGGCCCGTGGCACGCGCGGCGAGTGCCGCTGCCGCCGCCACCCAGGACGCATTGCTTTCCTTGCCGCCAAAACCACCACCCATGCGCCGGCAGCGCACGGTAATGCGGTTGAAATCGCAGCCCAGCACGCGTGCTGCGATATGCTGCACCTCGGTCGGGTGCTGGGTGGAGGAGGTGATGGCGATATCGCCATCCTCACCCGGCAGGGCGATGGCGATCTGGCCTTCCAGATAGAAATGCTCCTGCCCGCCAGCGCGAAATTCGCCGGATGTTTGCATGGGTGAAGCGGCAATCGCGCCCGCGGCATCACCCACGGTGATTTCCTGCGGCGGTAATAGATAGGCTCCCGCGGCCAGCGCATCCTCAATGGAAAGAATGGCGGGCAGCGCTTCGATTTCGGGCTTCAGTGCCGCAAGGGCCGTCAGCGCTGCATCGCGGGTTACACCAACCACCAAGGCAATAGGTTGGCCGTGATGGCGCAATTCACCCTCGGCAAAAAGCGGTTCCACTTCCCGGCCCGAGGGCGAGATATCATTCGCCCCTGGGACATCCCGCGCCGTCAGCACCGCGACAATGCCCGGCATGGCGCGCGCCGCCGCAACATCCAAAGCCCCAAGCCGCCCATGCGCGACAGGCGAGAGCAGCAGCGCGCCATGCAACATGCCCGGCGCTTCCGGCACATCATCCGCAAAAGGGGCGCGGCCTGTCACATGGCCGAGCGCCGAATCATGCGCGAGTGCTGCCCCTTGGGCGAGTGGTGCATTCATGGCGCGATGAACCGCGGCGCATGGGGCGTTGGCAGCGTCATGATTTCCGCCGCTGCCTCGGGCTTCGACACACGCCAATAAAGCCTAAGCAAAAGATTGCGCGCGGCCACGCGGCGATATTCGGCGCTACCGCGTAAATCATCCATCGGTGTGATGGCGCGCGCCAAAGCCTCACCGGCCGCGCGGGCTTGCGCTTCGGTAAAGGGCGCGCCTTGCAGCAGAGCTTCGGTTTCCGGTGCGCGTGCCGCCATTGGCCCGCAGCCGCCATGGGCGATGCGCGCGCGGGTAATCACGTCACCATCACGCTCCAGCAGCATAGAAAGCCCAACCGCGCTGATATCCTGATCATGCCGGCGGGAGAGTTTTTCGGCGGCGAAAATCGCGCCCGGCGCAGGCCTTGGGATGAAGATGCGCGCAATCACTTCGTGCTCACTCAGCGCATTGCGCCGATAGCCGAGCAGGAAATCCTCAACCGCGACATCGCGCGTGGTATCAGGCCCCGCGAGCGTCACTCGCGCGCCAAGCGCCAACAAGGGCGGTAGCGCATCGCCAATCGGGCTTGCAGTGCCGAGGTTCCCACCAAGCGTGCCAAGCGCGCGGATTTGGCGAGAGCCGAGGCGCCGCAGCAGCCCGGCAAAAGCCGCGAAATCCGCATCATCCGCGATCAGATCAAGCAGCGCGGCATAGGGTTCGGCGGCGCCAACCGAAAGCCCCTCTGGCCCCGCGCTGATCCCGCGCAATTCCGCAACATCGCGCAGGCAGATGATGGCAGCGGGGTTGTCGCGATGCTCCGAAAACCGCAGGCCCAAATCCGTCCCGCCCGCCAAAATCCATGCGCCTGGGTGTTCGCGCCGGAGCGCAAGCGCCTCATCCAGGCTGCGCGGCAGGAAGAAGCGATGTTCTGGCGGGCCAAGGGCGGTGACATCAGTCGCGGGGCATAGCGGCACAGTATCTTCCGCCACCGGCAGGGCCGCCACCGCATCCAAAATTGGCCGATAGCCGGTGCAACGGCAGAGGTTTCCCGCCAAAGCCTCATGGGGGTCACCGCCCATGTGCGCATGGGCGTAAAGCGACATGACAATGCCCGGCGTGCAAAAGCCGCATTGCGTGGCCTCGGCGGCCAGCATTGCGGCCTGGACGGGATGCGGCGCACCATCGGGGGCGGAAAGCCCCTCCACACTCCGGAGCGCCAGGCCATGTGCCTGACCGAGTGTCATCAGGCAGGCATTGACGGGGGCGCGGGCGCCACGGGGCCCCTCAATCACCACGGTGCAGGCGCCGCAATCCCCCTCCGCACAGCCTTCCTTGGTGCCGGTCAGCCCCGCTGCACGCAGCCAATCCAGCAAGGTCATGGCCGGGGGCGTTTCGGCCGGGAGCGCCCGCATGGCGCCATTCAGGGTGAAGGTGATGGACATGAACTTTTATTTAGGATGGATCGGGGCTGGTTGAAACAGGGGGGGCGTCGGCCCCGGCGCCCCTGGGCTACTCCCCGCCTTCCAGCCTTTCGATGTCCTCATCCGAAAAGCCGAAATGATGGCCGATTTCGTGGATCAGCACGTTGCGCACCAGGCGGAACAGGTCTTCGCCGGTTTCGATCCATTCCAGCAGGATGGGTTCGCGGAACAGCAGAATGCGGTCCGGTTCTTCCGGCACCATGGCGTTGCTTTTTTCAGTCAGCGGCACGCCAAGATAAAGCCCCGTTAGCTCATAGGGGTTTTCAATCCCCAAGTCACGGAGCATCTCCTCCTCCGCAATGTCATCCACCAGGATGGCGACACCCCGCAACAAATCGCGCAATGGCTTCGGAATGGCGGCAAGCGCATCCTCGGCCAGTTCAATCAGGTCTTCCGCATTGGGGGGTGTGGAAAAGCGCATGAGGGCTCATGCGCGCCGAAGCGCCCCTTGGTCAAGCGGCGCTTCGGCGTGGGAGGGCTGAGATTCTTTATGCTCGCATTTTCCGAGCCGCCAAGTGAAGTCACTTGGCTTGAAAATGCTCCTAGCCCTCAATCACATTGGCGCGCTGGCCGCCAATAATGGCGAGGAATTCGCGCCGCGTGCTGGCATCATCACGGAAGGCGCCGAGCATGCGGCTGGTCACCATGGTCACACCCGGCTTATGGATGCCGCGGGTCGTCATGCATTGATGCGCCGCTTCAATCACCACGGCGACACCCTTCGGCTTCAGCACCTGTTCGATGGTATTCGCGACCTGTGCCGTCAGCTTTTCTTGGATTTGCAGGCGCTTGGCATAGACTTCCAGAACGCGCGCCAGCTTGCTGATGCCAACCACGCGGCCCTGCGGCAGATAGGCGATATGCGCACGGCCAATGATGGGCACCATGTGGTGTTCGCAATGGCTTTCCATGCGGATATCGCGCAGGATCACCATTTCATCATAGCCATCAGTTTCTTCGAAGGACCGCGCGAGCAAATCCACCGGGTCCGTTTCATAGCCGGCGAAGAATTCCTCATAGGCGCGGGCGACGCGCGCGGGGGTATCCACTAGGCCCTCACGGTCCGGATCATCGCCGGCCCAGCGCAGCAGGGTGCGCACGGCGGCTTCGGCTTCCGCGCGCGATGGGCGCGGTTCAAGCGAGGCATTGGCCGTGGTGAGGCCAGAGGCAGGGATCTGAATATTCACGTTGTTGGTCTTTCCCAAGGTCTAGGGGGGCGCCAGAAGGCAGGGGGCTTTAGGGCGCTTTCCTACCCCTATGTGGGCGGTCCCGCCCAATTGACAAGGATTCGCCCCCGCTTGGCGCCTGGGGGCGGGGTGGGGTAGCCTTGCCAAGTCCATGAACAACCAGAAGAACCCGCCATGCTTGATGCCGTAAGCCCCCTGGCCGCCACCTCAACCGAGGCGAAGCTTTATGACGCGCTGATCATCGGGGCCGGTTTCGCCGGCATGTATCAGCTCCATACGCTGCGGGACCGGCTTGGGCTTTCCGCCCATGTGCTGGAAGCGGGTGATGGCGTGGGCGGCACCTGGTATTGGAACCGCTACCCCGGCGCACGCTGCGATTCCGAAAGCCACAGCTATTGCTATCATTTTTCTGATGAGCTGGTGCAGGGCTGGGAATGGTCCGAACGCTACCCGAGCCAGCCGGAGATTCTGCGCTCCCTGAATGACGCCGCCGATAAGCTTGATTTGAAGCGCGACATCACTTTTGGCGCGCGGGTGGTGGCAGCGCGTTATGATGAAGCGGAAAACCTTTGGCATGTGCGGACCGAAC
>JADCES010000131.1 GCA_020250005.1 Roseomonas sp.
ACCGGCGAAGGCGGTGGCGAAATCCGCACGCCAAATGCCTTGGAACAGCGCAGCATGGGCGGTGGTGGCGGCGAAGGCCCGGTTGGCACTTATCGCGGGGCGCGCGGGCTTGATCCCGCCATCGTGGCTGAGATCGAACGCGCCTTCGGCTTCGACAAGCCAGCGACGACCCGCTTCAAGGAAATGATCCTGGGCTATCTGACTTTTGATTTCGGACGATCGCTGTTTCGCGACCGGCCAGTGATTGACCTGATCATCGAAAAAATGCCGGTGTCCATTTCACTTGGTCTTTGGTCCACGCTGCTGATCTATCTGATCTCCATCCCGCTTGGCATCCGCAAGGCTGTGCGTGATGGCTCGCGCTTTGATGTGGCGACATCAGCGGTGGTGCTGATTGGCTATGCCATACCAGGCTTTCTATTCGCGATTATATTGGTGGTGTTTTTCGCCGGTGGTTCCTTCTTTCAATGGTTTCCGCTGCGCGGGCTGAATAGCCCAGGGTCGGAGACCTGGTCACTTGGCGCGCGCATCATGGATTACGCCTGGCACATGGTGCTGCCCACCATTGCGCTGGTGATTGGCGGCTTTGCCACGCTGACCATGCTGACGAAAAACGCGTTTCTGGATGAGATCGGCAAGCAATATGTGCTGACGGCCCGCGCCAAGGGCGGGTCCGAAAGCCGCGTGCTTTATGGCCATATCTTCCGCAATGCCATGATGCTGATCATCGCGGGCTTCCCCGCGGCCTTCATTGGCATTTTGTTCACCGGCGCGCTGCTGGTGGAGATTGTGTTTTCGCTCGATGGGCTTGGCCTGCTTGGGTTTGAAAGCGCCATTCGCCGTGATTATCCGGTGATGTTCGCAACCCTCTACATCTTCACCCTGATGGGGCTGGTGATGCAGATCATCGGCGATTTCACCTATACGCTGGTCGACCCACGCATTGATTTTGAGGCGCGGCGATGACGCTTTCACCCCTCACGCAGCGCCGGCTCGCCAATTTCCGCGCCAATAAGCGCGGCTATTGGTCACTGATCATTTTTGGCACCCTGTTCTTCATCACGCTTTTCGCGGAATTCCTGGCCAATGATCGCCCTATTGTCGCGCGTATTGATGGGCGCTGGTATGCGCCCGTGCTGGTGGATTACGCCGAAAGCGACATTATCGAAGATGGCTTGCCAACACTCGCCGATTGGCATGATCGTGGCTTTCGCGAAGAAATTGAAGCCAAGGGTGCTACGCTGATCTGGCCGTTGATCCCCTATTCCTACCGCACCGTAGTGCGTGATTTGGGGCGCCCTGCACCTGCACCTCCTTCGGCGCGCAATTGGCTTGGCACGGATGATCAGGCGCGGGATGTGCTGGCGCGGGTGATTTATGGCTTTCGCATTTCCGTGCTGTTCGGCTTTGCATTGACCATCATCAGCTCTGTCATTGGAATCGCCGCCGGCGCGGTGCAGGGGTTTTATGGCGGCACCACGGATTTGCTGTTCCAGCGCTTTATCGAAATCTGGTCCGGCATGCCGCAGCTTTTCCTGCTGATCATTCTGGCGAGTGTGATTGAACCGAGCTTCTGGGTGCTGCTGATCTTCCTGCTGCTGTTTTCCTGGATGAACCTGACCGGCGTGGTGCGTGCTGAATTCCTCCGCGGGCGCAATTTCGATTATGTGCGCGCCGCCAAGGCCTTGGGCGTTTCCGATGCGCGCATCATGCAGCGCCATATCCTGCCGAATGCGATGGTCGCGACGCTCACCTTTCTGCCCTTCATCCTGTCGGGCAGTGTCACGGTGCTGGCCTCGCTCGATTTTCTGGGGTTTGGTCTGCCGCCCGGCTCGCCCTCGCTCGGCGAATTGGTCAATCAGGGCAAGAATAATCTGACCGCGCCCTGGTTGGCGCTGACCAGCTTCTTTGTGCTGGGGGGCATGCTGACGTTGCTGATTTTTATCGGCGAAGCCGTGCGCGATGCCTTTGATCCGCGCAAACTCCCCGGGGGGCAGGGCTGATGGCGCTGCTTTCGGTGCGCGATCTTTCGGTTGCCTTTCGCGGACGTGACGTGGTGCGCGGTGTGTCCTTTGAGGTGCAGCCTGGCGAGACCCTGGCGCTAGTGGGGGAAAGCGGCAGCGGCAAATCCGTGACTGCGCTTTCCTGCCTGCGGCTGCTTTCCAGCGCCGGAAGCAACCCGACCGGTTCCATCACGCTTGATGGGGTTTCCGTGCTGGATGCGGATGACAGGCAACTCCGCGCCTTGCGCGGCGGCGTGGCCGGAATGGTGTTTCAGGAACCCATGACCTCGCTCAATCCCCTGCACACGATTGAGCGTCAGATTGCCGAGGCCATTACGCTCCATCGCGCGCTTTCGGGGCAGGCCCTGCGTGCGCGAGTGATTGAATTGCTGCGCCTGGCTGGCTTTCCGCAGGCCGAGGCGCGGCTTGGCGCCTATCCGCACCAACTTTCGGGCGGGCAGCGCCAGCGCGTAATGATTGCCGCTGCACTCGCCAATGATCCGAAGCTGCTGATCGCCGATGAACCGACCACGGCTTTGGATGTGACCATCCAGGCGCAAATTCTGGATTTGCTCGCCTCACTCAAGCAGCGGCTTGGCATGGCGATGCTGCTGATCACGCATGATCTTTCCATCGTGCGCCGCCATGCGGATCGCGTGGTGGTGATGAAGGATGGCAATGCGGTGGAACAAGGCAAGGTTGCCGAGGTTTTCGCCGCGCCAAAGCACGAATACACGCGGATGCTGCTGGCAACCGAACCGCGCGGTGCGCCGGCGCCGGTTCCAGCCAATGCGGCGGCAACGCTGGAAGCGCGCGACATTCGCGTGCATTTCCCGATCAGGCGCGGGCTTTTGCGCCGGGTTGTCGCGGAAGTGAAGGCCGTGAACGGCGTTTCCCTTTCGCTGCATGCCGGTGAAACCCTTGGCCTAGTCGGTGAAAGCGGCTCCGGCAAAACCACGCTTGGCTTGGCACTGCTCCGCATGGCCGATAGCCAGGGCAGCATTGTCTTTGCCGGGCAGGATTTGCAGGCGCTTTCCACCCGCGCGCTGCGCCCTTGGCGGCGGCGCATGCAGATTGTCTTTCAGGACCCGTTCGGCGCGCTGTCACCGCGCCTCAGTGTCGCGGAAATCATTGGCGAAGGCTTGGAAGTGCATGAAGCCGGCCTGCCGCGCACTGAACGCCTGGCGCGCGTGGCGGAGGCTTTGCGCGAAGTGGGCCTGGATCCCGCCATGGCGGAACGCTACCCGCATGAATTCTCTGGCGGCCAACGCCAACGCATCGCCATTGCGCGCGCCATGGTGCTGAAGCCAAGCCTGGTGGTGCTGGATGAACCAACCAGCGCGCTTGATGTCAGCGTACAGGCGCAGGTGGTGGATTTGCTGCGCGATTTGCAGGCGCGCTATGGGCTGGCCTATGTGTTCATCTCTCATGATCTCCGCGTGGTGCGCGCCATGGCGCATCGCATCGCGGTGCTGAAGGATGGGCTTGTGGTGGAAGAAGGTGAAGCCGCAGCGCTGGTGCAGGCACCCAAGCAAGCCTATACGCGGCAATTGATGGCAGCCGCTTTTGACCTGACCAGCAATGAAAAGGCAACGACCCTACAGTGAGTGAATTGGAACGCCTGAAAGAGATGCTGGATGCCGAGCAAGTGAAGCTTGGCGTCAGCCTGCGCCGGATGAATTCGCCAGGTTCCCCGGTCTATCGCACCTGGGAAAATGTCTGGCCGACTGCAACCATCCTCACCACCAGCTTCATTGCGCTGAAATGGGGCGGCGCGCCGCTCGAAGCGCTTGGCATTCAGCAAGGCGGCACCTGGGCGGGCATGGTGGTGCTTGGCATTGGTTGCTGGTGGTGGCTCACGAAGATTATGCCGAAAATCAAGGATGGCGTGTTTGAACGCACCGCCGCGCTGGCGCTTTCATCACCACAGCAATTCGATTTTCTCTGGTCCAAAAGCATCCTCAGCCTTTACGCCAAGCTGCCCGATGGCACGGAATGGGCGGCAGCCAGGCGGGATGATTGGCGCGCCTTTGTGCGCCGGCTGGATGAAGCACTGTCAAAGGAAAACGCGTGATGGCTATTCTGCTTTCAACCAAGGCGCATACCATGCAGGATTGGAAGGCGGCGCTGCTGGCGGTTGATCCCAGCCTGGAAATTCGACTGTTTCCGGATGCGGGCGACCCCGCCGAAATTGAAGCTGCGGTGGTTTGGACCGCGCATGACATGATGGAACTCCGCCGCTATCCGAACCTAAAGCTGATTGTTTCCATGGGTGCCGGCGCTGATCATTTGCTGCGCCCGCCGGGACCGCCGCCGGGTATCCCGGTAGCGCGCTTGAAGGATGTGCTGCTGACTAGCGCCATGGCGGAATGGGTGCTGCTGAATGTGCTCCGCTTTCATCGGCAGGATCCGGAATACCGCGCGCTGCAACAACGCAAGGAATGGCTGGAGCTTTCGGCGCCCAGCACATCCGAACGTCGCATTGGCATTCTAGGTATTGGCGAATTGGGCAGCGCTTCGGCGCGCGTGCTGACCTCGCTTGGTTTTCCGGTCATGGGCTGGTCGCGCAGTGCGAGGACGCTGCCAGGCGTGCAAACCTTCCATGGCGCGGATGGGCTGATGGTGATGGCAGCGCAAAGCGATATTCTGATCTGCCTGCTGCCGCTGACACCTGAAACGCGCAGCGTACTAAATGCCAAGCTGCTTTCGGCGCTGCCGCGCGGCGCCTATGTGATCAATGGCGCACGTGGCGGGCATATGGTGGCGCAAGACATGCTGGCCGCGCTTGATTCCGGCCATATCGCCGGCGCAGCCTTGGATGTTTTCGAACCCGAGCCCCTGCCCGTGGAAAGCCGCTTCTGGTCGCACCCCAAAGTGTTCCTGACGCCGCATGCCGCCAGCATCACCATCCCATCCAGCGTGGCACCTCAGGTGGTGGAGAATATCCACAACATGCGCGCCGGGCGGCCGCTGATCAATTTGGTAGATTTCAGCCTGGGATATTGAAAGCCTTCACAGCGTCGCGCCGCCGTCAATGGCGAGCTCCGACCCGGTCATGTAAGCGCTATCGTCAGAGAGCAGGAACAGCACAAGCCGCGCCACCTCCTCCGCAGTGCCCTGCCGCCCCATCGGTACCGATTTCAGCCGCGCAGCGTTTTCCTCTGGCGAGCGGATATCCAGCATCGGCGTTGCAATCGGCCCAGGATGGACCGAGTTCACGCGAATGCCACGCGGCGCGAGTTCCATCGCCGCGGATTTCGTCATGCCACGCAGCGCCCATTTCGTCGCGCCATAAGCGAATGCGCGCGCCGACCCGCGCAGCCCGGCAGTGGAGGAGATATTCACAACGGAGCCACCGCCCGCTCTTTCCATCGCCGGCACCACCGCCTTCATGCCAAGAAAACAACCAAGCTGATTGATGCGTGTATGGCGTTCGAACAGCGTTGCATCCGTTTCCATCATCAGCTTCGGCACATAGATGCCGGCATTATTCACAAGCCCGGTCAGCGCACCGCGCGCTTCAGCGGCCGCAACTGCACGCGCCCAATCTGCTTCTTCGGTGACATCAAGCTTCAGGAATTGCGCGGCAGGGCCAAGTTCGCGCGCCAGGGCCTCGCCTTCGGCTTCCAGCACATCGCCAAGAATGACGCGCGCACCCTCTGCCACCAAAAGCCGCGCTTCCGCCGCGCCCTGCCCGCGCGCAGCGCCTGAAATCAGAACAACCTTGTTGTTGAAGCGCGCCATGACCCTTCACCTTGCTTGGTGGTGGCATCATGGCATTCGCTCTGCCCCCTGGAAAGCCGGGATCAGACTTTCCAGGGAGGTGCCAAGCAGCCTCAGGCCGCGCGAATTCCGCGGAGGAAGCTGTCCACCTGCTTCTTCAACGCCACGCCATCCTTGCTGAGCGTACCAGCCGCAGACAGCAGCGATGTCGCGGCACTGCCGGTGACATTCGCGGCCTGGCTCACCTGGGTGATATTGCCCGCGACCTCCGTGGTGCCCACCGCGGCCTGCTGCACATTGCGCGCAATTTCCTGTGTTGCCGCGCCCTGTTCTTCAACCGCCGAAGCAATCGCCGTTGAGCTTTGGCTGAGCTGATCAATGGTTTCCGCAATATGCGTGATCACCCGTGCGGAACGTTCTGTCGCTTCCTGCATGGCCTTGATTTGGGATGCGATTTCATCCGTTGCCTTGGTGGTCTGGGAAGCCAGCGCCTTCACCTCGGAAGCCACCACCGCGAAGCCCTTGCCTGCTTCACCGGCACGCGCCGCTTCGATTGTAGCATTCAACGCCAGCAGATTGGTCTGGCCCGCAATGTCGTTGATGATGCGCACAACATCGCCAATGCGCTGTGCCGCTTCGGTCAGGCCTTGGACTTCCTGCGTGCTGCTGCGTGCCTGGCCCACAGCCTCATTGGTCATGCGGCTGGCTTCAGCGACCTGCTGCGCGATTTCACGAATGGAAGCGGAGAGCTCCTCGGTCGCGGAAGCCACCGTCTGCACATTCTGCGTTACCTGTTCTGAAGCCGCGGCAACGGCAGTGGATTGGCCAGAGGTTTCCTCGGCAGTGCGGGCCATATCCTCAGCCGTGCCCTGCAAGCGGGAAGATGCCGCCGTCACATTGCCCACCACCTCGCCAATGCTTTGCTCGAACTTGTCGGCAAGCGCATTCATGGTGATGCGGCGTTCTTCCGCGGCGCGTTGCTTTTGCGTTTCCTGCGCCTTGCGGAGTTCTTCGGCTTCCATCATGCCATTTCGGAACACCTCCAAAGCCTCCGCCATGGTGCCGATTTCGTCACGCTTGTCGCGGCCGGGGATTGCGGTTGACAGATCTCCCCGCGACAGGGCGCGCATGGCTTCTGTCATGCCCGTGATGGGGCGAGTGATGCCACGTGCCAGGATGAAGCCAACAACCAGGGCCGCCATCAACATGGCCAGCGCGAAAGCGGTACCATAGGTCAGGATCTCCCAGGCTTCAGCCGCATTGGCCTGATTGAGCGCGGCAAGATCACGCTGCAAGACATCCTCAACCGTCTTCATCAGATCAATGCGATCCGTGGTGGCCTTGAACCAATCGCGCGCCGTCACACCCGTCAGGGGCCTTTCCGCACCTGTTTCCACCGCAATCCGGCGCTGCCGTTCTGCCTCCGTGATGATTGGGCCGCTCAGGGTCTGTTGCGCGGCGTTGCGCTGCGCCTCTGTCGCATAAGCTTGAAAGGCAGAAAGATAGGCCGCCTGTTCAGCCAGAACCGTGAGCAAAGTGCGGTACTGCGCCGGCGTGAATTGCCCGGAAGCGAAACCCGCGGAACCGGTGGCCCTTTCCTGACCCGCACGTTCCTTCGCGGCAAGGAAGTTGTAATAGGCTAGCAGATTGGCCGTAACCGCCGGCGAATCGGATACCTTCACTGATTCCTGGGGCACCGCGAGAAGATTGGTAATCAAGGAGGTATAGAAGCGGAAGGATTCCGGCCCGACAATCCTGAGACCGCTGACCTCTGCGCGCTTGCTTTCAAGCTCACTTAGGCCGGCAATGGCTTTTTCGACACTTTGGCGCAGTTCTGCACTGTAATCCGAAAGCGAAAGACCGCGCAGTGCTTCGCGCACAATGGCGATCTGGCCATCCGTATCACGGCGCTGGGCCTGAAGTTCTGTGCCCATCTGCTGGCCACGGCTGCCGATGAACAGCGCCGACATGCCGCGTTCCTTCTGCATTTCATGCACAAGATCACTGATGCGGGAGCTGAAATGACTAAGCGCCTGAAGCTGATCAGCCTGACGCACCGTGTGCAATTGCTGAGAAATGACAAGGCCGCTCATGACCAGCACCGCCAGGATCGGCAGCGCAATGGCAAAGGCAAGGCGTGTCGCGATTTTGAGTGAGGATTTTTGTTGTGGCATAGGGAAGACCTTTCCTGCAGAAATGACGCAGGCCTTCTTGCCTAAATTAAAATCATGAAAATAGAATTAGGCTGGAAAAGAGATTATTTTGCCCAAATAAGCAGCGTTCCTTGATGATTGGTGAATGGGAAGCCCCAGGGCAAAACAGCTTGCATCACACCAAACCTCACGCGCGATTTGCCAAAGCCTTGGGTCGCTGTTCATAATCCATCAAGCTTCAATCGCAATAGCGACAAAGCCTCTCTGAAAAGGCTTCGTCCGGTGCTTTTGATGCTCGGCCGAAAGGCGCAGTCAGCACAGGTTCCCTGCCATGGTTGAAACACGCCCGATGAAGCCCGATACAGCCAGTTACGCTGATGCTGACGCGATCATCATCGGCGCTGGCATATCGGGCATGTATCAACTGATCCGGCTCCGCGAACTCGGCATGAAGCTTCGCGTGTTTGAAGCGGGTGCCGATATTGGCGGCACCTGGTATTGGAATCGCTACCCCGGCGCGCGGTTTGATTCGGAAAGCTGGTCCTATGGTTATTCATTCTCGAAGGAATTGCTGCAGGAATGGGAATGGCCGGAACATTTTGCGGCACAGCCGGATACGCTGCGCTATTTGAATTACGTCGCTGACAAGTTTGATGTCCGCAAGCACATCACCTTCAATAGCCGCGTCAAGGCAGCGCATTTTGACGATGCGCGAAACCTCTGGACCGTGACGCTGGAAAATGGCGAGACTTCTCGCGCGCCCTTGCTGATCACGGGCCTCGGCCCGCTTTCCGCGCCGACCCTGCCCAATATCCCGGGGCGTGATTCCTTTCAGGGCCAGGCTTTTCATACCGCCCGCTGGCCGCATGATCCGGTGGATTTCACCGGCAAGCGCGTTGGCATTATTGGCACGGGCGCCACCGCCATTCAGATCATCCAAACCATTGCCAAGGATGTCGGCCATCTGACGGTGTTTCAGCGCACGCCGAATTGGGCCGCGCCCTTGCATAACCGCAAGATCACACCGGAAGAACAGGTAAAGATCAAGGAAAGCTATCCGGAAATCTTCGCCCGCTGCCGTGAAACCGCGACCTGCTTCATTCACCAAACCGATCCGCGCAAGGCTTTGGAAGTCTCCGCCGAGGAACGCGAAGCCTTTTGGGAAAAGCTCTATGCCGAGCCTGGCTTTGGCATTTGGGTTGGCAATTTCGCCGATGTGCTGACCGACAAGGCAGCCAATGCCTTGGCCAGTGATTTCATGGCGCGCAAGATTCGCCAAAGGGTGAAGGACCCCGCGGTTGCGGAAAAACTCATCCCCAAGAATCACGGCTTTGGCACCAGGCGCCTGCCGTTGGAAAGCGGCTATTATGAGGTCTACAACCAGCCCAATGTGCGGCTGGTTGATATCAACGAAACCCCGATCGTACGCATCACCGCCGAGGGCATCAGAACCAGCGCTGAGGATTTCGGTTTTGATATCCTGATCTTCTCAACCGGCTTTGATGGCGTTACCGGCCCTTATGACCGGATCGATATCCGTGGCCCTGGCGGGCGCAGCCTGAAGCAGGAATGGATCGCCACACCAAGAACCTTTTTGGGTGTGATGGCTGAAGGCTTCCCCAATATGCTGATGATCCTTGGCCCCCATACAGCGCGCGGCAATATTCCCCGCAATATCGAAGAAATCGTGGATTGGGTCACTGGCCTTGTCATTCACATGCGCAAGAACGGCCTGACGCGCGTGGAACCAAAGGCGGATGCGGTGCGCTGGTGGGGCGAAAAGGTGGAAGAAGCCGTAGCCGGGCTGCTGTTTGCCGAGGTGAATTCCTGGCAAACTGGCATCAACCGCAATGTTGAAGGGCGCGATATTCGCCGCACCCTTGGCTATTATGGCGGCGCGGTGGAATATCGCCGTATCGCGGATGAAGTGGCCGCCGGCGGCTATCGCGAATTCGATTTCGCCTGATGCGGCACGAAAAACAGGGAGGATCACAGATGCAATCCAAAGCAACCGCCACCCGCC
>JADCES010000132.1 GCA_020250005.1 Roseomonas sp.
ACATCACATGTCGCTGGTGATGCGCGTATCGGACAAGGTTGTGGCGCTCGATTTCGGCAAGAAGATTGCCGATGGCGCGCCTGCGGAAGTGCGGAGCAGCCCTGAAGTGATTCGCGCCTATCTGGGTGATGGCCATGCGGATGCCGCCCATGCTGCTTGAGGTGAAAAACCTCCGCGCCGGTTATGGCCCAACACAAGTTTTGTTTGGGCTGGATTTCGCGGTGGCGGAAGGGGGTGTGACCGCGCTGCTCGGCGCCAATGGCGCTGGCAAGACCACAACCTTGCGCGCGGTGTCCGGCCTGATTCGCCCGGAAGGGGAAGTGCTGCTTTCCGGCCAGCGCATTGCGGGGCTGACGACGGAATCCATCGCGCGGCTTGGCGTGGCGCATGTGCCGGATGGGCGCGGCACCTTCATGGAATTGACGGTGGAGGAGAATTTTCGCCTCGGCGCCTATACGCGGCGCGATGGCGATGTGGCGGCGGATTTCGCGCGCATGTGGGAATGGTTCCCGCGCCTGAAGCAGCGTTGGCGCCAGCAGGCGGGCACGCTTTCGGGCGGGGAGCAGCAAATGCTCGCCATTGCGCGCGCGCTGTTGCTGCGGCCCAAGCTTCTGTTGCTGGATGAACCAAGCTTCGGTCTCGCGCCGCTGATTGTGCAGGATATCTTCGCCATCCTGCGCCGTATTCGCGAAGAAAGCGGCGTTGGCATTCTGCTGGTGGAACAAAACGCCAATCTGGCGCTTGATTTGGCCGATCACGCCTATCTGCTGGAGACCGGCCGCATTGTCATGTCCGGGCCCGCTGCCGAAATCCGCCAGGATGAGGCCATTCGCCGTTCCTATCTGGGATATTGAAGGATGGAAGCCTTTCTTCTGCAATTGACTGCCGGCATCGCGACCGGGGGCATTTATGCCTCGGTCGCGCTGGCGATTGTGATGATCTATCAGGCCACACATCACGTGAATTTCGCGCAAGGCGAAATGGCGACGCTTTCCACCTTCATTGCGCTGACGATGATCCAGGCGGGCCTGCCCTATTGGGTTGCCTTTCTCGGGACTTTGGTGGTGTCCTTTATCATGGGCGCGCTGGTGGAACGGCTGATCATGCGCCCGGTGCAGCATGCGCCGATCCTGACCCATGTCGGCGTTTATATCGGCATGTTGCTGATCATCGGCAACATGACCGGCTGGGTCTTTGGCTATACGATCCAGATGTTCCCTTCACCTTTTGAAGGTGGCAAGCCGATGCTGGGGGGGCTGTTTTCAGCGCATCAGCTTGGCAGTGTTGCCGTAACACTCGCGGTGCTGATCCTGGTCTATTTGTTCTTTACCAAGACATCGCTTGGCCTTGCCATGCGGGCGGCGGCCTATAACCCGCGCTCTGCACGCTTGGTGGGTATTCGTGTGGATGTGATGTTGGCGCTGGGTTGGGGGCTGGCGGCGGCGATTGGGTCGGTCGCTGGCATGATGGTCGCCCCCATCGTGTTTCTTGATCCGAATATGATGCTCGGCATTCTGCTTTACGCTTTTGCCGGCGCATTGCTGGGCGGGATTGATAATCCGCCGGGTGCCGTGATTGGCGGCTTTCTGGTGGGCGTGCTGGAGAACCTCGCTGGCGCCTATATTGTCGGCACGGATCTGAAGCTGACAGTGGCGCTGGTGATCATTATCGGCGTGCTGGTGCTGAAACCCTCAGGCCTGTTTGGCCGTGTCGTGTTTACGCGGGTCTAGCGGCATGAGCCTTTCACCCGCACGCCTTCTTCTTGTGCTGCTCGGCCTTGTTGCCGCCCTGGCGCCGCTTTGGGTGCTGGAAAGCTTTCATCTGTTCCAATTGACCATGGCGGTGATCATGGCGCTCGCGGTGCTCGGGCTTAATATCGTCACGGGCTATAATGGGCAGATATCTTTGGGCCATGGCGCGTTTTTCGCGATTGGTGCTTATGTCACTTCCATCCTGATGGCGCAGGCGGATTGGTCCTTTTACGCGACACTGCCCTTTGCGGCGGCGATATGCGGCATGGTCGGCTATGCGGTCGGGCTGCCGGCGCTCCGTTTGGGCGGGCTTTATCTGGCGCTGGTGACATTTTCGCTCGCGGTCGCGGTGCCGCAATTGCTGAAGCACAAGGCGCTGGAAGCCTGGACCGGCGGCGTGCAGGGGCTGTTCCTCATGAAGCCCGATCCGCCGCGCTGGCTGACCGCTGTGTTACCGCTCAATGCCGATCAATTCATGTATCTGAATGTGCTGATCGTCTCCGGTATTTGCTTTCTGCTCGCCTGGAATCTGATCCGTGGGCGCATTGGCCGCGCGCTGATGGCCACGCGTGATCACCCCACAGCCGCCGAGGCGATGGGCATGGATATCGCCGCACTCAAGACCGGCGCCTTTGCGGTGAGTGCCATGATTACCGGTGTCGCCGGCGCGCTTTCCGCCGTGGCGGTGGAATTCGTGGCGCCCGATAGCTTCACCTTCCTGCTCTCCATCACGTTTTTTGTCGGCATGGTGGTGGGCGGGGTCGCTTCCATCCTGGGATCAATCTTTGGCGGGTTATTCGTGCTGTTCGTGCCCAACATTGCTGAGAGCATCAGTCGCGCCGCGCCAGGCGTGATCTATGGCATGATCCTGATCGTTTTCCTGTTTGTGCTGCCTGAAGGCTTCGCCGGTTTGGTGCGGCGCCTTTTGGCAAAGCTTTCATCGCCTGGAAACCCACAACCAAAATAAGCGGAGAGGAATTCACCATGACCATTTCACGTCGTCTTCTTCTGGCCGGCAGCGCAGGCGCGCTGGCCGCACCCAATATCGCCGCCGCGCAGGAAGCGCCCGGTGTCACTGCAACCGAAATCCATATCGGCAGCACCAATGCGCTATCCGGCCCGGTTTCATCCTATTCAGTGATTTCCCGCTGCCTGGAAGCCATGTTCAGGCGCCTGAATGATGAAGGCGGTGTTGCCGGCCGGCGCATCAAATTCACCGTCTATGATGATGCCTATCAGCCGCCGCGCACCTTGGAACAGACCCGCCGCCTGGTGGAACGCGATCGCGTCGCCTTCCTGTTCAACCAGCTTGGCACGCCGACCAACAGCGCCATACATCGCTATGTCAATCAACGTTCCGTGCCGCATCTGTTCCTGGCAACCGGGGCCGATAAATGGGCCAATCCGCGCGAATTCCCCTGGACCATTGGCTGGCAGCCCAGCTACCGCGTGGAAGCGCAGATCTATACCAAATACGTGCTGGAACAGCGCCCCAATGCGAAAATCGCGCTGCTCTATCAGAATGACGATTTCGGGCGCGATTACCTGCACGGCGTGCAGGATGTGCTCAAGGATCGCTTCCGTTCCATGGTTGTGACCGCGACCAATGAAGCAACGGACCCAACCATTGATAGCCAGATCGTGCAGCTTCAGGCCTCTGGCGCGGATGTGCTGATTTGCGGCGTGGTGCCGCGCTTCGCTGCCCAGGCCATCCGCCGCGTGCATGATATTGGCTGGCGGCCCATGATGTTCATGACCAATGTGTCGGTTTCAGTCGGCGTGGTGATGCAGCCGGCCGGGCCTGAGAAGGGCATCGGGCTCATCACCTCGGATTACCGGAAGGATCAATCCGATCCCGCCTGGGCGCAGGATGCGGGCATGAATGAATGGCGCGCCTTCATGCGCCGCTATGTGCCGGATGGCGATTTGGGCGATAACAATTTCACCTATGGCTATGGCGTTGGCCTGACCATGATTCAGGTGCTGCGCCAATGCGGCAATGATTTCAGCCGCGAGAATGTGATGAACCAGGCGCGCAATATCAGGCCCATGGACATCGCGACCCTGCTGCCCGGGATCAAGGTGCAAAGCCAGCCCGATAACTATAACGTCATCCGCCAGATGCAGTTGCAGCGCTGGAATGGGCAAAGCTGGGAACGCTTTGGCAATGTGATCGAAGGGGCGGGGTAACGCCCCCCCAAAGCTGCCCTTGTAGTGCCTGCGGGCAGGGACTAAGGTGGTCTGCCCCGGCGGCATCCGCTGCGGGCGAGAATTCCGGCGGCATCGCCTGGCGCATGAAGCCCCCTGGGGCAGCGCGGCCCTCGATGTTCAGCCCCTCGGCCTCCGAAGCGGCGCCCATGGCGTTGGCTTTGTGGTTTCGCCGGGGAGCAGCCCTTCCTTCTCGCCGGCGCGGCCCGAGGCGCGCGAAAGCCCCTGCCCTTATGGCCATGGCCCCCGTCGCGCCCGCCGTCCCGCCTGCGCCTGTGACCTTCGTGGTCCAAGGGTTCCCGGGGCAGGATCCAGGTGCGCCCACCCTGGGGCCGCTGCGCCGCTTTGGCGCCGGTCCCACCGAAGAAGGTCTTCGCCGTCGCATGCCAAAGCACGCCACGCCGCAATTTGATCCTTGTTCGGGCCTTGCCACGCATTTGCGCCGGCGGCTCAGCCCCGGCGCGGAGACTTCACCCCATGACCAAGCGTATGCTGATCGATGCCTCCCACCCCGAGGAAACCCGGGTAGTGGTGATGGATGGCAATCGCCTCGATGAATTTGATCTTGAAACGGCGCAACGCCGCGCCCTGAAGGGCAATATCTACCTGGCCAAAGTGGTGCGGGTGGAACCCAGCCTGCAGGCGGCCTTTGTGGAATATGGCGGCAATCGCCACGGCTTCCTGGCCTTTGGGGAAATCCACCCGGATTACTACCAGATCCCCGTGGCGGACCGGCAGCGCCTGCTGGCGATGCAGGAAGAGGAAGCGCGCGCCGAGGAAGAGGCCGATCTGCCGCCCGAAAGCGCGATGGACCGCGCCGCCTGGAGCGGTGAGACGCCCGAGGCCTGGCAGCCTGCCGAAGACACCAATGGCGAGGCCGCGCCCGCCGAAGCCGTCGAAAACGCAGAAACCCCCGAGGCGCCAAGCGCGGCATCGGAAGCCGCTGCCGAAGCCCCGGCCGCTGCGCAGCCCCTGGCGATTGAAAGCGAAAGCCTGACCGCCGCGCCGGAAGCGCCAGGCGATGAAGCCGCTGATCTTGGCCGGGTCGAGGAATTGCCCGCCGAAGACCAAGCCCCGCCCGAGACCATTGGCGGCGAAGGCCCGGCCGAAACCGAAGAAGAACGCCGCGAACGCCGCATCCCGCCGCGCTTCCTGCGCCATTACAAGATCCAGGAAGTGATCCGCCGCCGCCAGATCATTCTGGTGCAGGTGGTGAAGGAAGAACGCGGCGGCAAAGGTGCCGCACTGACGACGTATATCTCGCTTGCCGGGCGCTTTTCCGTGCTGATGCCGAATTCCCCGCGCGGTGGCGGGGTTTCGCGCAAGATCACTTCGGCCGCGGATCGCAAGCGGCTGCGCGAAGTGATGGATGATCTGCAATTGCCGCAGGGCATGTCCTTGATTGTGCGCACCGCCGGCGCGCAACGGCCAAAGCCCGAAATTCAGCGCGATTGCGAATATCTGCTGAGACTCTGGGACAATATCCGCGAAAGGACGCTGGCTTCCACCGCGCCTGCCTTGATTTATGAGGAAGCGGATCTGATCAAGCGATCCATCCGCGATGTCTATGGCCGCGATATTGATGAGGTGATGGTGGAAGGCGATGGTGCCTTCCAGCAGGCGCGCGAATTCATGCGCATGCTGATGCCATCGCACGCGAATAAGGTACGGCTGCATCGCGATGCTGTGCCGCTTTTCGCGCGCCATCACGTGGACCAGCAATTGGATGCGATGCATTCGCCGGTGGTGCAGCTCCGTTCCGGCGGGTATATCGTGATCAATCAGACCGAAGCGCTGGTGGCGATTGACGTCAATTCCGGCCGCGCCACACGTGACCGCCATATCGAAGACACGGCTTTGCGCACCAATATGGAAGCAGCGGACGAGATCGCGCGCCAGCTGCGCCTGCGCGATCTGGCCGGGCTGATTGTCATTGATTTCATTGACATGGAATCAAACAAGCACAATGCCATGGTGGAAAGGCGGCTCAAGGAATCGCTCCGCCACGACCGCGCGCGCATTCAGGTGGGCCGCATCAGCCATTTCGGCCTGCTGGAAATGAGCCGCCAGCGCCTGCGCCCTTCCATTGCGGAACAGACCTTCATCACCTGCCCGCATTGCATGGGCCGCGGCACGATCCGTGGCGTGGAAAGCAGCGCGCTGCAGGTGTTGCGCGCGATTGAGGAAGAAGGTGCCAAGCGCCGCGCCGCCGAAATCAATGTGCATGTCGCAACCGATGTTGCGCTTTGGCTGTTGAACCGCAAGCGCGACCGGCTTTCCGAGATTGAGGCGCGCTTTGGCATGAGTGTTTTCCTCCAGCCTGATGAAAAGCTGATGGGCCCGGCGCTGCGCATTGAACGCTTGCGCGCGGCGGAACCCATGGCGGTGGCTGCCGGGCCTTCCGCGCTGCGCATGGATTACGCGCCGGAAGTAGAAGACATCGCGCCCGAGGCTGAGGAAGAGGAAGCCGATAGCCCGCGCGCAGAGGCGCGTGAGGAAACCGCCGAGGAAGGTGAGCGCCGCCGTCGCCGCCGTCGCCGCCGCCGTGGTGGCCGGCGTGAGGGTGGGCCGCAGGGTGGTGAAGCCGGCACCGAGGGTGATGGCGAGGGCGAAGAAGGCGCTGATGCCGCAGCAGAAGCGGGCGAGGCGCCGGAAGGCGAGGCCCAGCCCGCCGAGGATGAAGGCCAGACCGCTGAAGGCGCTGCCGAGGGTGAGGATCGCCCGCGTCGCCGTGGCCGCCGTGGTGGGCGCCGCCGGCGTGAGGATGGCCCGCGTGAGCGCCGCGCTGAGGATGCCGCGCCGGAAATGGCCGAAGATGCCCCCGCGCCGCGCTATGTGGGCCCGACCCCGGCGGACCCCTTTGCCGGGCAGATTGATGATGTCTTTGCCGCCATGGCGGCAGCCGAGGAAGCGGCGGAACGCGCTGCCGCGACCGCGCGGCGCATTGCGCCCTCAGCCCCCGCGCCGGAGCCTGTGGCGGAAGCCGAGGCTGTGCCGGTGGTGACGGAAGCTGCCCCGGTTGCGGAAGCGCCGGCGCCCGTTGAACCGCCAGCGCCGGAACCCGCCCCCGCGCCGGTAGCCGCTGAACCTGCCCCAGCGCCACAGCCGGAAAAGGCCGAGCCGGTGATTGGGCCGGCGATTCAGCCGGTGGTGCTGGGCGATGGGGCCGAGGTAGCGCGGCCCAAGCGGCAGGGCTGGTGGAGGCGGCCGGGGTGAACGGTCTCTAGCCCGGTGGCATCATCGGGCTCGTAAAAATTCTAACCCCAAGCGCGGGCGGGGACATAAACCTCGCCCGCCATCAACCGCCGCGCGGTGCGCAGCGTGCCGCCCGAAATCACTTCGCGCGATCCATCCGCCGCGCGCCGCGTGGTGATCACCGCTTCCATGCTGCCGGTTGGGTGTTCCAGCACAATCGTCTCCCGATCCGCGCCGGTGATCTGCGCCACAGCTTCCGCCACCGTGCCCGGCAGCACGCAGGCACTCGCAATGCAAATCCCGCCCGTCACCGCCATCGCCTCATGGCAGGCGAGTGGCGTGAAATACCGCGCCGCGACACCGCCCTGGCCGCCGGCCGGTTCCGCGATAATGGCGAATTTCGGAATGACGCGGCCTTCCGCATCGCCCATGCCCATGGCCAGGCTCGCCTTGCGGCGAATGGCCTCAATCCGCGCCATGAATTCCTTATCGGCATCCAATTCCTTCGCGGTCTCACGGGCGGTTTTGCCGAAATCCCGCGCGCGCGCGATCACCACCGGCATGCAGATATCAAGGCAGGTCACTTCTACACCATCAATCACATCAATGGCCTTGCCGGTCGGCATCAGTTTGCCAGTTGCTCCGCCCACCGCATCAGCGAAATTCAGCACAATGGGGGCAGCCGTGCCGGGCACGCCGGCAATCGCGGTATCGCCCTCATAATTCACGCGCTTGCCTGGCGTTTGCACCACGGCTTCGATCATCGCACCCGTATTCACGGCGCGGATCATCACGCGGGTTTCGCCGTCTTCGGCTGGCACCAGCCCGCTTTCAATCGCAAAAGGCCCAACGCCGGCCAGCATATTCCCACAGGTCGGCCCCCAATCCACAAAGGCGCGATCCACGGAAACCTGCGCGAAAAGATAATCCACCTGCTGCGCCTCACCCGCCGCCGCACGAGAGACAATGCAGACCTTGCTGGTCAGCGTCGTCGCCCCACCCAGCCCATCAATCTGCCGCGCATCCGGTGAACCCATGGCGGCGAGCAAGACGCGGCCCATGGCTTCCCGATCCTCGGGCAGATCATGGCGCAGGAAATAGGGGCCGCGGCTGGTGCCGCCGCGCATCAGCGTGCAGGGAATGGCTTTCTGCATAGTCTATCCGTCAGCGTAAGGGCCAGGGGAGGTCGAAGAAATACTGCAATAGCCCTTGCGGGAAATCCAGCGTCAGCATTTGCGCGACAAAGATCAACCCAATGGTCGCAATGGAGGTGAGGAATAGCGTCATCCGCCAGGTGCAACCCGCCGCATAACGCAGGAAGGACAGGAAGAAGATCGTATTGGCGAGCAGGAAGCCAACCAAGGCGGAAAGCCCGACCAACCCGATCACCCAGCCCAGATGCGCCCAGAAGCTGCCATCCTCGGGCTTCGCCTTGGCTTCTGCGTCATGGAATAGCGAACCTCCGACGCGCCCGAAATTCAGCCGCAATAGAACCGGAACACTGATCAGCAGCATGGCGCCGGCAATCATCATGGGGAAGACCGCACCCAGGAAGCTGTGGCGCATGGCGTCAACGAAAACCGCGGCGAAAAGCGCCACCGGGATCACGGCGAAAATCGCCTGGGGTTGGCGCCGGCCCGTATCCGTGCTGCCGCCATCTTCTTCCGTATCCGCCAAGCGGCGCTTGCGGATACCAAGCCCGGCAAATACCACGATCAGCGCGGCGATGATCATCACGCCAGGCCGCGTCAGGAAATCCCAGCCATAGAATTGCACGGCCTGGTACAAATAGGTTTCCATCGGCAGCGCCAGCACAAAGCCCACCACGAAGGGTGGGCGCGGCCAGCCGAAGCGGCGCATCAGCAGGCCGAGCAGGCCAATACCCAGCAGCAGCAGCAAATCCGCCAATTCGCGGTTATTGTTGAAGGCGCCAAAGCAGACCACCATCATCATGAAGGGCGCCAGCAGCCCGAAGCGCACCGTGGTCAGCCGCGCAATCAGGGGCGATGTTGCGAAGCACAGCAAGGTGCCCATGACATTGGCAATCGCAAGAGACCAGATAATCGCATAGGTCAGATCAAGTCGTGATCCCACCAGCGCCGGCCCGGCTTCAATACCAAGCAGCGTCATGCCGCCCAAAAACACCGCCATGGATCCTGATGAAGGAATGCCGAAGAAAAGTGTCGGCACCAGCGCACCACCTTCGCGCGCATTATTCGATGCTTCCACGGCGATCACGCCGCGCACATCACCCTTGCCGAATTGGCCGTTCTTTTCGGTCTGAATCGCGTGACCATAGACAATCCAATCGGTCACGCTGCCGCCAAGCCCAGGGATGGCGCCCAACACAGACCCGATGGAAGATGTGCGCAGCAGCAGCCACCAATGGCGCATGATATCGCGCACACCATCAAACCAGCCGCGGCCCAGCTCCGCTGTGCGCGAAATCGTCCCGCCCCCGCGCGCCAGATCAATGATTTCCGGCAGCGCAAAAATCGCCAGCACCAAAACGGGCAGTGGCAAGCCATCCGAAAGATAGATCAGCCCAAAATCCAACCGATATTCCGCTGTGGCAGGTGCGGTGCCGACCGTGCCAAGCGCCAAACCCATGCCGCAGGCAATCAGCCCCTTGGCGAAGCTTTTGCCCGCCAGCACGCCCACCATGGAAAGCCCAAGCAGCGCCAGCATGAATAACTCGGCAGTACCCAGCGCCAGAATCAGGGGCCGCGCAATCAGCACCGCGCCGGTCAAAATCACCGCGCCAATCAAGCCACCGATCATGGAAGCGAGGAAGGATGCCGATAAGGCGCGCGCTGCTTCTCCTCGTCGGGCCATGGGGAAGCCATCCAGGATCGTCGCCTGGCTTGCCGATGACCCTGGTATGCCCATCAGGATGGAGCTGAATGTATCCGCTGTCGCCGCTACCGCAACGAGGCCCACCAGCATGGCAAGGGCCGAGACCTGATCGAGGCCGTAAATAAAGGGCATCACCAGTGAAAGCCCGGCCAGGCCGCCAAGCGCGGGCAACACGCCAATGGCGTAACCAATCAGGACCCCAAGCGCCATATAGCCAAGGCGTTCAGGACTCGCGAGCGCGGTCAGCGCCATCAGCAGCGCGTCAAGCATTCGGCCTTACTCCTATCCCCGCGCTGACTTTGGATTGATTAGCCAAGGCGATGGTTGAAGCGGCGCAGCAACCATTCCTTGATCCATTCGCGCGTCGCTTCACTGATGACGGTGCCGGCGGCATAGGCTTTCTCGGCGGCGTCGCCCACCACCTCATCATATTCGCCAATTACCGAGCCGCGCTTTTCCTTGTATTCCGGATCGGCAAAAATGCGCGTGAAGGCAGTGCGATAAAGGTCTTGCACAGCGCGCGGCGTTTCCTTCGGCACGACCACGAATTTCTGCGCGGCAAAGCCCGCGACGAACAGCGTGCGATAGGCATCCCATGCCGGGCCGGATGGGTCCTGCCCCGTTGCCGCGCGCAGGAATTCCGGGAAGGTCGGCAAATCCGGGAAATTCGGATCGCGCACGATATCGCCCGCAGCATTCATGATGCCATAGGAAAACAGCGGCACGGCTTTGCCTTCACGCACCAGCGGCAGAACCTGGCTCGTATAGGCTGAGGATGTTTGATAATCGATCGGCGTCTCACCACGTTCAAAGGCAAGCCGCCCCTGGCCGCGGCCCTGCATGCCAAAGACGATCTGCACATTCAGGTTCATCAGTTCAAAGGCCAGCGTCGGCACGATATCGAGCGATGTCGGCCCCTGGCTGCCGAAGCGCAGGCCTTGCGCCGCTTGCAGCCGGGCAAGGTCCCCCGGCCCGCGCACGCCCAATTCCGGGCGTACATAAAGCACGCCGCCGGTTGGGCTCGCCATCAGCACGCTCCAGGCGCGGTAGTCGTAGCGCACGCGCGGATCGCCCATCAGGAAGGGGAATTGCGTCGAGCCACTGGTGCCAAGAATGGTCAGCCCATCAGGCCGTGTGCGTTGCGCGAATTGATTGGCGCCATTGATGCTGCCGCCACCGGTAACATTGCGGATCACCACGGTTGGGTTGCCCGGCATGTGGCGTTGCAACAGCGGCAAATGAAACCGCGCCCAGACATCCGAACCGCCACCCACCGCGAAGGGGATGATCCATTCAATGGTCTTGCCGGCCATATCCTGCGCCCGCGCGGCACCTGTTGCGGCCAGGCCAAGGCCAAGCCCGCCAAGGGCGCGGCGCGTGATTGGTAATTGTGAAGCTTTGGTCATGAAAACCCTCCCCAGCTTGATTTTCACCCCCCTTAAAGCAGAAGCAGGGGCGATGGAACCAGGGAAATTGCGCGCTGCATTTGCCGCTTTCAGAACCGCGCCCCGCCTGTTACGGAATGCCATGCCCGTTACCCACCGCACCATCGCCCCGGCCGAGGCCGATATTCGGCTTGATCGCTGGTTCCATCGGCACTACCCGAACCTGACCCAAGGCGCGCTGCAAAAGATGCTGCGCACCGGGCAAATCCGGCTGGATGGTGCGCGGGTGGAAGCCAATGCGCGGCTCAAGCCCGGCCAGCAATTGCGCATCCCGCCCCTGCCGGAAGCCGCCGCCAAGCCCCTCAGCGCCCGCCCAGTGTCAGACCGAGACGCGGCGGCGCTTGAACGCATGGTGATCTACCGCGATGCCTCGGTGATTGTGCTCGACAAGCCCCAGGGCCTCCCGGTGCAAGGTGGCCCGGGCATCACACGCCATGTGGATGGCATGCTGGATGCGCTGCGCTTTGGCTATGAGGAACGCCCGCGCCTGGTGCATCGGCTGGACAAGGACACCTCCGGCGTTCTGATCCTGGGCCGCACCGCCGCCGCTGCGTCCCGCCTGGCCGCAGCCTTTCGCGGGCGGGATGCGGAGAAAACCTATTGGGCTGTCGTGATTGGCCGCCCCCATCCCCTGGAAGGCCGCATTGACCTGCCGCTGGCGAAGCTTGGCGGGCAGCGCGGCGAACGCGTGGCCGGCGTTGCGGATGGGGAGGGCACGCGCGCTGTCACGCTGTATCGCGTGGTGGATTCCGCGCAGCGTCAGGCGGCGATGCTGGAATTGCGCCCGCTGACGGGCCGCACCCATCAACTGCGTGTGCATTGCGCCGAGGCTTTGCGCTGCCCGATCATGGGTGATGGCAAATATGGCGGCCAGGCCGCGCATCTGGAAGGCTTCGGCAATACGCTCCATCTGCATGCACGGGCCTTGCGCCTGCCGCATCCGGAAGGTGGTATGCTGGAACTCGCCGCGCCCTTGCCGGCGCATATGAAGGAAACCTTCGCCTTGCTCGGCTTTGATCGCCCGAAGACCCCGCCATGTCGGCATCTGCGCTAAAGCCCGCCCGCCGCTGGCCGCGCTATCTGGCAGGTGGCATTGCGCTGCTATTGCTGCTGCTGATCGGCGGCGTGTTTGCGCTACGCGCCGCTTTGGAATCCGGCCGCTTCACGCCGCGCATCAAGGCGGAGATCGAAGCCGCCACCGGCTATCGGGCGAGTATTGGCGGGATCGGTTTGGCGCTTGGGCTGATCCCGAAGCTTGAATTGCGCGATGTGGCGCTCAGCACGCCGGGCGGCGCCGCGCCGGGCGTGGTGGCGCCAAGGCTGGCGGCAAGTATTTCGCTACGCTCCCTGATTTCCGGCGGCATCGAAATCCCAGTTGTGGAAGCGGATGGGCTAAAGCTCAATCTTGATCCAGCGCTTTGGGCGCTGCCTGCCACGGAAAGGCCCGCGCGAGACGCCGCCGCGCCGCCATCAGCACCCAGGCCCGCAGCCAGCATGCCGCATATCGGGCTGGTCCGGCTGCATGATGCGCATGTGATCCTGCCGGGCAGTGCGGGGCGGGATATCGAAATCCCGTCACTTTCCATCCGCAATGTCAGCGCCGCCAGCGCAAGCGATCTGGCCGCCGAATGGCGCTTCCAGGGCATTATTTTTACCCTGGCCGGGAAGGCCGGGCCGCTTTTCGGTGCTGCCCCCGGAACGCTGCCGCCTTTGGGCGCCATCACGCTCAGGGCCAGCGCGGGTGATCTTGGCTGGCTGCTGCCGGGCCTCAGGCTTGAGGGGCTGGAATTGATCGCGCCGCCAGACGGCGAGGCCAAGCTCTCCGGCGCGCTGACCCGTGGCGGCAATACCGCGCGGCTTGAGGCGAATTTGGGCGAGATTGGCAAGCTGCTTTATGGCTTCACCGGGCCATTGCCGATGGAAGCCCGGCTTACTTCTGCCGATGCCAGCATGACGCTTAGGGGCGCCGTGGCGCGCCCGCTGGAATTGGCCGATGGCCAATTCGATCTGACGGTGGATGTGCCGGATGCGGCGGGGCTTTCCGGCTTTCCCGCCTTACCCCCGGGGCTGCGTGGAACAGCGCGGCTTGAATGGCGCGATCCGCAGAATATCAGCCTGCCGCGCTTCCAGCTCACCAGCCCCGCGCTTGTCGCCAACGCCGCGCTGACGCTTGGCCTGGCTGGGCGGCCCAATCTGACCGGGCAGATTGAAGTCACGCGGCTTGATCTGGATGCGCTATCAC
This sequence comes from Roseomonas sp., assembly GCA_020250005.1. GTDB lineage: Bacteria > Pseudomonadota > Alphaproteobacteria > Acetobacterales > Acetobacteraceae > Neoroseomonas. Next base: position 13,698 of record JADCES010000132.1, read on the forward strand.
CCGCGCCGGCACCCGCGCCAAGCCCAGCCCGCCCCGCTCCGGCGGCCCCAGCGGCGGGGGATGGCCGCATCATTCCTGACATTGCTTTGCCGGTTGCAGCGCTGAACGCGCTGGATGCGGAATTGGCGTTCGCCCTGCGCGGCATCACGTCCCGCAGCCTGCCGCAAGCGGCGCTGCAGACCAATCTCCGCCTCAGCAACGGCGCGCTGACACTCGCCCCCTTCAACCTCACCATCCCGGCCGGGCGGATTGCTGGGCAGGTCACGGTGAATGCCGCGGCCAATCCCGCGCAATTCGGCCTCCGGCTGCGTTCGGATGGCGCGGGGCTTGACCTTGCGGCGCTGAGCGGTGCGCTGGATGGGCTTGGGCTGCGCGGGCGGGGCGACATTGCTGCTGATCTGCGCGGCGCCGGCGCCACCACCCGCGCCATTGCCGCGAGCCTCAATGGTGATTTGGGCTTGGCCTTGGTGAATGCCCGGCTGGAACAGGGCACGGCGATGGAGGCGCTGGGCGCCTTGCTCGCGCTGCTCTCGCCCGCGTCGCAAAGGCTGGGCGCGGTGGAACTCCGCTGCCTGGCCCTGGCCTTTGGGGCGACGCAGGGTGTGGCGCAAAGCCGGGCGCTTTTCATGGATAGCGCCATTGGCCAGATCAGCGGTCAGGCCGCCATCAATCTGCGCGATGAAAGCCTGAATGGCCGGCTTGATACAAATCTGCGCGTCTTGGGCGTTGGGCTGCGCGCGCCGGTCAATCTGGGTGGGACACTGGCGGCGCCGCGCATTGGGGTTGCGGCCGGCGCGGCGCTTGGCCAAACCGCGATGGGCCTGCTGGGCGATACGCTTACCGGACGTATCGCGACGGAACCCTTGGGCAATCTGCTGGGCGGCGCGGGCCGCAATGCTGAGGCGGATTGCGCCGAGCCTTTGCGTATCGCGCGGCTTGGCGCGGATGGTGCCGCACCCGCACCACGCGCCGCGCCGGAAGCGGCGCCGGAAGCACCGCGGCAAGGCACGCCTGCCTTGCCATCACCGGTGCAGGACATGCTGCGCGGCCTTGGGGGTATTCTGGGGGGTGGGCGGCGGTGAGTGGCGGGCGTTTCAGCCCTCCACATCCTCCAGCGAAAGGCCGAGCGCTTCCAAGCCTTCTTCCAGCATATCGCCGAGCATTTCGATACCAAGCAAATAGCCCGCCGGGTCACGCATATTGCGTTCCCGCGCCAGGTTGCGTGCTTCTTCCCAATCATCGGCGTCATAATCACCGCGCCCAATCCAGGCGAGCGCGATCAGCGATGCCTGTTCGTCCTCATTCAATTCATTGATGAAGGCGCGCAAAGCATCCTCATCCATGTTTTCATCATCTTCGGCGTCGAGGCCTTCCTCATCCTCATCCGCGCGGGAGATTGCACCGCTTTCCTCACCTTCCTGAACGGCGCGCGCCGCATCCACAATGGCGGCCACTGATTCCAGGCTGATACCCAGATCGAATTCCTCATCCTCATCATCACGTGCGGCCATGGCGCTTCTCCAGTCTCGACCCCGGCACTCAAGCACAGGGGCGCGGGGCATTTCCAGCCCCGGCTTTCAGCGGCGCGAAAGATCCACGAGCCCGGCGAAACCTTCTTCCGTGCCGAAGGCCAAATGCGTGCCCGAATCGCTCCAGGCAAGGGCCGAGACTCCGCCGCGCCCCGGTGCGGCCACGGGCACAATGCGCCCGCTTGCGACCTCGGCGATCAGCACCAGCCCGTCATTGAAGCCGGCCGCCACCACTTCCTGCTGCGGATGGCAGGCCACAGCCGAACACAGCGCCTGATCGCCGCCCGCGAGTTCCGTTGGCGCCTTGCCCATCGGCCCGCCACCAAAGAACGGCCACAACACCACGCAATCCGCGCCCGAGGTCGCGAGCCAACGCCCCTTGGCCGTGAAAGACAGCGATTTGGTCTTCGCCGGATAGCCCGCCATGCGCATATGCTGCCCATCGGCCAAGCGCCAACCATGCAGGGTATTCTCCTGCATGGAAGTCACCACATGTGTCCCATCCGGGCTGAAGATAATGCCCGTATGGCTGCCCTTCCATTCCAGTGAACGCGGCTTGTCATCCTTCGCCGCCACAAACCAAAGGGAGGCGCCATTGTAATGGCTCGCCGCAATGCGCTTGCCCTTGGCGTCAAAGGCAATGCCCGTGACCGAGCTTGGATGCACGAGTGACTTGATCGCCGCCCCAGCGCCATCCAGCACATGCACGGCCTTGCCTACAACAGCAGCACGCAGCCCGCTTTCATGCGCGGCGACATGTTCGACCCAGCGGCTGCCGTAACGTGCCAATTCAGTGACAGTGCCATCGGCGCCAAGGCGCATCAGCCGCCCATCATCGCCACCGGAGATCACGCCATCCTTGGCATCGGCACACAGCGACAGCACCGCGCCCTGATGCGCCTCATGCCGTGCCCAAGCATCGCTGGCCTTGGCAAGCACCGCCTGGTGCAAGACGCCATCGCTGGTGCCAAAACTGCATGTCCGGCCTTCATGGCCAAAGCCAATACCGGCAACCCAGGCGCCGAGGTTTTGCGAAACGCCCCGGCTATCCAGCAAATAATCTGCGCCACTCATGCGCCGGGGGGGCTCCAGCGCGCGATTTCGGCATTGATTTTCGCCTCATCCTCACCGGCCTGGCAGGCTTCAAAACCGCGGCGCAGCCAGGGGCGATTCAAATCGCGCCCGATGAAGACCAGTTTTGAGCGCCGCGGATCGCCTTCCTTCCAGGGGCCAATGAAATCGCCATCGGCAATCATATGCACCGCCTGAAAGGCGAAGCGGCGATCATCGCCTTCATAAGCGAGGATCCCCTTGGTGCGCAGCAAATCCTGCCCCTTGCTGGACAGCACCTGCGTGATCCAGGCGTTGAAACGCTCGGCATCAATCGGGCGATCCACTTCGAAGGAAACGCTGTTCACTTCCGAATCATGTTCGTGATCATCCTCGCCCGAGAGGAATTCCGGTTCGCGTTCCAGGATGCGTTCCAGGTTGAAGGCATCGCGCCCGATCACGGCGCTGATCGGCACATCGGATTTCGTCGCACGGCGAATTTCGGCATAGGGGTTGATGGCGCGGATGCGCTTTTCAACTTCCGCTGCTTCGGCTTCGCTCACCAAATCCATCTTGTTCAGGACAATGATGTCGGCGAAGGCGATCTGTTCCTGCGCTTCGGCGGAATCCGCAAGCCGCGCCGGCAGATGCTTGGCATCCACCACGGTCACAATCGCATCCAGCTTGGTGGCGCGCTTCACATCATCATCAACGAAAAAGGTCTGCGCCACCGGGGCCGGGTCCGCAAGGCCGGTGGTTTCCACAATGATGCCATCGAACTTGTCGCGCCGCTTCATCAGCCCGGCCAGGATGCGGATCAAATCCCCGCGCACCGTGCAGCAGATGCAGCCATTATTCATTTCAAACACTTCTTCATCGGCATCCACGACCAGGTCGTTATCCACGCCCAATTCGCCGAATTCATTGATCACGACCGCGAATTTCTGGCCGTGGTTCTCGGTCAGGATGCGGTTCAGCAGCGTCGTTTTGCCGGCACCAAGATAGCCGGTCAGCACGGTCACAGGCACGGGGGCGCGGGCAGTATCGCTCACGTGGGTTTCTCCATCAGCAAGGTTTGGAACCCTATATGGGGCGAAGCCGGGCAGAGGTCACCCCGCCCAGCGAGAGACTTACGCTGCCTCCGCCGTAATCGCGTCAGCCAAGGTATTGATCAGCCGGTCCACATGCGGCTTTTCGCAAATCAGCGGCGGTGACATGGCGATGATATCGGCCGTCACGCGGATCAGCACGCCATCATCAAAGCAGCGGCGGAAGACATCCAGCGCGCGCTGCGTGGGCTTGCCGGGGCGGGGCGCCAATTCCACCGCGCCAATCAGCCCGACATCGCGGATATCAATCACATTGGGCAGACCCTTCAGCGAATGCACCGCATCCTGCCAATAGGGTTCCAACGCGCGGGCGCGGCCCGGCAAATCCTCGGCGCGATGCAATTCCAGCGTGGCAATCGCCGCCGCGGCAGCCAAAGGATGGCCGGAATAGGTATAGCCATGGAAGAATTCGATCCCCGCGCCAGTGCCCTGCACGATGGCATCATAAATCTCGTTCTTGACGGCAACCGCCCCCATGGGCACGGCGGCGTTCGTCAGCCCCTTGGCCATGGTCATGATATCGGGCGTCACGCCGAGGCGTTCCGCGCCGAAATTGGCGCCAAGCCGGCCAAAGCCGGTGATCACCTCATCAAAAATCAGCAGAATGCCATGCTTGGTGCAGATATCGCGGAGCCGCTTCAAGTAGCCCACCGGCGGCACCAGCACGCCAGTTGACCCCGCTACCGGTTCCACTATGACGGCGGCGATGGTCTCGGCGCCATGCAAAGCCACCAGGTTTTCCAGCACATCGGCCAGTTCCGCCCCATGCGGCGGCTCACCCCTGCAATAGCTGTTTTTCGCCGGCAGATGCGTATGCGGCAGATGGTCCACATAAGGCAGCAGCGCGCCGAATTGCTTGCGATTGGGGCCAATGCCACCCACCGACATGCCGCCGAAGCCCACGCCATGATAGCCGCGTTCGCGCCCGATCAACCGCACGCGAGAGCTTTCACCGCGCGCCTTGTGATAGGCAAGCGCGATTTTCAGCGCCGTATCCGCGGCTTCACTGCCCGAATTAGTGAAGAAAACCCGGTCCAGCCCATCGGGTGTCATATCCGCGACGCGCGAAGCGGCTTCAAAGGCAATCGGGTGGCCAAGCTGGAAGGCGGGCGCGAAATCCATGATGGCGGCCTGCTTCTGGATGGCCTCCACAATCTCCCGCCGGCCATGCCCGGCATTGCAGCACCAGAGGCCCGAGGTACCGTCCAGAATCTCCCGCCCTTCCGGCGTGTAGTAATGCATGCCCTCGGCCCGGGCGAGCATGCGCGGGCGGTCCTTGAAATACTTATTGTCCGAATAGGGCATCCAGAACGCGTCCAGATTATTCGGGCGCGGCACATTGATCTCATTCATCGGGGTATCTCCGGGATTCCGAGGCATACAAACACCCGCTGGCGCGCGGGGGCAAGCGGGAGTTTGCTCAACCTTGACGGAGTTCCGGGAAATCTTCCTCCCGATACTCGCCGTCCGGCCTGTTGCCGGCGGCGAAGCGCTTTTCCTCCAATTGGCGGAGTTCCACGCGGCGGATCTTGCCGGAAATCGTCTTGGGCAATTCATACACTTCCAGCCGCCGCACGCGCTTGAAGGCGGAAAGCCGCCCGCGCAGATGCTGGAAGATCGCCAGCATGGTGGCCGGGTTCGCCGCCGCCCCGGGGGCCAGCGCAATGAACGCCTTGGGCACCGCCATGCGCATGGCATCCGGTGCCGGCACCACCGCGGCTTCCGCCACCGCCTCATGCTCGATCAGCACGCTTTCAAGCTCAAAGGGCGAAATCCGGTAGTCGGAGGCTTTGAAGACATCATCCGCCCGCCCGACATAGGTCAGGTAGCCATCCTGATCCCGATTGGCGACGTCACCCGTCCGATAGAACGCCTCGCCCGCCGGCAGGGTGCTGCCATCATCCGCCTGATAGCCCATCATCAACCCGGTCGGTGCGGGGTTGAGCGCGATGCAGACCTCCCCTTCCTCAGCCGGCTTGTCATTGGGGTCGAGCAAGACAATCCGGTAGCCCGGCAGCGGCTTGCCCATGGAGCCTTCCTTCAAGGGCATCCCCGGCGGATTGCCGATTTGTGCCGTGGTTTCCGTCTGGCCAAAGAAATCCCGGATCGTGAGGCCCCAGGCGTCGCGCACCTGTTCGATGATTTCGGGGTTGAGCGGTTCCCCCGCGCCGGCCACTTCGCGGAGCGATGTGCGGATGGCTTTCATGTCTTCCTGCACGAACATGCGCCAGACAGTGGGCGGGGCGCAGAGTGTGGTGACGCCATTGGCGGCAATCGCTTCCAGCATGCCGCGCGCATTGAAGCGCGGCTGATTGGCAATGAAGACTGCCGCCCCCGCAATCCAGGGCGCGAAAATGCAGGACCAGGCATGCTTCGCCCAGCCGGGCGAGGAGATGTTCAAATGCAGATCGCCTGGCCGCAGGCCGAGTACGAACATGGTGGAAAGATGCCCCACCGGATAGGATTGATGGCTATGTAGAACAAGCTTCGGCTTGGCCGTGGTGCCCGACGTAAAATAGAGCAGCATCGGATCGCTGGCCTTGGTCGGCCCATCCGGCGTGAAGCTGGCCGCACCCTGATGCAGGGATTCATAGGCAACCCAACCCGCCGGCGCTGCGCCCACCGCGATGCGCGTCACACCCGCTTCCATCCCTTCGAATTTCGGCGCATCGGCGGCATTGGCGACCACGAAACGCGCGCGCCCGCGATCAAACCTGTCCTTCAAATCAGCGCCGGCGAGTAGCGTGGTGGCGGGGATCACCACGGCGCCCAATTTCATCGCCGCCAGCATCACCTCCCAGAGCGGCACGACATTGCCGAGCATGAGCAGAATGCGATCACCGCGCTTGACGCCAAGCGCACGCAACCCATTGGCGACACGGTTGGAGGCTGCCGAAAGCTCGGCAAAGCTGCGTTCCGCCGCGCCATCGCCGACTATCCGCAGCGCGGGGCGCGCGCCATGCGCGCCGGCGGCCAATTCCGCGTCAAACCAATCAAGCGCCCAGTTGAAATGCTCCAGCGCCGGCCAGCGGAAATCGCGATAGGCCGTGGCGTAATCGCCACGCTGCGCCAGCAGAAAATCCCGCGCGGCTTTGAAGGCGGCTTGGCTCATGCGCTGATGCTCCCCAACCGCGCGGCTCGGCGCGGTGCTTTCTTGTTTTCAGGTGAAGGGTAAATCAGGCCCATATGGCGGGGCAAGGAGCATCTTATTCCACCTTGATCCCCGTCGCCGCCACCACGCGCTGCCATTGCGGCACATCGGATTCCAGCAGTGCGGCCAATTCAGCCGGGCCGGTCAGCAGCGGCGTGGTGCCGGCGGCTGCGAAGCGCGCGCGCACATCGGGCAGGTCGCGAATGCTGCCCAGCACCTCCGCCATGCGGGCGATGATGGCGGGCGATGTGGCGCGCGGCGCGGCGATGGCATACCAATTGAGCGCGACATAGCCGGGGACGATTTCATTGATGGCCGGCGTATCGGGCAGGGCGGGCAGGCGCCGCGGCCCCGCCACGCCCAAAAGCCGCGCGCGGCCGCCCTGCACATGCGGCAGGGTTTCCACCGTGCTCGCGAAAACCATGTCAATTTCGCCGGCATAAAGCGCTGTCATGGCTGGCGCCGCGCCGCGATAGGACACATGGGTCAAATCCAGATTGGCAGCCAGCGCGAAAAGTGCCCCGGAAAGATGGTTGGAAGACCCAACCCCGCCGCTGCCATAGGTCAGCCGCCCCGGCGCGGCGCGCGCAGCCGCCAACACATCCTGCACGCTCTGATAAGGCGATGCCGCACGCACCACCATGGCGGTTGGAATATCCGCAACCAGGCTCACTGGGGCCAAAGCCGTGCGCGGATCAAGCCCGCGATTGGGGTAAAGCGCCGGCACGCTGGCAAGCGATGCGCTGGTCAGCACAAAGGCGGTGCCATCGGGCGGCGCTTGCACCACGGTATGAATGCCGATGCTGCCGCCAGCGCCGGGACGATTTTCGATAATGAAGGGCTGCCCCAGCCTTTCCTTCAAATGCTCGGCCAGCAAGCGACCAACCAGATCAATCGGCCCACCCGCGCCAAAGGGGATGATGATGCGCACCGGCCGATCCGGCCAAGCGGCTTGCGCGCTGGCGCGGGTGATGAAGGGCAGGGCGAGCGCTGCACCCAGCAGCACCCGGCGCGAGGCAGTCTTCATGGCGGTTCTTCCTCCGCCAGCATTAAAGGCTGATCCTGTCGGCCTGGGAATATGCCGCCCTTATCCCAGGCGTGGCAGATGCGGCGGAATGTGCATGCCGAGCGAAATTGGCACGGGCCAGACTTCCTCAATGGCGCGGAGCTTCCGGAACCCCGCCGCCAAATAGCCCGGCAAGGCACGCGGGTGATCGGCGTTGCAGGTATTCACCGTGACCGCTGGCAGGCCAATATGCCAGGCGGCATCCACCGCATGGCGCAGAAAGGCAGCACCAAGCCCGGTGCCGATCGCCCAGGGCATCAGCCCGAAATAGGCAAGGTTCGTGGCCTGCCCGGCGCGATGATCCAGCTCATAAAACCCAGCCGGTTCACCATCACGCATCAGCACGTGCACGCTGACCGAGGGATGTCCAAGCAAGCCGGCCAATTCAGTATCGGAGGCGATGCGCCGCATCCACCAGAGCCAAGGCGCGCCTACCGTATCGTAAAGGTAGCGATAGAAGGGCACCGAGCAATGCAGCACCCGTTCCACCCGCGCATCAGCCGGCAAGGGTGGGGTGGGGCTGGCAGGCGGCGCATCCATGCGCAGGAAAGTCACCTGCACCTTCAAGCGCGCAACGGGTTCGGTGGGCACCATGAACATGGTCACTAGCGCAGAATGCGCGCTGATGGAAACCGCTGCCGGCGCATAAAAAAACACGCGCCCCGGATGGGGCGCGTGCCTTTGCTCACAGTGCTTCAGAAGCGATCAGTGCTTAACGTCAGCCCAGATCTTGCGCTTCACCGCATAGGTGAGGCCGGCAAGGATGGTCAGGAAGATGATGACCTTCACACCCATGGCGCGGCGCTTTTCAAGCTCCGGCTCGGCGGCCCATTGCAGGAAGGTGCTGACATCATGCGCCATCTGTTCAACGGTTGCCTTGGTACCATCGGCATATTCAACCTGATCGGGGTTCAAGACCGGGCCCATGGCAATCTGATTGCCCGGGAAGTACTTGTTGAAGTGCATCCCATCCATCACGGTGACGCCGGGTGGCGGGTCCACATAACCGGTCAGCAGCGCAAACAGGTAATCCGCGCCACCAGCCCGCGCCTTGGTCATGACCGAAAGATCGGGCGGCAGGGCGCCATTATTGGCAGCGCGCGCGGCGGCATCATTCGGGAAGGGGCTGCGGAACCGGTCCGCCGGGCGGCCGGGGCGTTCGAACATCTGGCCTTCATCATTCGGGCCATCCTTGATTTCAAACTGCGCCGCAATCGCCGCAACCTGCGCTTCGGTCAGCCCCAATTCGCGCAGATTGCGATAGGAAACCAGGCGCAAGCCATGGCAGGCCGCGCAGACTTCCTTATAGACCTGGAAGCCACGCTGCGCGCTGGCGCGATCATAAGTGCCGAAAATCCCATCGAAGGAGAATTTCCGATCCGGGATGGGAATGGCCTCCCCCGCCGCATGGGCGGGGGCGGTTGCGAAAAGGCCAAGAGCCAGGGCGAGGGCCTTGAAGGAAAAACGAAGCATGATCAGGCCTTCTCCATCGGCTTGGCAGCCGCGCCCATGGGCAACGGCCCCCCGCCCAGAACGGGGCGGGATATACTTTCCGGCAGTGGCAATGGCCGCTCAAACTTCGCGAGCAGCGGCAGCACCACCAGGAAATAGGCGAAGTAATAGGCGGTGGAAATCTGCGCGATCAGCACATAGACGCCTTCCGCCGGCTTGGCGCCAACCCACAGCAGCACAAGGAAATTCACCGTCCAGAGCAGGAAGAAGGGGCGCGCCAGCGGCCGGAAACGCATGGAACGCACCGGGGAGCGATCAAGCCATGGCAGCACGAACCAGATCAGGATCGAACCGAACATGAGCAAGACGCCGCCAAGCTTGTCCGGCACCGCGCGCAGGATCGCGTAATAGGGCAGGAAGTACCATTCCGGCACAATATGCGGCGGCGTCACCAGCGGATTGGCCGGGATGTAGTTGTCCGGATGGCCGAGATAATTTGGCGCGAAGAAGACAAGCCCAGCAAAGACGATGAAATACACCACAAGGCCCACGCTATCCTTCGCCGTGTAATACGGGTGGAAGGGCAGGGTATCCTGCGGGCCTTTCGGCTCAACGCCCAGCGGGTTGTTCGACCCCGTGATGTGCAATGCGGCCACATGCAGGAAGACCACGCCCAGGATCACGAAGGGCAGCAGATAATGCAGGCTGAAGAAGCGATTGAGCGTGGGATTGTCCACGCTGAAGCCGCCCCAGAGCAATTCCACAATGAAGTTGCCCACCACTGGGAAGGCGCTGAACAGGTTGGTGATGACGGTGGCACCCCAGAAGGACATCTGGCCCCAGGGCAGAACATAGCCCATGAAGGCCGTTGCCATCATCAGCAGGAAGATCACCACGCCCAGGATCCACAGCAATTCGCGCGGCGCCTTGTAGGAACCGTAATACATGCCGCGGAAGATGTGGATATAGACCACGATGAAGAACATGCTGGCGCCGTTCATGTGAACATAGCGGATCAGCCAGCCGAAATTCACATCACGCATGATGCGTTCGACGCTATCGAAGGCAAGCCCCGTATGCGCGGCGTAATGCATGGAAAGGAACACACCCGTTGCGATCATGATCATCAGCGTGACCATGGCGAGCGCGCCGAAATTCCAGAAATAGTTGAAATTTTTCGGCGTCGGGAAGGTGCCGTATTCCTTCTGCATCATGGTGAAAACGGGCAGGCGCTGGTCTATCCAGCGCACGACCGGATTCTTGAATTCGCTATTGTGCAACCCGATTGACATGTTTTTCTATCCTCAACCGATTCTGATCTTGGTGTCGGATGTGAAGGCGTATTGCGGAACGTCAAGGTTCCGGGGCGCGGGACCCTTACGAATTCTGCCAGAGGTGTCGTAATGGCTGCCATGGCAGGGGCAGAACCAGCCGCCATATTCGCCGCGTGCATCGGTTGCCCTTTGGCCGGACGGGACGCAGCCCAGATGGGTGCAGATGCCAATCAGCACCAGCCATTGCTCCCGCTGGACGCGGGATTGGTCGGTCGCCGGGTCGGGCAGGGCGCTGGTCGGCACGGCGCGGGCTTCCTGGATTTCCTTGGCCGTGCGGCTGCGCACGAATACCGGTTTGCCGCGCCACATCACGGTCACCGCCTGGCCTTCCGCGATGGGCGCCAGATCCACATCCGTGGTTGCCAGTGCCAGCGTATCCTTCGCGGGCTGCAGGGAGGCGATGAAGGGCCAAGCAATGGCGCCAACACCGACTGCCGCGAAAGCGCCGGTCACGAGTTTCAGAAAATCACGCCGCGGCGCGCCATCGGTCGCCGCATGAGCGGTATCAGCCATCCTCACCATCCCTTTACGACGGGTAACCCTCTTGCCGAGGGCCTCACTTCGCCGCACGATTTAGGCCCGCACCCCTGGGGTGCCAAGATCACAACGAAATGGCGGCGCCGAAGCACCGGCCCCGCCACTTGCGGGGTCTTATAGTAGGACGATTTGCAAGGTGTAAATGCGCCCCGTTGTAACATTGGAAGGCCAACATGGAAAAAACTGCCGCCGGCCCTCAGGGTCATCCCTTTGTGGCCCCCGCCCGTGCCTGGTTCGAGGAATTGCGGGACCGGCTATGCGCCGCGTTTGAGGCGATTGAGGATGATTTGGCGGCAGGGCCCCACACCAGCCTGCCGCCCGGGCGCTTCAACCGCACCGCCTGGCAAAGGCCCGAAGGCGGCGGGGGGGTCATGTCTGTCATGAAGGGGCGAGTGTTTGAAAAGGTGGGGGTCAATGTCTCCACCGTGTTTGGCGAATTCTCCCCTGAATTCCGCAAGCAGATCCCGGGGGCCGAGGAGGACCCGCGTTTTCTGGCGACAGGTGTGTCTCTGGTGGCACATATGCAAAGCCCGCGCGTGCCGGCAGCGCATATGAATACGCGCTTTATCGTAACGCGGAATGCCTGGTTCGGCGGTGGGGGGGATATCACGCCCATGAAGCCCGAAGCGGTCGAGTCGCAGGAAGATGCGGCCGATTTCCACGCTGCCTTCAAGGGGGCCTGCGACAAGCACGACGAAACCTATTACCCGCGCTTCAAGAAGTGGTGCGATGAGTATTTCTTTCTGCCCCATCGCGGGGAACCACGCGGGCTGGGCGGCATTTTCTATGATTGGCTGGGGGATCGCACGCCGGGCAAGGGGATTGATGCCGACTTCACCTTTACCCGCGATGTGGGCCTGGCTTTCCTGCAAGCCTATCCCGCCATTATCAGGAAGCGCATGCATGAAGCCTGGACCGAGGCCGAGCGGGAGCATCAATTGATCCGCCGCGGCCGTTATGTGGAATTCAACCTGCTGCATGACCGCGGCACGATTTTCGGCCTGAAGACCGGGGGGAATGTTGAGGCTATCCTGATGTCCATGCCGCCGGCGGTGAAGTGGCCGTAAACCGCCTACGCCTTGCGCCGGCGCGGCCAACACAGCAAAGCCGCCACCGGCAATAGCCACATGATCCGCGCGCCATAGCGCGGATGCGGCGCGGAAAGCCCGCCGCAAATCAGCGCATTGCCCAGCACCGCCGCTACCAGAAACAACGCGAAGGCAAGGATGATCGCCTGCCCACGCCAAGCGGCCCAGGCCAGCATCGGCAGGGCCAGCACCACCACCAGCAGATGGAATGGATTGAGCGGCGTGAGCGCATCCTTGAACGCGCCCTGCGCCTGGCGCGCCTGATCAAACGCCGCCAATTCGCGTGCCGAAAAACCCTTTTCGATGCGCGGGCGGATTGCCACCGCGAAATGCGCCTCGTCCAAGGTATCGCCAATGCCAAAGCTGCCGAGTTGCAGCAGCGCGTTGCCCGCCATGGCGCGGGCCACGCCAAACGGGTCGGCGCGCAAGGTCTCCGCGACAATCTGGCCAGCTTCCGGCGCCAGCAGCATGCCGCCCAGGAAACGCGGCTGGCCGGCAGCGTCGCGATTCACTGGGCTATCCGGCGCCCATAGGAAATCATTGGCCGGCATGGGCAGACGATCGGTAAAAGCGCAAAGATACCAGCCGGCATCAGGGCAACGCGCCTTGATCAGCGCTGTCGCCGGGCCGTCTTCCTGCAACCGCGCCAGCATGAAACTGGCGCCATAGGGCGAAAGCGCGAAGCGGCCATGGCCGATGGCATTGGTGATCATCAGCACAGCAACCGCCAGCACCACCGGCAGCGCCATGGCCAAAAGGCGCACCGGGTAACGACAAAGACGTAGCATCAGCGCGACCGCACATAAGCCGAGCGCGAGGGGCAAATGCGCCAGATGTGCCGCGATACCAAGTGCGACCAGCGCCACCAGATAGCCACGCTCAAGCCGCGTCAGCGCCGCAGCGCCAAAGCCGAGCAGAAACAGGCCCAGCACAACAATCGGCGCGAAAACATCGGGCATCAGCAACGCGGCGCTGAAAGGCGCGGCGGTGGCCAGCGCGGCAAAGGCACAAAGCCCGATATGCCACAGCGACGTCGCAGTTCCGCGCAGCACACGCTGCGTCAGCCATAGCAGATGGGACAGGATCAGACCCTGCGCGATCACCGGCCCCCAAAGGCTGATGCGCCAATGAAAAACATGCAGGAATGGCCCGTAAACATAAGGCTTGTCCCACAGCATCAGCGGCCCAAGTGTCTGATGCAAAAAACCGCCGCTATCGCTGAACAGCAAAGGGTAGCCATTGAAAAAGGCGGGCCAGATCAGCAGCACCGCGCCGACTATAACTGCCGCGCTAGCCCTCACCCCTGTTTCGCCGACCAGCGCGCGGCGGCGGCGTCATCCTCATTTTTCGCGGCCACCCAGCGCGCATCGCCATCGGCGAATTCCTCACGCTTCCAGAAGGGCGCCTTGGTCTTCAGCCAATCAATCAGGAAGGCGCAGGATTCAAGCGCCGCAGCGCGATGCGCAGAAGCGGTCAGCACCAGCACAATCGGCTCGCCCGGCAGAATGCGGCCAACGCGATGGATCACGGTGCAGCCGGTCAGCGGCCAGCGCGCCTCAGCCTCGGCCGCGATGCGCCCAAGCGCGCGTTCCGTCATGCCGGGATAATGTTCCAACACCATCGCCGCCAAGCCATCATCGCCGCGGCAAACGCCCAGAAAACTCGCGACACCGCCCACATTGGTGCGGCCCGCAGTCAGCGCCGCGCTTTCAGTCGCCATATCGAACAGCGCTTCCTGTACTTGGATGCGCGCCATGGCTCAGCCCCCGGTGACGGGCGGGAAGAAGGCAATCTCATCGCCCGCCGCCACGGGATGATCCGGCGTCGCGAAATCCTGATTGACGGCAGCGCGGATTTGCTTGGCATCGGCAAAGGCCGCCGCATGGCCGGGGCTGCGTGTGGCGAGCCATTCGCGCAACCCGGCAATGTCGCGAATTTCAGCAGGCGGTGTCACTTCTTCTTCCGCAATGCCGATCTTCTGGCGCAGCCAGGCGAAATAGAGGATGCGCATGGCGTTTCAGCGCGGTGTGGGCACCGAGGTGATGCGCCCGCCCGGCCCGATAATGGTTGTCGTGCCCCCATCGCGCACCGCAATGCCGCCACCGGCTGTGCCTGGCTGGTTGAAGACCTGCGTGCGGTCATTGCCGCCGGCGACAATGCCAGGCGGCTGGCCGGGTGCGCCGGGAATGACCGTGCCTTCAACCCGCGCCGGCGGTGGCGCCGGCATGGCGGAAGGTGTGGCGGCGGGTGGCGAAGGCGCGCGCGGTGGCACGGATGCCACGGGCGGCGGGGTGGAGCTGCTGGCACGCGGCGTCACCCGCGGTGGTGGGGGCGGCGGGGGCAGGCGCAGCGCATCATCCGGCGTCATTTGCGTGGGCGGCGTGGCGGGCGCGCGCATCGCCTCATAATCCAGGTTTTCCGTGCGCAGCACTTCGGCGGTTGTATCCCCAACCGTCACACGCCGCAGCGTTAGGCTATCCACAGAAGGTATCGCGGCATTGCGGCTTGTATTCCAGCTTGGCTGCCAATTCGGCGCGCAGCCTTGCAGCGCCAGCATTGCCCCAAGCAGCAGCATAGAATGTCGCATGGCTTTCCCCGCCTCTTTCCTGGCTAAGATGCGCTGCCCAGGGTTCAGACTCAAGGCTGCCCTGGCGGTTTTGCCGGCGCGTCATTCTTGACGGGGGTTTCCCCCTGCACCAGGGCGAGCCCCGCGCGCAAATAATCCCAGCCGGTGATCAGCGTCAGCACCGCCGCGGCCCAAAGCATGCCCTCCCCAATCAGGGATACCGGCAGGAAGCCAAGCCCAATCACCGGCGCGCCGCTATCGCCGGCAAGCAAGGTGCCCAAAGCGCCCATCTGAAATCCGGTCTTCCATTTCGCGAGTGGTGTCACCGGCAGGCCGATGCGGAGTTCCGCCAGAAATTCCCGCAGGCCCGAGACCAGAATCTCGCGCAGCATGATGACAATGGCCGGAAACAGCCCGGCATCCGACAGCCTGCCATAGCCCGCCAGCAGCATCAGCGCCGCACCCACCAGCAGCTTATCCGCAATCGGGTCCAGCATGCGGCCAAAGCCGGACACCGCGCCACGATCGCGTGCGATCTTGCCATCGAAGTAATCCGTGATGGCAGCGACAGAAAACACGATACAGGCCGCCATATCCGCCTGCGGCGTATTGATCGACGCCAGCACCACTAGCAGCGGTATGGCCGCGATGCGCGAAAGCGTCAGCAGATTGGGCAGGTCGGTCGGCATTACCCTTCCCTTAACCCGGAACGCGACCTTTTGGCACCCTTGCGCGGCAATATTCAGCCAAGCGCGGCATTCGGGTGGAAATGGTCGTGGATGCGTCGCGCCAAGGCGGGCCCGACCCCGGGGCAGGCTTCCAGATCGGCCAGCCCCGCCTGGCGCACCCCTCGGGCCGAGCCGAAATGGTTCAGCAATTTGCGCTTCATGGCCGCACCGACGCCCGGCACATCATCCAATTCAGACCGCGTCAGCGCCTTGGATCGGCCGGCACGATGGGCGGAAATGGCGAAGCGATGCGCCTCATCCCTCAGGCGCTGCAAATAGAACAGCACCGGGTCACGCAGAGGAAGCTGGAAGGGTTCTCGCCCTGCCATGTGGAACCATTCGCGCCCGGCATCGCGGTCCGGCCCCTTGGCAACTGCCACCAATGGCAGATCATCCAGGCCAAGCCCGGCCATGATTTCCCGTGCCGCGGAAAGCTGGCCGGCGCCGCCATCAATCAGCACCAGATCGGGCCAGCCCTCACCGGCGCGGGCCGGGTCTTCGCGGAGCGCGCGGCCAAAGCGGCGTTCAAACACTTCGCGCATCATGGCGAAGTCATCATTGGTGGCGGCGGTCTTGATGGCGAATTTCCGGTAGCCCTGCTTGATGAAGCCCGAAGGCCCCGCGACCACCATGACGCCATAGGCATTGGCGCCCTGGATATGGCTATTGTCGTAAACCTCGATCCGTTCTGGCGCGCCGGGCAGGCCGAAAAGATTTGCGGTGCCTTCCAGCAGCGCCGCCTGGGCGGTGCCTTCCGCCATGCGACGTTCCAGGGCTTCGCGCGCATTGGTCGCGGCGTGTTCCAAAGCCTCGTGTTTTTCGCCACGCTGCGGGCGGCGCAATTCCACGCGTCGGCCAGCCTTGATCGCGAGCGCTTCCGCAATCAGCGCGGCTTCGGGCGGGTCATGCGATAGCAGCAGCAAGGGCGGCGGCGGCAAATCCTCATAGAGCTGGCCAAGGAAGGCGCCCATCACCTCCTCAGCGCTTTGGTCCTGCTTTGCATGGCTCAGGAAAAAGGCGCGATTGCCGTTGTTGCGCCCGCCTCGGAAGAAAAACACCTGCACGCAGCTTTGCCCCGCCGCCTGATGCAAGGCGATCACATCCGCATCGCCCAGCCCTTCCAGATTGACGCGATCCTTGCCCTGAATATGGGTAAGCCCGCGGATACGGTCCCGCAGCGCCGCCGCGCGTTCAAACTGCAAATCCGCCGCCGCCGCTTCCATCTCGGTCGCCAGGCGCTTCTGGATGGAGGGCGTTTCGCCGGACAGGAATTGCTTGGCTTCCGCGACCAGCGCGGCGTAATCGGCTTGCGATATCCGGTCCACACAAGGGGCGGCGCAGCGCTTGATTTGGAACAGCAGACAAGGCCGCGTGCGGGAATCAAACACCGTATCCCGGCAGGACCGCAGCAAGAACACCCGCTGCAAGGCCGCCAGCGTCTGATTGACCGCCCAGACGGACGCAAAAGGCCCCCAATAGGACGCGCCCTTCCGCCTTTCCCCGCGATGCTTGGCAATCTGCGGAAAGGGGTGGTCTTCCGTAATCACCAGCCAGGGGTAGGATTTGTCATCCCGAAGGACGATGTTGAAGCGCGGCCGGAAGCGCTTGATGAAATTGGCTTCCAGCAGCAGCGCCTCGGCCTCCGACGCGGTGGTGACCACCTCAAGCGACCGGGTCTCAAACACCATGCGCCGGAGGCGTTCCGGCAGCCGGCCAAGCTGAGTGTAGGAAGTGACGCGTTTCCTGAGTGATCGCGCCTTGCCGACGTAAAGCGCCTCCCCCTTCTCATCCAGCATGCGATAGACGCCGGGGGTGAGCGGCAGGGTGGGCAGGGCCGCTTCCAACACCGCCAGACCCTGGAAGGAGGGGCTTTCCGGGGTGGTTGTTGGCGTTTCGGTCATCGCGGGTAGCTTATGGCAAAGGCGCGGCGAATTTGTCCACGAAACCTGTGGATAAACCTGTGGGAAGCCACCAAGGCAATTCGGTTAAAGCTATGTTACACAAAGATTCTAAGCCTTTGCCTAGTTTTGCGGCGGCCGGCCTGCAACAAATTAAGTAATTGTTTTATTTGAATTTTACCCCGAGACGTAAAGCCGTGCCGGCGTCAAGGGGGGAATTTCCGGTCGCGCGCAAAAAGCTTTTTGGCGTGGTTTTTGGGCGGTGGACAATCCGCAGCGCGGCTTATGTCAAAATCGTGATCTTTCAATGACAACGCCGACGTTGATGCCACCGGGCAGCGCATCCGGCTTGGTGACCCCCACCCTCACGCGCCGGATTCGGGTATCTTCCAAAAGGCTGATGGCGATGCGCTCGGCCAGGGTTTCAGCCAGGCGAACATGGGCGGAAGTGGCGATCCGCCGCGCGGTCTCTGCCGCCGCCGCGTAATCCACCACGCGGGAAAGCCGGTCCGGGCCTTCGGCTGCGGGGGCTTCGGGGTCCTCCACCGCCAATTCCAGATCGAGGATTACGCGCTGTGGGCGGGTTTCCTCATGCGCATAAACGCCCAACAGGGCCTGGACTTCCAGATGGCGTACGAAAACCAGCCGCAGCCCCGCCGCGGCATCCGGGGCGAAGCTCATTCCAAAGGCTCCTGCCCGAAGGAGGGTGACCATTGCAAATGCTGCCCGCCATCAAGGGCGATCATCTGACCGGTCATGGATGGCAGCGAGAGGATCGCCATCAGCGCGCGCGCTACTTCTTCCGGGCTGGTTGGCCGTGAAAGTGGTGTTGCCTCAGCCTGCCGGTCGAAATGTTCCTGGGATTGGCGGGGGCTGGGCAAGGCTGGGCCGGGGCCGATGGCATTCACCCGAATGCGCGGCGCCAGCGCCAGGGCTAGGCTTTGAGTCAGTGCCCAAAGCCCGGCCTTGGATACGGTGTAGGAGACAAAATGCGGCGTCAGCGACCAGACGCGCTGATCCAGCATATTCACGACCAGGCCCTGCGCAGCTTGGGGCAGCGCCTTGGCAAAAAGCTGCGTCAGCACGAAGGGCGCGCGCAGATTGGGCTCCATATGCCGATCCCAAGAATCCCGCGTTGCGTCATTCCATTCATCGCGTTCGAAGGTGGAGGCGTTGTTGACCAGCACACCCAGCGGACCCAGCGCCTTGGTCGCATCCGGGATCAGTTGCGCGACTTCGGCTTCCTGGCCAAGTTCGGCGCGGAGCGTGATGGCGCGGCGGCCAAGGGCGCGGATATCGGCCGCCGTTGCCTCGGCCGCATCGGCGCTGGCGGCATAATGGATGGCGACATCAAAGCCGGCTTCAGCAAGCGCGAGCGCCATGGCACGGCCAAGCCGCTTGCCGGCGCCCGTGACCAACGCGGCGGGGGGGAGGTTAGAGGGGATCATGGTGGGCTGATAGCCCGAAGGGCTGAACTTAGTAAGGCTTAAGGCAGCGGGCGATCAGGCGATAAGTGTTGCAGCCCCATATTTTTGTAGCTACATTTAATCCATGCGCATCACCTTCGATCCCGCCAAGCGCGCGAAAACGCTCGCCGAGCGAGGATCGGATTTCGCTGATGCAGCGCAGATTTTCACCGGGCTGCACGCCACGCTTGAAGACACGCGGCGCGGCCCGCCGCATCATTTCCATGAGGCACGCCCATGCCGAAGAAGAAACACGCTGGCGCCAGCACCTGGGTTGATCCCGATGATGCGCCGCCGCTGACGGACGAATTCTTCGCCAAGGCGGAGATCAAGGATGGGGCGCGGCTTATCCGCCGTGGGCGTCCGCCTTTGGCCGAGGCCAAGCGCCAGGTGACGCTCCGCCTGGACCCGGACTTGTTGGATCGGCTGCGCGCGACCGGCCCCGGCTGGCAAACGCGCGTCAACAAGGCGCTGCGCGATTGGCTGAAGAAGCAGGCGGCTTGATAGGCAACGCGCGACAAGCGCCGCTTCTGATGCTAACCCCCGCCGCATCATGTCTGAAACCACCATTCCCGCCGCCCGTATCGCCGAAGAAGCCGCCCGCAGGCGGAGCTTTGCCATCATCGCCCATCCTGACGCGGGCAAAACGACGTTGACCGAAAAACTACTGCTCAAGGGCGGCGCCATCCAGCTTGCCGGCGCGGTGCGCGCCAAGGGCAATGCGCGGCGCACGCGTTCGGACTGGATGAAGATTGAACAGGATCGCGGGATTTCGGTTGCGACCTCGGTCATGACGTTTGAGCGTGATGGCGTGGTCTTCAACCTACTGGACACGCCAGGCCACGAGGATTTTTCGGAGGATACCTATCGCACCCTGACAGCGGTGGATGCCGCGGTGATGGTGCTGGATGCCGCGAAGGGGATTGAGAGCCAAACGCGCAAGCTGTTTGAAGTTTGCCGTATGCGCGACATTCCCATCATCACCTTCATCAACAAGATGGACCGCGAAGCGCGCGAACCTTTCGAATTGTTGGATGAAATCCAGAACCTGCTGGCGCTTGATGCAACGCCCGCCGCCTGGCCGGTGGGCCGCGCGGCTGACTTCGCCGGGGTTTATGATCTGGCGACTGATCGCTTTCTGCCGGTGGCGGAAGGCGCAGAACCGATCCAGCTTGAATCGCCGGAAGACCCGAAACTCGCCGCACTGGTCGGCGATGAAAGGGCTTTAGCGCTTTCCGAGGAAGTCTTGCTCGCCCGCGCCGGCTATCCGGAATTCGACACCGAGCGTTTTCTAGAAGGGTCTTTGACGCCGGTGTTTTTCGGCTCCGCGCTGCGGGATTTCGGCATTGCGCATTTGCTGGATGGGCTGGCGCGCCACGCACCGCCGCCGCGCGCTCGGCCGGCGGATCAGCGGCTTGTGACACCTGGTGAGGAAAAGCTGACCGGCTTTGTCTTCAAGATCCAGGCGAATATGGACCCCAATCACCGCGACCGTGTGGCCTTTGTGCGGCTATGCAGCGGGCGGCTGACCAAGGGTATGCGGCTGCGCCAAAGCCGCACGGGCAAACAGGTGCCAGTGAATGCGCCGCTATTTTTCTTCGCGAAAGACCGGCAAGTGGCGGAAGAAGCCTGGCCGGGCGATGTGATTGGCATTGCCAATCACGGGACGCTGCGCATCGGTGATACGCTGACGGAAGGTGAGCCTTTGGATTTCCGCGGCGTGCCTTCCTTTGCGCCGGAAATCCTGCGCCATATACGGCTAGATGATCCGATGCTGGCAAAAAAACTCCGCACCGCGCTGGATCAATTGGCGGAAGAAGGCGTGGTGCAATTATTCCGCCCGCGCGACGGCTCCCCGCCCGTGGTTGGTGTGGTCGGGCAATTGCAATTGGATGTGCTGCAAAGCCGGCTAAAGGTGGAATATGGCGTGCCGGCTGGCTTTGATGGCACGCCGTGGGAGCAGGTGCGCTGGATGGTATCAGACGAAGCCGGCGCCTTGGATCGCTTTGCGGAAGCCAATCGGCGCGATGTCGCGGAAGATCATGATGGCGCGCTGGTCGCGTTTTTCAGCAGCGATTGGCGTCGCCGTCGCGCAGAAGAAGAATGGCCAATGATCCGCTTCCATGCCGTGCGCGAACAGCATGGGGTGGGCGGGGGGAAGTAGACCTTCCCCCCGATTTGATTACTTCACAGACGAGAAGGATGTCGGCTGAAGTATTTCATTCGTCACTTTCGTCAGCAGCGGGCCATTGGCTTCGGTTTCCGCGCGCGCCTTGATCCAATCTGGATCGGCCTGGAACTTCGCCCACTTCTCCTCACGCTCCGCGAGCGACTTCCACGCCACCATATAGGTCAGGCTGTGGTTGGAATCGCCGATCAGCGTGGTCCAGAAACCCGCCTGGCGAATGCCGTGCTTGTCCCAGAGCTTCAGCGTGATGGTGTCAAACCGCTTCATCAGATCGGGCAGGCGCCCGGGCTGGCAGTGATAGATACGAAGTTCATAGAGCATCGTTTTTCTCCCTTTGATGCCGTTAATCCAATTTGGCGCCGGATATTTCCACCAAGTCGCGCCAAACGCGATCCTGGCTGCGCACAAATTCCGTGAAGCCTTCCGGCGTATCATCCGAAATGGCGGTAAAACCAAGCGGGATCAGCTTTTCGCCATATTCCTTGTCGCGCGCCGCGCCGATGGTGGCACGGTGCAGCGCCTGCACAATGGGCGCTGGCGTGCCGGCGGCCGCCGAAATGCAGTACCAGAATTCCATATCCATATCGGAACCAGGGATAAGTTCCGCCATGCCGCGCACATTCTCAAGCCCCGCGACCTGCGGCTGGCGCTTCTGGCTACCCACCGCCAGCGCGCGCAGGCGCCCTTCGCGCACATGCTGCATTAGCGCAGGCATACCATCAAAAATCATATCCACATTGCCGGCAATCAGATCATTCAAGCCGGGCGCGAGACCACGATAGGGCACATGCGAAACCTCGATCCCTGCGGTCTTCATAAGCTTTGAAATGCTCAAATGGCTAATGGTGCCGATGCCGGATGATGCCGCACTGATCTGCCCTGGCCGGCGCTTGGCGTCCGCCACAAATTCCTCAAAGGCTTTCCAGGGCCGATTGGCATTCACGACAAACAGCGTGGAGCCAACGGAAACACGCGAGATATGCGCAAAGTCGCGAATGCCATCAAAGGGCATCCCACTCCGAAAGAGATATTTATTCGCGAGCAAGATCGTTGCACCGCCCAGGAACAGCGTATGCCCATCCGGCGCACTCCGCGCCACCGCCTCACCGGCGATATTCCCGCCAGCACCGGGGCGATTATCAATCACGACAGTCTGGCCGAGTAGCGGCCCCATACGTTCAGCGACCATCCGCGCCGTTATATCGGCAGCACCCGCCGGCGGGAAAGGCACTACCAGGCGCAAGGGCCGCGATGGAAAAGCCTGCGCCCGCGCAATGGCCGGCGCGGCAAGCCCCGCAATCAGCGCGGCGCGGCGGGTGAATTTGATCATGCTAGCCTCCCTGCTTCATCTTGTTGGTTCACGGTGCAATTCCACAACAATGCCTTCCTGCCCCGGCAGCGCGGGGTAGCGGCGCATCACTTCCGGGTCATGGCCGGGCACGATGTGCTTCGGGCTTGGCGCAAGCGCACGGAGCTTATCAAAACCTTCCAGCATTTCGCCAATGTGAAAGGCCGTCGTGAAAGGCCGGCCGGCTTCCATGTTTTCGTAGAAATGCGTCACATCGGAAGCGAGCACCACACGCCCGCGCGCCGTATTCACGCGCACGCATTGCAGCCCCATGGAATGCCCGCCGCAGGCATGCACGGTAATGCCCGGCGCCACTTCCGCATCGCCATTATGGAACACCACGCGTTCAGCGAAATTCATCCGCACCATGCCGACCACATCCTCAACTTCGAAGGAATGGCGAAGCTTGGGGTATTTCATGTAGCGCCCGGTCGCATACTGCATTTCCGGTTCCTGCAAATGAAACTTGGCCTTGGCGAATTTGTGAAAGCTGCCGACATGATCGTAATGCAGGTGAGAAATCACCACATCTTCGACCTTATCGGGATCAACGCCGATCAGCTTCAGGCTTTCGATCGGGCAGCGCAGGTAATTGCGCTTACGCTTGGCAGCGACCTCTGCCGTGAAGCCGGTATCAATGATCACGGCGCGATCTTCATTCACCGCAGCCCAGACAAAGTAATCCATCGGCATTGGCGCATCATGCGG
>JADCES010000133.1 GCA_020250005.1 Roseomonas sp.
AATTCGTCATTCATCTTCGCCGCACGCTCCAGCAGGCGCGAATGCAGGTAGAAAACGTCACCCGGATAGGCTTCGCGGCCCGGCGGACGGCGCAGCAGCAGCGACATCTGACGATAGGCAACCGCCTGCTTCGACAAATCATCATAGAAAATGACCGCATGCATGCCGTTGTCGCGGAAAAATTCACCCATGGCGCAGCCGGTATAGGGGGCCAGGAACTGCATCGGCGCCGGATCGGAAGCGGTGGCGGCAACGATGATGGAATATTGCAGCGCGCCCTGTTCTTCCAGCGTCTTCACCAACTGAGCAACGGTGGAACGCTTCTGCCCGATGGCAACATAGATGCAATAAAGCTTCTTCGATTCATCATCACCAGCATTGATGGTCTTCTGGTTGATGATGGTGTCCACGATCACGGCGGTCTTGCCGGTCTGGCGGTCACCGATGATCAGCTCACGCTGGCCACGGCCGATCGGGATCAGGGCGTCAATCGCCTTGATGCCGGTTTGCATCGGCTCATGCACGGATTTGCGCGGAATGATGCCAGGCGCCTTCACCTCGGCGCGCATGCGCACCACGTCGGTCAGCGGGCCCTTGCCATCAATCGGGTTGCCAAGGCCATCCACAACGCGCCCCAGCAGGCCCTTACCCACGGGTACGTCCACGATATCACCGGTGCGGCTGACCGTATCGCCTTCCTTCACCGAAAGGTCGGAGCCGAAAATCACGACACCGACATTGTCGGTTTCAAGGTTCAGCGCCATGCCCTTCACGCCGGAAGCGGGGAAATCCACCAGCTCACCGGCCATGACATTCTGCAGGCCATAGACGCGGGCGATGCCATCGCCCACGGTCAGCACAGTGCCGACCTCAGCGACATTCGCTTCAGCATCGAAGCCAGCGATCTGCTGCTTGAGGATTTCCGAAATTTCAGCCGGACGGATTTCCATGGTCAGGCAGCCCCCTTCATGGCGTATTGCAAACGTTGCAACTTGGATTTGATGGAATTGTCGTAAAGGCGGGAACCGATCCGAACGATCAGCCCACCCAGGATGGATTTGTCCACTGTCTCGGACAGGCGGACATTGGAATAGCCAGCTTCTGTCAGCCGCGCGACAATCTGCGTGCGCTGCGTATCGGTCAGGCCATGCGCTGTGGTGACCTCTGCGGTTTGCTGACCGCGGCGGGCAGCAATCAGGGCACCAAAGGCTTGCGCCACGGCGGGCAGCGCCGAAAGGCGGCGATTGGCGATCAAGACGCCAACCAGGTTCCGCACCTCACCGACGATGCCGGCGCTTTCCAGCACCTTGAACATGCGGTCCCGCTGAATGGCGGTATTGAAGCGCGGATCGGCGATGAAGCCGCGCATATCCGCATTGTCGCGGCACAGCGCAAAAAGCGCTTCAAGCTCGGTGCCGATGCGGTCCACGGCGCCGGGATCGGTCGCGCGCTTGTCATCAGCAAGGTCCAGCAGCGCCTTGGCGTAGCGCGCGGCAACACCCACAGCGCTTGGCGCCGAAGGCGAGGCCTTATCAAGTTTTTGATCTGTGGCAGCCACGGGTAATCCCGGTCCTGTTCTTGCGCGGATTGGTGAGCGGACGGGAAGTCCTCCCGAACGCGGCCGGGCGTTACCATAGGGTTTATCGCACCGCAACCGAGCGAGCGGCATTTTCCTCCCGCTTTCGACCGATTTGCGCAAATTCCCTTTGGCTTGACCTGCTTGACAGCCCTTCCCCGGCGCAAGCAGGGTTTCGCATCAAGGGTTTCAAGCCCGCACAACAAGAGGAAATGTCCGGCCCATGACACGTAAGATCACCCGCCGCGCGGCGTTTTTGGCCGGTGGTGCGGCGGCGTTGCTGGCGCATCGCCCCGCGCATGCCTCCTTTCCGGAGCGTGCCATCACGCTGACGGTGAGTTTTCCGCCGGGTGGTGCCACGGATATCCTGGCGCGCATCCTGGCCCCACCGCTGAGCGAGGCCCTTGGCCGACCGGTGGTGGTGGAGAATCGCGGCGGCGCCGGGGCCAATATCGGCATTGGCCATGTCGCCCGCGCGACGCCGGATGGTTATACGCTGCTGGTGACGTCCAGCGCCTTTGTGGTGAACCCCAGCCTTTACCGTAACCCGCCCTATGACCCCTTCCGGGATTTCGCGCCCATCAGCACGCTTGGCGCTTCCCCCAATGTCATTGCGGTGCGCCCCAATAGCGGCATCGCCTCGCTCCAGGATCTGATCGCCCAGGCCAAGGCCGCCCCTGACAAGTTCAATTACGCAAGCCCGGGGATCGGCACCACGCCGCATCTGGCGGGCGAATTGCTGAAGCTGCGCGCCGGGTTTGAGATGCAGCACGTGCCCTTCAGCGGCGCCGGTCCCGCGACGCAGGCTGCCCTGGCCGGCACCACCCAGGTGATCAGCGCGGCGCAGGGGTCCATCATGGCGCAGCTGCGTTCAGGCGAATTGCGCGGCCTGGTGCAAACCGGGCCGACGCGCGCGATTGACCTGCCTGATGTGCCTACCCAGGAAGAACTCGGCATCAGGGACGCGAATTCCGAAACCTTCCTGGCGCTTTTCGC
>JADCES010000134.1 GCA_020250005.1 Roseomonas sp.
CATCTCCAATTTTGTGGGCGGGCGTAGCTCAGGGGTAGAGCACAACCTTGCCAAGGTTGGGGTCGAGGGTTCGAATCCCTTCGCCCGCTCCAGTCGCCATTTAGCCGAACCGGGTTAGTGCCCCAGGCGACCACCCAAATCCCCCTGAAAACAAAGCTTTTTTCCCGACCTTGAGGGTGCTCAAGCGGAACATTCCGGCGTTTTCTCTCCGAATCCGCGAATTCTCTCCAAAGCTTGAGGGTAGGCCGATTTTTCCAACAAGGTTTAATGCGTTGATCTGAAATGGTTTTGGCTATGCTGCGGTGCAGCGTGGTTGCGGAAAGGGACTGGTGGGGCAAGCGGGACTGGGGAGGAAAAATTGGGCGGGGACTACAAGGTTTGGGGGCCGACCATGCTCAGGACCTTGAGGCGACCCACCCCCCGTCCAGAACGTCCCCTGCCCTGACCATATGCGGGAAAGGCGCGCTGAAAGCCTCGGCACGCCGGGGCGAAGGCTACGGCTAAAGGCCTTGCGGCCAGTCAGGCCGGCGCCCCGGTAGCCATCCCTTCTGCACCGCCATCACCGAACACCGCCGCGTTGAGGCTGGCCAGCATGCTTGCCAGCCCTTCTTCACCGCCAAAGGTCTGCCGCAGGCGGGCGATGCCGCCGATGGAGGAGAAGGGTGGCATGACGAAGCGGTATTCGTCCCAGGAATCGATCTCATCCGCGTTGGCGCGTATTTGCTGTTCCATCATCCGCAGCAGCCGCAATTGATCACTATTGGGCTGCCGCGTCGCCAGCCATGCCTCAAACCGCAGCGCCAGCGCGCCGGCCCGGGCCTCTACCGCCTGTTCACGAACGATATTGCCGGCATCGTCAAAGGTCAGCCAATCGCGGCTGCCGGGGTCTATGTGGTCATGCACATCCAGCACCAGCAGCTTGCGCGGTTCTGGCTTTGCGCCGCCGGGTTCCTTCACGACAACGAAGCCGCCCTTGATCTCCTCATCATCATCGCCGTGATAGTCGGTGACGCCGACGAAATCGAACATGGTGAAGCCAGACTTCTGAATGTGCGGGGCCTTGCGCGTGCCGCGCCCGCGCATCTGCTGGTACAGGATGGCGCTTTTGGTGAAGCGGGCCATCACCAAATTGACCACCTCAGGGCAATCGAAGCCGGTATCCAGCATGTTCACGCTGACCAGCACCTTGGGAAATTCTTCGCGCTTGAATTGCCTGATGACAGTCATAGCATCGGGCGTATCGTCATTGCCCATGTCGCTTACCACGAAATCCGCGTAGCGGGTTTCTGGGGTGGGTTTGAGATGCGCGAATTCGGCATCGAATATCTGCGCCAGCGTTTCCGCGTGCCGCTTTGTCACGCCGAAGACGATGGTCTTGCCGGGAACGGGTGCGCGCCGCACGCCATCTCGGCCGATATAGCCTTTTTCCATCACATCGCGGAATTCGCGCACCATAGCGCGGTTGCGTTCCGGGATGGTGAATTTGCGTTCCAATGCCGAAGGGTCAACCGTGATGGTGTCAGCGCCGTCGAAAAGCTTTTCAAACTCCTCCCTGGTGTCTGGGTCCATCGCGGTCCAATCCAGTTCGTCGCGCTTGACTTCAAAGCCACCTTCGGCGGCGGTTTTCACCGTCTTTGCCTTGTAGATCTGATAGGGAACCAGATGGCCTTCATCTATGGCCTGTTTCAGCGTGTAGCGGAAGGTGGGCTTATCAACTTCGAAGAAGCGCAGCGTATCGCGGATGAAGGCGCCGTCTTCCTCATCCGGTAGCGTATCGGGATTGGCGATGCAGGGCGTGGCTGTCAGGCCAATCTGCACGCCATCAAAGTGGCGCAGCACGCCGCTCCATTTACCGTAGATGCTGCGGTGGCATTCATCGGTGATGACAAGGTCAAAATAGCCGGCAGAGTAGTTCTGATACTCGCCAATCATGGTTTGCAGTGTGGCCACCACCACCCGGCCAGCAACATGCGGGGCCTTATTGGGGCGCAGCACATGGCAGGGATAATCCGGCAGGAATTCCGCGAAGGCATCTTCGGTCTGCTTGGCCAAGGTAATGCGATCAACCAGGAATAATGCGCGGCCCACCCAGCCGCTTTCAAACAGGCGCTTGATGAGTGCTGCGGCCGTGCGGGTTTTGCCGGTGCCGGTGGCCATTTCCACCAGCATTTTCCGCCTGCCCTGCATCATCTGTTGGCACACGGTGTCTATGCATTCGTGCTGGTAGTCTCGGCTGGCTATCTTGCTGTCTATGGCGATGCTGAGCGGGTCGCGGCGGATGCCATAGGCGGCGTGCCGGCGTTCAAGGTCTGCCTGGGTGAAGAAGGTTTTTACTGTACGCGGGTGGGCTTCACGCTGCCATTCCCAATAGCGTATTTCCTCACCATTCGTGAGGAATATGAAGGGCACGTCCAACAGTTCCGCATATTTGCGTGCTTGGGCGGCGGCTTCGGCGGGGTTGATGCTGCTGCGCTTGGCTTCAATCACCGCGAGCGCGCGGCCATGCCGGTCACACAGCACGTAATCCGCGCGGAGGCCCTTTTGCAGCACGTATTCAAAGCGCAGGCTGGTGCCATCCGTGACCTTCCAGCCAACATCGGTGAGGAGGGCGTCTATCTTGGCGCGGGCGAAGGCTTCGTTGGTCATCACTCCGTCCCTTACCCCGTAGCTAGCATGGAGAGTGCAAGCGCGTTCGTAGCGTCCTGCCCGAGCTTCGTTGCATTGCCGTGTAGCGTTACCACTGCGTTAACCGCGCTAACACGGCGGCTAAACTCCCGTTGCAACTCTACCGGCGGTAACCATAAAGGCATATCGCTGAGTTGCGTCTTATTGATGGAGGCAATGCCGGTTGTGCGCTTTGCTACGCGCAGGAAATAGGATTTACCGGCAAAGGACTGAATGAACGCTGCAAGAAAGAGTGGATCTATCTGCGTGCGGTCTGCACGCACGCGGAAGACGTGGTTTTGATGGGCACAATAGGGCAGTTCGCCGTTCCAAACGTAACCCCGCCCGAGCTTGTCCAAGTCCCCGCCCTCGGTCATCACCACGTCACCAACTTCTAACGCATACTTCTCGCGCTCAGTCGCCATGATCGTGATAGTTTTGATTTCAGTGAGGTCTAGGAAGCCGTCTTGGACGTTAGCGACGCGGAGATACGGCACGTCTATTGTAGCCTTGCCGTCAATCTTGCGCCCCTTCGTGACGCCAGAGCCAATATCTGCGGCTTCTTTCAGTAGTCTAATCGGCCACCCCTTGGGATTGTTTACAGGATCGCCGAACATGTCCACGAATAGCGCCGGGATGATTTCGCGCGCCTTCTCCTCCGCAGCCCTGCGCAACCGCTGGATCGCTGCGGCACGGTCCAGGATTTCAACGATGCGCTGCTGCTCCGCGAGGGGTGGAAGCCTGATCGGAAGCTGCTTGAGGTCGGAGACGCGATAAGCCGCTTGGCTAACCCACTGCGTTGCGGCGGCAGTGAACGTGCCTTTTTCGCGCAAGTCTAAGAGCACGTAGAGCAGATACTTAGGCAAGGCGACCTGCTTGTTCACGCGGATGCGGGTGAGGTGGTTGGAGAAACCGGCGCAGAAATCGCTTTCGACGATGGCCGCTTTACCTACAAGCTCAGCGCTGTTGGTGTTGTTGAACAGAATGTCGCCCGCATGAAGCTCTCCACGGCCCTTAGGCACTGCATCGGCTGGGATTTGATAGGTGCTGGTAAGATCGATCTCCCCGCTAAGGCCAATGTTGAACGGGCGCAGATGCACAACCCCTTGCTCTACAAGGTTGGATTTTCCGCACGCAAAGCCGGCTACATCATCCTCGATCAAATCACCTAGCGTGCATTGGTGCATCCTCACGCCCCCTCCGCCAGCATGGCATCCAGCGCGTCAATCTCCTCCAACAACTCAGCCTCAATCGCGCGCAATTCAGCCAGCAATTCACGCGGATTGCGATGCACAGCCTGGGATTTTGACAGCGGGCGGTAGCGGCTGGCGGATAGGTTGAAATCATTGGCGCGCAGCTGGGCCGCATCCGCGAACCACCATTTGGCTGTCCATTCGGCATCCACATCCCGCGCCTGCCATTCGCGCAGGTGCTGCGCACGCGCGGCATAGGCGGCTTCCAGCGCTGGGAAATCATCGGCTTCAATCACCGTTTCATGCTGGGCATCCAGCTTATAGCCATCTGCATCGGCATGCAGGAACTGCACCTGCTGCGTCCGCTCGCCCTTGGTGAAGAAAACCACAGAGGTTTTCACGCCCGAATAGGGCTGGAAAACGCCGCCAGGCAGGCTCAGCACGGCATGCACCGTATTGTTTTCCACCAATTGCCGCCGCAATTCCTTATGCGCGTTGGTGGAACCGAACAGCACGCCTTCCGGCACAACCACACCCGCCCGGCCGCCTGGCTTCAGCACGTTCAGCATATAGCGCAGGAACAGCAATTCGGTGGCCGTGGTGGTGCCAACGCGTACATCATCCACAATCCGGTCCTTGTCCAAGCTGCCGGAAAAGGGCGGGTTGGCCAGGATCACGTCATAGCCATCCAAAGGCAGCCCAAGCGCTGCCAATTCGCCGCGTTCCAGCGTGGTGGTCAGTGCGTTGCGTTTCAGGATACGCACATTGGGCAGGCCGCGCAGCGTGAGGTTCATGGTCGCCAGCCGGACCATCTTGGGGTCCACGTCATTGCCGTAGAAGGTGCTGCTGCTCAGCCGGGCATTCATGGCGGCACTCAGCTTGTCGCCCCAGCCGCGTTCCACCTGCTTGCCGTCCAGTTCCACCATATCAATGGCATTGGGTGAGGAATGGGCAAGGCGGATATGGTTATAGGCCGCAACAAGAAAGCCGGCGGTGCCGGCGGCGGGGTCATAGATGGTTTCGCCGATGCGCGGGTCCACCATGCGCACAATGGCGCGGATCACGTGGCGGGGCGTGCGGAACTGGCCAAGCTCACCAGCCTGCTTGATCTGCCGCAGCACGTGTTCAAACAGATCGCCCTTCGTGTCGGCATCGGCCTGGTCAAGGCGCAGCTGGTCAATCAGGTCTATCACCTGCGTCAGTACGGTTGGTTCATCTATGCCCAACCGGGCGCCTTCCATGAAGTTCATGGCGCTGCGTTCGGCCACGGTGGCGTAGAAGGGGAAGACCTCATCGCGCAGCCAGCGCACCAGCGCTTCGCCAGTCATGCCGCGTGCCCAACTGCTCCAGCGCAGGCGGGTGGCGGGAACTTCGGTTTGGTCTTTTGCCGGCGCGTTCAGGGGGTTCTTGAGCCGCCATTGGCCTTCAAAAATGCCGGTATGGGGCTGCTTGGTGGCGCGGGCCTTCAGCGCGTTGTCCGCGTCCATCCCTTCCACAAGATAGAAGAAGAACAGGTAGCTGAGCTGTTCCGCATTGGACATGGGGTCGGGGAAGCCGCCGCCGAACAGGTAGTCGCGGATGGCGTCAATGCCGCGTCGCAAGTCGGCCGTCAAAGCCATGCGTGCAGTCTCCCGTAACAAATGCGGGCGTTATTGGTTAAGTGCCCGGGTGATTTGGTCATCGCGGTAGCGGCTCCGTCCCGCGGCTCAGAATATCTATATAGCGTCCATAGGCGAAAAGCCGCCCCCTGTGGCGGCCCGTGGTTTCGCGGAGGATCCCGGCCTTGGTCAGCCGCGCCATCAGGGCGCCGATGGTGGGGTGGCGGGGCGCTGGCATGGTGGTGAAAGCTGGCTTTCGTTAGAATCGGGCTTATGAAAGTTTATGGGGTATTTTCTTCACAAAAGGGCGCGCTTTTCCATTGTTTTCTTTGGAAGTCAGGCAGGGGCGCTGCAGACTGAGCCTCAGTGGCGCGCTCGCCCCGCTTGACGGCGGGGCGGCCCATTCGCCCTGAAGGCATTGTTCGTGGCGGTGGCGATCAGATCGAACAGGGGGGCGGCGGGCGGAAGTTTATCCCCGCGCGCTCGCGGCAAGGCGCGGGCCCCAGTTACGGTCAAAGTCCACTAGCTCCTGCCTTACTGCTGCGCCGTCGCGCACGCGCACAGTAAAGCCTTGCCGGTCCTCCATAAAGGCGATGAATTCAGCATCGCGTGCGGCTTCGCTGATGGCCTGTGCCAATCGCTGAACGATGGGCATTGGCACATTGGCGGGACCCCAGATCGAAAAGCTGTTCATCAGCGTGGAGCCGATGCGCAGCTCCGCGAAAGTGGGAATCTCCGGCGCTCGCGGGTCGCGGGCTGGGCCGCTCATTGCCAGCCCGAAGGTAGCCCCAGCGCGCATTTGGCCTAGCCCGTCGCCGAAGGGCAGGATCTGCACATCCACCGTACCCGCGAGCAGCGCCGCATGTGCGGGCGCGCTGCCTTGGAAGGGCGCGTAGATGCCATTGACCCCGGCCCCCTGAAGGATTTCGTTCACCGATAGCTCAATGATGCCGCCGGCGGAGGGGCCTGCCACACGCAACCCATCCGGCCGCCGCCGGGCGGCTTCGACGACCTTGGCCCAGCTATCATGCCCGGAGGCACGGCTTGCTGCGAGGAAATTGTAAGGTGTCTCCGCGGTGCCCGCGATCGGCGTCATCTCCTCCCACACCTTTGTGTCGAAGGTGCGCGAATGGAAAAAGCCGACCCAGGCGATTGCCGGCATGAGGAGCAGCGTGAGGCCATCTGGCGCAGCGCGGCGCACCTCATCCGTGCCGATGCGGGTTGATCCGCCAGCACGGTTCTCCACTATAATCGTGGCTCCGCCCAGCGCGGCGGAGAGCGAGCGTGCCAACCCGCGGGCCTGCCCGTCTACACCACCACCTGGTGGATAGGGTACCACAAGGCGGATTGGTCGCGCTGGGAAACCCTGCGCGAGCGCCGGTGCTGCCATGGCGGTGACTGGCAAGGATAACAGGGTGCGTCGTTTCATGGGCAGTATCCGGTTTCCACGTAGTGCAGTGCCTGCAAGACGGTCAGGCCATCAAGCCCGAGATCGGAGAGTGTGAGCGGCGCATCTGTTCCACCCAGGATGGCGTCAAAAACGCTGGCCAAGCCCGCATGCAGTGGTGCTGATAGCCCTGCAAGTCCAGCCAACGCAGCCGCAGGCTTGAGGGCGAATGGTACGTCCTGTGCCAGCCAGCGGCGCCATAGTGACGGATCCTGCGGCGCGAGACCGCGATAGAAAGGCGTGGTAGCGACGGCTTCGCGCGCATTATTGCCCGTGGCGCCATAGAGCGCGCTGAGCATCTCGGGCAATGGCCGATGCGATGCGCTGAAGGCATGGCAGATTGCGCCTCGTTCCGCGTCTAACGCCGCAGCAAGTGCGGCGGCGGATGCCGTGTTGCCCTCATTGTAGAAGCGAAGGCGCTCACTGGTTTCCTCCGCGCGGTCGAACCAGCCGGCATTCACCAGGGCGAGCGCGGGATGGATGATGAGGTTGATGCCTTCCAGGCCAGTGGCGATGGTGTGCGCTGCGGGCATGGCGTCAGGGGCCAGGGCTTGCACCAGCGGCAACGCCCCGGGCAGGCGCGATTGCGGGAAGGCCGCGACGCGAAGGCCGCTTCGCCGCGCATGCGGGGTGACGACCTGACCGTCGAAGGCGGCTGCGTGTGTCGGCGCGCCGGCATCGGTAATGCAGAAGCCCGAAATACCTGCCGCGCGCATCGCCGTGCCCAAGCGAAGCGCCGGCCAATAACCGTGGCTGTTGACATGCACCGCTGGCACGCGCGCCAGGCTGCGCAGATGCGGCGCCAGTACGCGCAAAAGGTCGCGTGGCGGGATGTCTACAATGACGAAATCCGCACCATCAAGCGCGCTCTCTACCGCCATCGGGTGCAGTGCAACCGAGCCACCACCCGTAATACTGATGCGCGCAGGCAGATCGGCCAGCGCCACCCGTACCTCATGGCCTGCAGTGGCGAGTTCCACCGCACTCGCCACGCCGATGTTCAGCGCTGAATTGCCAAGCACTACGGCGATCATGCCGCGCACCTTTGGCTCAAGCAGTTTGGCGGCGTGGCGTCTTTGACGGAGAGCGGTAGCAATTTATCGGTCAACGCTGCCAAAGGTAGGCGGAGATGGCCATGCCTATGGGCAAGGATGTCTGCCCTGCCAATCGGCGAAAGGGAGGGCGCGCGCGCCAGCCGCGTCGGGCCATCGCGCTTCGCCTTCCGCACATTATGAGGTGCGCCCAGATTACTGCGATGATTGCCGCCGATGCATCGGATTGTCATGAGACAAGGCTGACCCGCCTTGCATACGTAGTCAATCTTTTTCTTGGCGAACCAATAACCTTGCGGGAACCAGTCGCTGCTCGCCTGGCTGGTCCAGCAGGGAGAGAGCCGCCTCGGCCAATCCCTCGATATCTTGAGCCATTGTGGTGAGGCGATATTTTGCCAGCGCGCCCTCTGGGATGCCATCGAAGCCGAACACGGGCAGGCCCGCCGGCGCTGCATCCATCGCCCCCAATGCCATCAGGTCATTGGCGCAAAACACCGCGTCCGGCGCGTGGCGTAGGAGGCGACGCAGAGCCAACGCTCCACTTGCGAGGCTGTAATCACCTGTAGCTGCCGCGACCGGCCGCAGCACCGAAGCAAAGCCCGCCAGCCGCTCGCGTGACGCCGGAGCCTCAGCCGGTCCGCCAATAACGGCCACACGCCTTAGGCCGCGCGACTGAAGATGACGGGCCATTTCCGCTCCGCCTGCCAGGTTGTCGGTACGCGCGACTGCCGGGCCGGGACGCAGCGGATAGCGATTGACCAAAACCAGAGGAACACCGTCTCTAGCCAAGCGGGCACCAAGCGCAGGGGGCAGTGTGGGAGCGCAGATGAGCACTGCATCGGGACGGTAGCGTTCCAGCCTATCGAGTGCCCGACGCAGTCCTGCTGCATCTGCTGCGCTGGCAAGTAGCGGTGGCCGGCCTGCGGCGGCGAGACGCGGAAGCAGTGCCGCAAGCAAAGCTGACTGCACTGGGTTGCTCACGTCACCCATCACCAAGCCCACAAGGCCTGAACTGCGGGTTAGCAAACCGCTAGCGAAGGCATTAGGTGTATAGCCAAGCCGCCGCGCCGCGGCGTGGACGCGTTCGCGCATGTCGGCGCTGATCGAGGCGCCGTCCCGGAAGGCTCGGCTGACAGCGGATTGCGAGACGCCGGCGGCTGCGGCGACATGTAGGGAAGTAACGTTCCGACGCTTCATCTCGTCATGCATACCGTGACTGATGGCCCAGCGACCAGCCGTGCTGCCTCGCTAATCAGCAAAGATAAGTTTGCTGCGTGTTCTGATCGCGGGTGGCAGCTTTTTTGGCCTCGCCGCCCTCCATCCGATTGAGCCCAGCAGGCATTGCTCGACTCAATGCCGCGCGCGCTGACCGGAGCGATGCAGGCATGGGTTCTGGTTTGCAAAGCCTCGCAATGCCGACGGTATGAGTGGCGAACCGAGCTGGATACGCAGTCACAGGGCGAATTCACTTCCAAAGCGAGCTATCTTGCCGCCAAACAAAATAGTCATCGTCTTGTGGGTTATGGTACGCTCGCGCCGGCGTCTTCACCAGCGCCGAGTCAGCTCGCGTAGTAATCGGCACCACGCCATGGGTCTCCGGTGTCGCGACGGTCTTCTGCCCTTGCCGATGCCGGAGGCTAGCGGCACCCAGACCGGGAAGCTCCCGACCGGACTCATGCAACCTTCGGGGTTTGGCTGTTAGCACAATGAGCTTCTGAAGCTGCCCAGCCAGCTTTTCGACTCACATGTGCATACAGGCACCAAGCCTCCACCTTAGCTCCGCCTTGACCGCCGCGCGCCCCTGTTCCTAACGTAACTTGAGCAGGCCTTGGTGCGGACCAAGCGGCCCATCTCAGCGAGGTCTTCCAGGAATCCCATGGCCAAGCACCACTTTCACCCCATACGATACTACAACGCGATCGGCATGGCAGAGCCGTGCCTTCGGGTTGCTGATGGTGACACCGTCGTAACCGACACGATTGATGCATCAGGCCTGGATGCGCGGGAGGTGAATGTCGCCAGCCGGCCAAATCCAATGACAGGTCCGTTCTTCATTGAAGGCGCCGAGCCCGGGGACACGCTCGCTGTGCGGATTGATCGGCTAACGCCGAGCCGAGCTACCGGCTGGACCTATTCGCCGCTCGCCCTGACCGTGCTGGACCCAGCCGCCATCCTCGACCGCCCCCCGCAGCAGCGCGTCGTCTGGAATATTGACCACGCGGCCGGGACGGTGCAGCTGCAGGAGAATGTGAAAGGGCTTGAGGATTTTGCCCCACCCATCCAGCCGATGATCGGCTGCTTCGGGGTCGCGCCGGCTGGTGGGCAGGCGCTGTCCACCGCGACCAGCGCGCAGAATGGCGGCAATATGGACTATCGGTTGTTCGCACCCGGCACGACGGCGTGGTTTCCCGTCGCGGTGCCCGGTGCGCTGTTTTATCTGGGCGATGGGCATGCCTGCCAGGGCGACGGCGAGATCGTCGGCACCGGCATTGAAACGTCCTTTGAGATGGAGGTGACGTTCCGCGTGCTGAAGCGGAAGATCACCTGGCCGCGGGGCGAGACATCCGACGATATCTTCACTATTGGCAATGCGCGACCGCTAGACCAGGCCCTGCAGCACGCCACCACCGAGATGTCGCGCTGGCTCGGCGAAGATTACGGTTTGGATGCCCGCGCCGCCAGCCATCTGATGGGCCAGGTGGTGCGCTATGACGTGGGTAATGTCTTCAATCCCGCCTTCACGGTTGCCTGCCGCATTGCAAAGCGCTGGCTCCCGAAGCGATAGGACTGGACGTCACGCCTCGACCCGGACTTCCTGTTTCGTAAGCCGTGTCGGCGCCCCGGACAAAAGATATTCCCGCTGTTGTGCCCACCCCACCGGCACCCCCTCCAGCAGTGCCGGCAGCGTCACCCACTCCGGCTGCCGCCCGTTCAGGATCGCCTCCACCATCGCGGGCGCCAGCAGCGTCAGCCGCAGTAAGGTGCCGAGGTACCCCCGCTCGATCTTCTCCGCCGCTGCCATTTCGCTGATGCTTGCATAGCGGCCCTCGTCCAGCAGCTTCTGATAGCGGAACGCGCGCGCCAGGGCCTTCACCAGCGCCGGGTCGGCCTTGGTCGCAATGGAGCGGCCATCCTGGCCTGCCCCCAACGAGACCATGGTCTTCCGGCCAGGGCGGCGGCGGATCTTCAGCGGCACCCGGACGGTGATGTGGGAAACCGGGCTGGTCACGCTGCCCTCCCCTGCGGACCGAGGTCGCGGGCGAGCCCGCTTAGCCCTTCGATACGCAGCCGAATATCCGCGCCACTCGGCCCAACCACCACCCGGTCCACCAGGGCGTGGATGATGCGCTGCTGCTCGGCTGGAAAAAGCTCCTCCCAAAGCGGGTCAAGCCGTGCCAAGGCGTCGCGCGCTTCTTCTTCGGGAAGGTCGGGCGCGTCCTCTCTGGCTGCCAGCCAACCGCCCACCATGATTTCGGGTTGGCGCAGCAGGGCGCGCACCTGGTCCACCACGGCGCCTTCGATTTGCGCGGCGGAAATGCGGCGCAGAATGTCATCGCCGCCAGTGGGCTCCTCCTTCAACACGCGCTGCGCGACGTAGTAGCGATACATGCGCCCCTTCTTGCGCGAATGCGTCGGCGATAGCGCCCGGCCATCCAGGCCGAATATCAGCCCCTTCAGCAGCGCTGCCTGGTGGCGGCGATTTTGCGGCGCGCGCGCCCGCGGGCTGGTTTGCAGCAGCGCATGCACCTTGTTCCACAGCGCACGCGGCACGATCGCTTGATGCTCGCCGGGATAGATGCGCCCTTTATGCTCGACCTCCCCCACATAAGTGCGCAGGTTCAGGATCTTGTAGACATCGCCCTTGTTGAGCAGCCGCCCTGATTTGCTGGTGACGCGCTGAGCTTGCAGACGCTGCACGGTCTCGGTGCCGGAGGCTGTCTCGGCGAAGAATTCGAACACCTGCCGCACGCTTTTCGCCTCGGCTTCATTCACCACCAGCTTGCGATTAGCGACCTCATAGCCAAGCGGCACCTTGCCCCCCATCCACATGCCGCGCGCCTTGGAAGCAGCCACCTTGTCCCGGATGCGCTCGCCAATCACCTCGCGTTCGAATTGCGCGAAGGAAAGCAAAATATTCAGCGTCAGCCGGCCCATCGACGTGGTGGTATTGAAGGACTGGGTGACGGAAACGAAGGTCACGCTGTGCGCGTCCATCACCTCGACCAGCTTGGCGAAATCCATCAAGGATCGTGACAGGCGGTCTATTTTATAGACCACGATGACATCAATCCGATCCTGGCGAATATCATCCAGCATGCGTTGCAGCGCAGGGCGTTCCAGTGAGCCCCCGGAAAAGCCGCCATCATCATAGCGATTCGGCACCAGCACCCAGCCTTCGGCGCGCTGGCTGGCGATATAGGCTTCGCAAGCCTCGCGCTGGGCATCGAGGGTGTTGAATTCCTTCTCCAGGCCCTCGTCCGTAGATTTGCGCGTATAGACCGCGCAGCGGCGCTTTTGCACCGAAGCCGGCATGATTGGATCGGCGGTAATCTTGCGACGGGTCATGCGTGCGCCCCCGATCTCAGACCAAAAAACACCCAGCCATTCCAGCGCGTGCCGGTGATGTGGCGGGCAATGGCGGAAAGTGATTGATAGGGCCGCCCCTCATATTCGAAATCATCGGCGCGCACGGTCACCACATGCTGCACGCCGTCATATTCGCGAATGAGCTGCGTGCCTGGCAGGGGGCGGTTATCGGCGCGGATGCGGCGCAGAACGGCATTGCCGCCATCCAGTCTTTCGCCGAGGGCTTCTAGGCGCTTGCGTGTTTCCGGCCGCAGCCCGCCATAAGCCAGTTCCTGGATGCGATAGGCCAGCCTGCTTTCGATATAGCTTCTGCTGAAGGCCGGTGGCTCCTTGCCATAGAGCGTGCGCCATTGCTGCTTCAGGTCGGCGATCGGGGCAGTGCGCAGCGCTGCCAGACGCGGCAGCACATGCGTTCGCGGGATGGACGGGATGGTGGGTGCCGCTGGCGCTGCGGCGGGCGATGATCGTTTCATGCGGTTCCCTTTGTCTTGGGGGTCACATGACTGCGCTGGTGGGCAGTGAAGTGTAGACGAAACTCTCCGGTATTGGCCGGCATCGGCGCCTCTGGTGCCGCAGCGCGGCTCCGCAGCCGCAGTAAGCCGCGAGCGAGGATGTCGCAGACCTCGCGGAGGTGCGGTGGGAGGTTGGGGTTGGGTGGCGGGCTCGCCGCCAAGGCTTCGACTGGCATGCCCCCAATCCAGCCTAAGGGACCCCCATTATCTACCTTCGAAGCGGTCCAAACACGCGCGGGCCGGAGGGTTGAACCCTTCACCCCTCCAGTTGTTCATATTATGTTCTCTCCATTCCCACCCGGACAGAGGTCGCAATGTTGATCGAAACACTGGACAGAACCCAATGGAATCTCGCTCAAGCCATTGATCATATTGCAAATCAACTTCAGCACCGGGTCGCCGAGGAAGCCTCAGGCGCCAAACCGCCGGCAGGCGCCCCACCCTGGCTGCAGCCTAAAGACCCCCGAGAGGCGGCCATTAGCCAAGCAGGCAGGGAGATCCAAATCGCCCTGCGCGACGGTGATCTCCTTGCACGAGGCCGCCTTTCCACAACCCAGTCTCTGCCCTGGAGCCATGAACTGGACGGGTGGGATCTCCATTCAGGGCATCACAGCACCATCTCACCGGAGCAATGGCTTTCGGGCCGCGCAAATATGATGCGGGGCACCCTTACCATGTTTGATGGCCAGTTTATCGACATCCGCGTGTCACGTTTCATGGTCCTGGCGATCTGGCAGGTGATTGTGCCACCAGAGCTTCCTGTGCCCACCGATCCATCAACCGGCAAGCCGTACACGACCCCTTATATGGAGTTGTTGGATCGCGCGATCCGGGAACTCAAAATCACGCAGCGCGACCAGTGCAAGAAAGAATGGATCGCTGATTGGTTTCGCAAGCAGTCCATCGAAGGTGAGCAACTATCACAAAACCTTGCTGACGCGATGGCAACACTCATCCGCCTGCCATCCTCGCAGCGTGGTGGTGCCAAGCGCAGTTTTTAGTCGCATCCCATATCATGGGTTGAAGGGTTGAACCTTTTATCCGCGAAAAGGCCTCACCGGCTCCGACGCTGAATACACGAATCCCATGTGCCTAATTGCGGGCCTCACTTTTTCGTGGAGGCCCGATGACAGTTCCGATTCGCAACATCCATTCGGTTTCTACCGGGGATGCCGCATGAAAAACGCTACCGCTCAGGATGTGGCAGCAGCCCTGAATACGCGCATCACCGATCTGGCACGTGAACTTTGCGGAGATCCGAACCAAGACCTTTCCAGCCCACAGCAGTTGCGGTTCGGCACTCAGGGCAGCGTCGCGGTCGAAATCGCCGGCGACAATGCCGGTAGGTGGTTTGACCACGAGCAGCGACTTGGCGGTGATGGCCTTGAACTCATCAAACAGCGCCGTGGTCTCGCCAATGGTGCGGCGCTTGGATGGGCGCGGCAGTGGCTCGGCTGGCCGCCCGTGGAGGGGTCATGCAAAACAACTACGCCCGCCAAGCGCAACCAAGCACCCGACGCTCCGGACACGCCAGACGGACCACCGACCAAAGTTGAAACAGACCAAGAAACGGGTCGTTCTGAACCATTCTCTAGCACCATGCCTCTGGCGGCCTCGGCAGAAAGCGACGCGTTATCCCCTCCGGAAAATATCACAGGTGATGGAAACGCAGACCGGTCAGCGCTCCCATCCGAAACGAAAAACGCAAAAAAGGCTGCTGACGATGCCAAACGCGCCGCGAAGGTGGCGGAGATCATTTCTGGCTGCGAGGATCCGGGGGGCACATGCGTTGA
Organism: Roseomonas sp.; assembly: GCA_020250005.1. Classification (GTDB taxonomy): domain Bacteria; phylum Pseudomonadota; class Alphaproteobacteria; order Acetobacterales; family Acetobacteraceae; genus Neoroseomonas. Next base: position 14,847 of record JADCES010000134.1, read on the forward strand.
AACTTATCTGCGCCAACGTGGTATCAACGCTCCCTCTCTACCTCCGTCAATCCGCTATCTGCCAAACGCCTATAACCAATATGGGGCGCTAGTGGCGCTGGCGACTGACGCCGAAGGAAAGGTGCACGGGCTTCAGCAAATCTATCTGACAGCCGATGGGCGCAAGGCGCCGCTGAAGGTCCAAAAGCGTACCAACAAGGCCCATGATGGCTGGTCGGATATCTCTGCGGTGCGGATGCTCGGGCTTGCCCCTATCATTTTATGCGAAGGCGTGGAGACAGCGCTTTCAGTTTGGCTGGCGACGGGTCAGGAAACTTGGGCATGCCTGGGCATCAGCAATATCGCCCGAGCCCCTCTGTCGGATGGTGCCGCGGTCATCATCGCCCGCGACGGGGATGAACCAAACAGTAAGGCCGACCAGCAATTACGCGAGGCGGTCACCGTACTACGCGCCCGTGGGCACGAAGTAAGCGTTGCTGAGCCACCCCCAGGATTGGACTTCAATGATGTTCTTCAATCGGATGGGGCAGACATGGTGCGATCGCTTCTTGCAGCTACGCGACCGGCCGCCGCCTTTTCCAATGCATGGCGAAAGGAACTGCTGCTTAATGAGGATGGCGAGCCACGCCCTGTGCTTGCTAATGCCATCACCGCATTGCGCGGCGCCCCTGATTGGCAAGGGGTACTGTGGCACGATGCTTTCTCAACCACTACCGTCGCGCGCAAGCCGCCCCCGTGGTTAAGCCGCACCGACGCATGGACGGAGACACCCTGGGCGGATCGCGATGACGCGCTGGTGGCGGATTGGCTGCAGCACCAGGATATCATGGTGCCCATGTCCATCGCCGGCCAGGCAGTTGAAGTGGTCGCGCGGGACCGCATGTTCCACCCGGTTCGAGAATATCTGGATAGCCTGGCCTGGGACGGCACATCACGCATTGATGAGTGGCTTATCCGCTATCTTGGTGCGGAGGATACGCCCTATCACCGCGCCGTTGGCCCTCGATGGATGATCTCAGCAGTCGCACGGATTTACGCCCCAGGCTGCAAGGCCGATTGCGCATTGATCCTCGAGGGCCCACAGGGCATCCGCAAATCCTCCGCACTGATGATGATCGCAAAGCCCTGGTTCGCGGATCGGCTTTCTGATCTCAGCAGCAAGGACGCGGCGATGGAAACGCGCGGCGTCTGGATTATTGAAATCGCCGAACTCGATACGATGAGCCGTGCCGAAGTTAGCACCATTAAGGCATTTATGTCGCGAACCCAGGATCGTTTTCGCCCACCATATGGCAAGCGATTGGTGGATCTGCCGCGGCAATGTGTCTTTGCGGGTAGCGTCAATCCTGAGGGTGGATACCTCAAGGATCCAACCGGCGGACGGCGATTCTGGCCTGTCGTATGCAGCACGATTAACCTTGAGACGCTGCAGCGTGACCGCGAACAGCTTTGGGCCGAAGCGCGGGATCGTTTTCGGGGCGGGGAGCCATGGTGGCTAGAAACCCAGGAACTCGATGCGCTTGCCGCGGAAGAACAGGCGGAACGCTATCAGGGTGATGCCTGGGATGAATTGATTGAGGTTTTTCTTGAGAATGAAATCGAGTGGTTGGAGAACGGCTTTGGCGAGCGAAAGCCATTTCGTCGACCTCGATCCACCCCGCTGAATGACGTTTCCGTCGCTGAGATCATGGAGCGGGCGCTTGGCATCGAGAAGGCGCGCTGGACACAGGCTGACCAGAACCGCGTTGTCCGTAGCCTCGTCAGCATGGGCTTCAAGCTTTGTCGCTCACGCAAGGGTGGGCATGGGCCGCACGCGAAGCGCGAGCGCCGCTATCGGCGACAGCCCACCTCGGGGCGCCAGCCGTGAGCCGGCCGCGCATTGGGTCCGGGTCTGCATGGGTGGGTCCGGGTCAGGGTCCGGGTGTCATGGCATCGCAAAACCCACAAAAATACTGGCTGGGTCCGGCTGGGTCCGGGTGGTCCGGGTATCTCATACTCTCTTTCGTAGCGGCGCATACAATCATCACGTGCGATATGCGCGTAACACAGAATGGGCATTCAAGGGGTGTAAGAGGTGTTGGGCAAAAACCCGGACCCACCCGGACCACCCGGACCCACGGCGGATGTCTGCGGGTTTTTCACTCGGCAAACCCGGACCCAAGTCGGCCCCACTGCCAGATCAACCCGGACCCGCCCTTCGTGGGCAGCGAACACTCACCTTTTGCGAAGCAGGCGAATTGCCATGTGCGATCCGCACACCGCGGCCACGCACCGATTTCAAACTGCGTCCTACCATTCAAAGGATGAAAATCATGAGGCACGAAACCATCATTAAGGACGAGCAGGCTAAGGCAACCTCGATGAAGCCATCTGTGACCACAGCCATGGACTCCATGCAAAGGCGCGTTTGGCATGAGCAGGGTGTTGCAACCTTTAACGTCAACGAAATCTCAGATCCTTGGCTTCGACAAGCTATCATCAACGAAGCGGTCCATCGCTGGGGACAGCGCAGCGAGGCTAGACGCAAGGGCAGATAAGAGAATGCACCAAGAGGTTTAAGCCTCAGGCGGTACGAGGCGGTGCCTTCAGCGTGCCTGCCTGGGAGCAGTGTTCCATGATGCGAATCCCTTCATCCTTGTGCCGATGCAGTTTGATAAGTTGAAGGCCATGGTTCCTTCCTGGCGCTATTGTATGCGGGGAGCAGACGCGCGCGACATCGCTAGCGCCAGAATAAAAATATGGGTTGCAGTTTGCAGCATCGCGCCGTGAATTCAATGGCTTGGGTGCAAACCTAGGGCCCTTAGGTTTGCACTCGGGTTGCACCCTTTCGGGTGATTTCAGCAGCCTGAATGCAAACCATGGTGTATGGCGCCGCACATCATCGCACATTGCTTTTGGGCCTCTAGATAGCGCCACGGCCACGCCGTGGTGGTGCCACATGGTTCGAATTGGCGAAGAGGCGAATCAAATATCACAAGCTTGTGCTTCAAAGGACGGCGATGCTACATAATGGTTCTGCGCTGTATCAAAAGGTTTTCCTGATGGGCTCGATCGCTTCACGTATTTCTCGTTTGACGCGCTCGGGCTTGCTGGCCCTAGGTCTGGCGAGCATGGGCACCGCTGGTATCGCTCAGACCCAGACAACGCCCACCCAGACTTTTGCTGACGCTACGCCGCGTGAGGTTTGGACAGCTATACCTGGCTTTGACGCTGATCCGCACTGGAGCGAGGATTTCTATGCCGTTCGGCGCGGAGCGGTCCGCCCGCGTATGGCGCTTTGGTCGGAAACTACGGAGGAGAAGGCTGCGCTAGACGCAGCTTGGGAAGCGGGCATTCGCACCTATCTGCGCCGCGTCAGCGCCACCATGGGCGGCATGAACCATCCGGATGCAGCGGCTCGGGACAGGCTCTGCGCCGAGTTGCCGAGCTACTTACACCCGCATTTCATCCATACGGAGGGACGGCGCGATATCGGTGAAGACCGGTCTGGCGGGTTTGTTTTCCGGACCCGCGATCAATTGCTACAGGCCTGCCGCAATCGGGCCTTTCGCCTCACTGGTTTTGCGCTTTACGCGGTGAGTGGTTGGGTGATGGCGGATCGGCGGACGGTCGTGGTGGAAGCCTGCTACGTGCACAATCAGTTCAATGATCCACGCGTCCGAGGGGTTGATACGCTCAGAATGAATGGTCGCCCGGTCGTACCCCGGATTGCAAACGAGACGATCAGCATCGGCGCAGATGGACGGGCAGTAATTGAGAAGCATTGGGCGGTAGATAGCGATCTGCCATTGGTGCTCGGTGGTTGTCGCGCGGGGTTGTCGTCAAACTAGTAGATTAAGGCTACGCCGCAGTCGCATGCGAACAGGTCAGCGCTAAGCCTCGCCGCGTGATTATTCAGAAGATTGCATCCAGGCGGGGATGTCGCGCTGGCCATGCAACACACGCCACACATCAAGTGTATTAGGCTGCTCGATATAAAAAATTAGATAGGGAACGCGCCGTAGCGGCCACGCCCGCAACCCCTCAAGGCCAAGCTCAAAGGCGTAACGCGGAGAACCGATAGCTGGATTACGGCCGATGCGGCGAAAGGCTTGCTCAGCCTCCTCGATAAAATCCAGGGCCAGCGCCTCGCCACCCTCAGACTGGTAATGGAAGCTCGCCTGCTCAATATCCTGCTCGGCAAGGACACGCAGGATGACCGGCTTGATAGTCACGCTTTTTTTCGTTGCTTCAGCTTCTGACGCAGACCGTCAAAATACGCTGCGTCGGCCGTACTGCCTTGCCTTGATTTGGCCCCTTGCAGCAAGAGCCCTTTGAGTTGTTGACGGTCCTGGTCTCGGCGGATCAGCTCGCGAATATACTCGCTACTCGTGCTGTAGCCGCCTGCGGTGACTTGATCATCAACGAAGGCCTTGAGCGTTTCGGGAAGGGAAATGTTCATGGTACTCATGCGAACATTCTGACCCATATGGCAAAAATTGGCAAGATTTGAATATAGCGGTTTTGGCTGATCACTCATGATCAGAACTCCCCAATGATAGCAATGCAATAGCGCTCAATCTCGCTTGGCTCGCCCCCCCGCTACAGCGCGAATGGTCCCTCAGGCGCAGGGAATTGCCCCAGCGCCACAGCAAGGAGACCAAGATGAACGACACCACCGACACCACCCAGCTTTTCCTGGAAATCGCCAAGCGGAATATGCCCTCGGTGGAAACGCTAGAGACCAGAAACCGCGATGCACTCGATTTCCACGATGTCGCCGTCTGGTCGATCCGAAATTCTCTCGCGGAAGCATACGCCGCCGGCCAAGCCGCCGCGAAGCGCAGCAGAAAGCGCCGCTAAACATGGCAATCGGGGGCCAGATAGCAGCAGCTTCTGGCCCTCACATCATGATCAAAACGCCTGAATCATAGCAATGAAATAACGCTCTATTTCGCTTGGCTCAGCCCCCATCACAGCGCGAATGGTCTGTCACGCGCAGGGGATTTCCCCCGCCGATGACGGAGACAAACAGATGAGCAC